>JBILFF010000161.1:0-3798 GCA_044351695.1 Bdellovibrionota bacterium
GGCGAGGCTCTGACTTGGGCTTAGGACATCAGCGACTTTTGTTTAACTCCAGTCCTTTTATTTTAATGATTGGTTTGGCGAGCACTCTGGCGGCAGCCATTGCCATGAGTCATCGAAGCCTTGTTTCTGTGGCTCTCGTTTTGGGAGTGCTTGGAGCGTCGGTGGGTTTAATCTTTGCCTATTATGGCGCCGTTGATCTTGCTTTAACTCAAGTTTTGGTAGAGCTCTTGATGGCAGTGGTGTTTGCCCTCATGATCTCAAAAGCAAAAGATCTGCCGCCTATTCACAAAGAAAAGCGCATCTATCTTCGACTCCTTTTGAGTATGGCTGTGGGTGCTTTATTTTTTTGGATGAGCTCAATGGCGCCCACAAATTATGATTCATTTGAAACCGCTCGTTTTTATCAAGAGAATGCTTTTGCTCAAGCCCAAGGGGCTAACACCGTGAATGTGATTCTCGTCGACTTTCGTGCGCTAGACACTTTGAATGAGGCTCTTGTGGTCTTGGTTGCAGCGCTGGGTATTTCGGCTCTTCTTTCAAAATGGAAGGCTGCCGAATGAATTTTCCGCTTCTTCGTATTTTTATAAAACCCTTAGTGTCTACGTCGCTTATTTTAGCATTTTACTTTTTATTCAGAGGTCACAACCTGCCAGGTGGCGGCTTTATTGGCTCCTTGTTTATCATTTTGGCAGTCATGATGATCGAGCTAGGACTCCGTACAAAGCCACAGACGCAAAAAATATTAGAGACGCTCTTACAAAGCGGTTTAGCCCTGGGAGTTTTTTGCCTGAGCTTTGGTGCTTTTTATCCTCTTATCGAGGGCCTTGGGTTTTTTCAGGGCGTTTGGTGGTCTACTTCTCTTCCCTTCATCGGTAAACTCAGCAGCATCTTAGTATTTGATGTGGGCGTTTTTTTGATTGTCGGCTGCGGGCTTTCGATGAGTTTTAGACAAATGATGCGAATCGGAGCAGCAGATGATTGAATTCATCCCTTTTTTAATGTTTGCGCTCGTCAGTATTGGTGTTTTCTTAATGACCTCCGAGCACCTCTACCGCGTTCTTTTCGGTCTCGCGATTCTTAGTCAAGCCGCGAACATTTTTCTTTTGAGCCGAGGACGACTTGTGCCGGGAGGATTTCCGTTTGCATGGAATAAAGATGAAGTATCAGACCCGCTTGCTCAGGCACTGATTTTAACGGCCATTGTGATTAGCCTTGCAAGCACAGCCTTTGCCGCTGTTTTGTTTTTTAAAGCCGATCAGGGGAAGCGATGAGCGAGCATTTGTTTTTAGGATTGTTTTTGCTTCCTCTTCTTCATGTCATGACGTCTTTGGTGTTGCGATCCTTCTTTCGAACACAGTGGATTACTTTTCTGGCGAGCACCGCACTTCAATTTTTGATCGCGATCTCGACCCTCTACACCTTGCCAGAGCACGCCATTCGCCTCCAGGCTGGTGCTTGGCCGCTTTATCACGCCATCAATTTACAGATCGACATGCTCTCCTGCTTGCTTTTAAGCGTCAGTGCGCTCGTGTTTTTGGGTGGAGCTTTTTTAGCACACAAAGACATCGGGATCGTCGCCAAGAAAAATCGTTTTTGGACGCTTCTCTCGCTGCTTCAGCTCGGCGTAAACGGAGCTTTTTTAACTCACGATATTTTTAATCTCTTTGTTTTCTATGAGGTCATTTTAATTTCGAGCTTTGCGCTATTGATCGTACAAAACAAGCCAGAGCAAATAAAAGCCACCACGCTCTATTTGAGTTTAAACTTAGTAAGCTCTTTTATATTTTTATGTGCGGTAGGAGTTCTATACTCCTCGATTGGTAATTTGCATTTTGACCAAATTGCGATTCGTTTTTCTGAGATCAGTGATCGTGAGCAAATTCTTATCTCGAGTCTGTTTTTCTTTAGCTTTGCCACCAAGGCGGGCATCTTTCCGCTCTATTTTTGGCTACCGAAGGCTTATGAGCAACTCGCGCCCTCTCTGGGCGGCATCTTTGGAGGGCTTCTCACCAAGGTGGGTCTGTATTCCATGATGCGAGTCTTTCCGCTCTTTTACGCTCCAGGATCTAGCTTTTACGAATGGATCCTCTACCTGTCCATCGCGACGATGTTGCTAGGTGTTTTTGCTGCCTACACTCGAAACGATCTGCGCAGCATTCTCAGTTACCACATCCTGAGTCAGGTGGGTTACATCGCAGGTGGATTTGCTCTTTTTGGGCTGAGCGAAGAAAGAGCCATTCAGCAGCTCGCGCTCGCTGCCAGTATTTTTTATATGATCCATCATATTCTTGTGAAATCGGCTTTGTTCTTTAGCGGGAGTTGGAACCAGAGCGTTTTTGGCAGCACACAACTCGCCTCTCACGGAGGGCTTCGCTCTCTGCAGATCACGCTCAGCCTACTCTTTGTGATTCCCGCCATGAGTCTCGCGGGCCTTCCTCCCTTTTCGGGGTTTTGGGCAAAGCTGGGAGTTCTGCAGGTAAGTCTTGAGGTCTCTGAGTTTTGGTATTTCTTCGCGGCCATTCTGGCGGGCCTCTTTACCTTCTTTTCAATGCTGAAGATTTGGATGCAGTCTTATTTAGGCACGGCCCCCTCGACACCGCGGGCGATTTCTCAGAAGTGGATCTACATCCTCGGCATTGCTTTTTTAGTTGTGCCGAGTCTTTGGATTAGTTTATTGCCTGCGACTCTTTTTGAGTGGTCCGAGCAAGCGGCTCAGAGCTTGCTGCAATCAATGATTTCAGGAGGTCGACCGTGACTGGGGCAACTCGGCTAATCACTAAGACTTGGGCATGGGTCTTGTTTATTCTTTTTTACGCAAAAGAGTTGGTGATTTCGAATTTAAAAGTAGCTCAGCTGGTCTTGCTTTCTGCAAGGCCGCCAAATTCAAGTATTCTTGAAGTTCCGCTCGATTTAAAGACCGATTTTGCGATCGCTTTGTACATGAACCTCATCACCTTCACTCCAGGCACTTTGAGCATGGATCGCTCAGCCGATGGGCGATCTATTTATGTTCATTTTTTGGATGTAAGGGACCCCGAGTCTGAAGTTCAAACTCTAAAGGCTCAACTCGAAGCACGACTAAAATTTTTATTGGAGCAATAAAGGGATGACTGATTTTGCTGAAATTCTTCTATTTTTTACAGCCTTGCTCGTAGCCCTTTGTTTTGTTCGTTTAGTTTTGGGTCCAAGCCGCAGCGATCGGCTTTTAAGTTTGGATCTTTTGGCAATCGTGGTGATGGCCGGACTCTCTGTGTTAGCCCTCCAGTACGAACGAGCTCTTTTTGTGGACGTCATTTTAGCTTTAAGTCTCATTTCTTTTGTTTCGACTCTCGCTTTCTGCGCGTTTATGACGGAGAAAAAATCATGAGTGCTTTGAGCTTTTTTGTTTCGTTGATTGGTCTTTTATTTATTTTTGTAGCTCTTTTGGGGATTTTACGAATGAAGGACCCTCTTCAGCGCCTGCAAGTCGCCTCGAAGGCGTCGACCCTGGGGGTGATTTTTTGTTTGTCGGCCCTACTGACGACTGGCTTAAGGCTTGAGGATCATCTGAAATGCCTCTTGGCGATTGTTTTTATTTTCTTCACCTCGCCCATAGCAGTGCAAGCCATCGCCATGGCTGCTTACCGAAAGGAGCAAGTCAAGTTGCACCTCAAGCGAGATGATCTTCGTTGAGTTATTTTTTAAGTATTTTTTCAAAGTCTTCTAGAGACTGGGGGCTCTCTTTACGAAGAACGACTTTGCCCGCTTGATTGACGATCACCACTCGAAACTCGTTGTTAGAGATTTGAAATTTTTTAC
>JBILFF010000006.1:0-36632 GCA_044351695.1 Bdellovibrionota bacterium
TGTCTAGGAACCGACTCATGAAGAGCGCAGATAGCTTTCGAATGAATCATGATCATCTTTATCTTTTTCAGGAGGCTTTGGCCGTAGCGGGTGAGTTTCGAGAGGCTCTTTCGCCATCGAAGGAAGCATTTGAGGAACAATATGAGCTTTGGGTGGATCAAATGCTTCAGCCTGAGATGATTAACAAAGACTTTTGGAAGGCAAGCTCACGTTTTTCTTTGCTGGGCGCGCTTTTGAGTAACCAAACGAAAAACTTGCTCAAGCCGCAGGACTTTAAATTCTTAATAGGGGAAGGCTCCGTACATTCAGAAGAGCTCTCTATCGACTCGAATCAAATTTCTCGGCGGGAGAGCGTCGAGAAATTTTTAGCCTGCGAAACAAGCCTGAAGAAGATCTCCTCGTTCATCTTGGTTTTTTGGAGAATCGAGAGGATCTTGCGGCGATTAAAGATTTAAGCAGAGAAGATCTTGCTCGAATTCGTGCTCTTGCGCGTCGTTTATCGGGATCGCGGGGGGCCGACTTCGACCAATACTTTGCCGTTGCTGCATTTTTCTCTCAAATTGAGCTGTCGAATTCGCGTAAAGAGTATTTAGATTTTCTATCCAGTCCTGCCGGGCGGCTGTTGACGGCTTTTCGCCAAGAGCTTCTAGATATTTATTTGGTGGATCCCTTTGTCGAAGAAGCAGGCCGACTTCGGATGCTCTCGGGGCCAGATCAAAATCAAGATGGAAGTGATGCCGACGTGTCGCGCAACGTGCAGATAAGTCCCAGGGATAAGCTGAGGATCGCTCTGAGTCAGTTTAGCTATGGCAGCTTTCATTCGGGCTTGTCTGGAGCTGAGGCTTTTTTGATTTTGGATCTGGTAGACAGTCTCGCTGAAAGCTCGTGGCGTCAGGGGCATGGGCCCGCGATATGGATTAATTACAGTACAGGACAGCAAGGGAGCTTAAGCGATGTTTTAGATGATTTTATTTTGGAGGCCCGAAAGAAGCGGCTTTCAAGCCAAAGCCTCGATTCCATCAAAAATTCGGAGTTAAGTCTGCTTGAGGATTTTAGCCTTCTTTTTGAGACTCACTTCCGACATCTTTTTAAGCCTATAGAAATTGAAAGCCCAGGAAGTCTTTTGAACCAAAAGCTTCAGGCCCTCCAGGTTCGTATTTACCAGGACATTGGGGCCGACCTGCACGGAGATCTCATGGCAAAGACGGCTTTGATCATAGAGCTCAGTAAACTTTCCTCAAAGAATGATTGGATCGAGAAGCAGCTTGCGGATCTGGTGAGCGAGATTCGTCAGGAGTCGAATCCTGAAAAGAAAAAGCAGGCCGTGCAGTATCTGATGAAGGCCATTAAGTGGAGATATGTGCAACTGGATGTGCGGGGAGTAGAGGAGTGGGCGAACTATTTGATTCAAGAGGCGCAACAACGTATTCTTCAGGCAAAAGACGTTAAGCAGCGCGCTTCTTTCATTTCTGAGGTCGCCGAATCGCTTCGTGATTCCTTGAAGGATAGCCCTTTTTCCTACGTCATCGATTCTAAAATCGATGAGCTTTTGATTCAAATTAGGGCCAATCGCGAGGAGTCCAGACTTCTTTCTTCGGTGAAGAGTTTCGAGGGCGGTGGCGAGGCCACAGACGCCTTTACTGCGACCCATGCGCAGGTTGATCGCATCAACAAGTCGACTTGGGCCATGGATGCGATCGCGTTGACCATGACGAAAAGAACGGCAGCGGAGAACGAGTTGTTGCGGCGCTTTATCGTTTTAGGAGAAGGTCTTGAGAGCAGGGAGTCACAAGCGACGCAGAAGCTTTTGATTGAGCAGATTTTAGATCTCTATGCCGCTAAACTCCAACAACTCGAAAGCGTGTTGTTGAGTGGAAACATAAAGCTTAGTAAGCCATTGGGGCAAAGGACGTCCGATCCAAGCCAAGAGCTTTTGAGTAATCGAGAGAGGTTGGGTGTTCTTTTAGAGTCCGAGCTAAAGGCCCTCCACGAGCGGTTCAAACGTTTGCCTCCCGCGCAGCAAGTCGTGATCTCGGCCAGTCTAATGAGTCTGCCTGGCGAAGACAGCTCGATTCTTGAATCCACATCTTTTAACGAAAAGGCGGTGTCAGAGTTCTTGATGGAAGAGGGCTCCAAGGCCGGACCGCTTCGGCTTTTAGCCCAGCAGTTTTTAGCAGCTTTCTCGCCCGAGCAAAGGGCGCTTCTTATCGCTCGCTCTGAAATCGAGAATCAAGGCTTAGTGCCCGATAACAACGAAGATCTGAAGCGTCATCGAGCGAGACGCTTTTCGGCTCTGGGATCGGCACTGCAGCCTTTTGGCGACAAGCTCATTCAGATTCTTGCAAGAAACCAAGCTATTGATCCGACCTATCGTGAAATTTTTAAAATCAAAGAGGATCGTGCGTCGACGCCCTCCTACGAAACTCTTTATCAAATGCTTGAGCCGCATCTATTGCCCGAAGAAGTCAAACAGCTCGATCGAATTTCAGAGGTTAAAGCGGGGAGTGTGAAAATCACCTTGATCGTCGATTTTAAAGATGATGCAGGCCGAGTCAGTAAAAAAGTTTTCTCGATTCGTCGACCATCGATTGAGAGATCTGTCGATATTGTTTACCAAAAAACAAGACAGGCTTTGCGTGAGGCAGCTCAGCAAAAAGGGGGAGAAATTTTAAAACCTTTTATTAGCGTGCCAGACGATGCCTATTCGTTGGTGAAAGCTGAGATGAAGTTTGAAGAGGAATTTCAGAGAACGCAGGAGGCCTTCGAGCAATATCGAAAAGCAGAAGTCGGCAAGGTGGCGCCTCGTCGTGTGCAAAGTGTGCTCCCCGAGAGACTCTCTCAGGTCGGCCGAGATCAGCAAGCCATTGTGTTTCCGTATCACGAGGGCATTCGTCTCGATCAAATTCCAGACGACTCTCTCTCCCGGGATCTCACCGAAGAAATTATTAGGACTGAAATCGATTTTCTTCTCGCTGATAAAGAGGAGATTCGTTTTGATGCCGATCGCCATCAAGGCAATATTTTGATTGTGAGTGGCGAGCGAGGCTTTGAGGCGGTGCACATTGATTTTGGGCAATGGGTGTCGGTATCTCGGCCGAGTCGAGACTTCTTTGCACGCTTGATTTTTGGGTACTTACAAGATGGACTCAAGCGAAACGGCGATTTTGATTCGATATTAAGCGTCCTCAGTCAAAGCGCTGGTCAGAGCACCTCAGATTTTGCAGCCAGCGAATTCTGGAAATCCCTTAAAAATGATTTGAGAGAGCTTCAAAAAAAATCTTCAGCAGAAATGACCGAAGCGCAGCGTGCAGGGGAGTTGATCACCACTCTCTTGTATGTGAAAGAAGCTCTGGTGGCCACCGCCCCTGAGTCTCAGGAGCAAAAGCGTCTCACCGATGATTTGTTTAAACTCACCAAATCCCTCGAAACCCTGGGAGGCTTGAGTAGTCGATTTGAGGGTCTTTTTGCGAGTGTGTTTATGGATCGTATTCAAAATCAGTTGGACCCTGAACAGGCCTTTCAGTTGTTTGTCGATCCTTCAAAAGTGATCTCTCAGTTTTTCTCTCAGCCCGCTCCCATTCAATGCCAGAAGGCTTTGAATCGTGCAGCAGAGGCTCTCGTGCCGCGCTTGAGAGGGGCGCGGTGAGGTCGGACACTCGGATCCCTTGACCGCGATCGCGCTGTGGAGGGGCTGCCCTAGCCTTAGTACTTTGATTTCTCAAGGGCGCGATCTTTGCGGTCGTCATGATCCTTCAGGGGCTCTATATCGGTGGAATGGGACTTGCAGTTCAACGTGCGATGCTTCTACTCAGATTTTTCTGGCTGATGTCGCTCGCCCCGCTTTTGTGGGGGCCGTTTGGATCGATTCTGCTGGCGAACTCTGGTGAGTCGGAGCCGACAAGAGGCGTGCGTCAGTGTGGGCGGCTTTTGATTGAAGTGGTCGAAGAGTTTAGAGATCCTCAGTCAGGAGCGCTTAGCCTTTTAGGAGAGCAAGAAGGCTTTGGGGGTTTCACCCAGGAGACCGATCGATTTTTTGAAGAGATGCTGGAGCGAGAGATAGGGCTTCGTCGTTTGAATGCGCTTGAAGCGGCAGGCTTACGAGCAAGACTTCAGCAAGTGGGCTTAAGGTCCAACGACGGTAGCAGTGCAAGATTGGGACGATTACTTCCTCAGCAAAGGATTTTGCGATCTTTAAAACTTGTTTCTGAAGCAGCGGATTTTAAGGGCGAAGCTCATACGGCGGAGGGCTACAAAAAATTCTTAAAGAGCATCGAGTTAGAGTTTTTAGAGGCGTCAGCTTTAGAAGACTTTATTGATGGTAACCGTGGGGCTCTTACGCTTTTAGGAGAGCAAGAAGGCTTTGGGGGTTTCACCCAGGAGACCGATCGATTTTTTGAGGAGATGCTTGAGCGAGTGATAGGGCTTCGTCGCTTGGATCCAGTTGGGGCTGAGGAGTGGCGAGCCAGACTTAAGCGAGTGGGCTTAAAAAGTAAGGATGGGACCGGCGCAAGAGGGGGGCGATTACTCCCTCAGCAAAGGATTTTGCGAGCGTTAAGACTGGTTTCTGAAGCAGCGGGTTTTAAGGGGGAAGTTCATACGGCTGAGGCTTACAAAAAATTATTAAAGAGCATGGAGTTAGAGTTTTTAGAGGCGTCTGTTTTAGAGCGCTTTACGAGTGGTGGTGGAGCGCTGAGGCTTTTAGGAGGGCAAGAAGGCATTACGGGTTTCAGCAATGAGACCGATCGATTTTTTGAAGAGATGCTGGAGCGAGTGATAGGGCTTCGTCGCTTGGATCCAGCAGAAGCTGAGGAGTGGCTAGGCAGACTTAAGCGAGTGGGCTTAAAAAGTAAGGATGGGACCGGCGCAAGAGGGGGGCGATTACTCCCTCAGCAAAGGATTTTGCGAGCGTTGAGACTGGTTTCTGAAGCAGCGGGTTTTAAGGGGGAAGTTCATACGGCTGAGGCTTACCAGGAATTTCAGCCTTTCATCCTGAATAGGGGCAGGCGGTCTTAAAATCTGAGCCGCCCCAGACTCGAACTGGGGACCCACTGGTTAAAAGCCAGTTGCTCTACCGACTGAGCTAGCGGCCCAAGAAGGACTGACACTAAGAAAGCCCATTTTTCGCGTCAAGTTCCATGTCATAAATCCTCGAAAAGAGGGCCAAAAACTGACGCGAAACCCATCAGACCTGCATTCCCCTGAGATTTCTTCTGGTTTTTAAAGATGTTTGGATGCCGCTGAGAACCAAGTCTTTGGGCTCCGATAGCAAGCTTGTGATTCAGTGGCTGTCAGATAAATCGCGTCATTTGCTTGAAACCGAGCCCGAACTGCTGCTTTGGGAACTCGAAGACCTCCCCAACCCCAATTCAGAGAAGCTTTTTGAGTTGGCAGTGGTTTACGATCATCTAGGTCGAGAATCTCTGGCCAAGTCGTTGTGGAAGAAGGCTCTTGAGAAAAATCTCTCGCATGCACCAAGCCTCTATGCGCTGGCGCTGGGTGCGCTTGAGGCGCAAAACGCTCCAGAGGCCATGCGTTACCTCAAAAGAGTTCTGCGCACCGATTCTCAGGCCGCTGAAAACGTAAAACTTTTTCAAAATGGTCTTCGGACTCGACTGCCCGCGCCTGAGGCCAGTCAGTGGGCGCTTTGGTCGCTTGAACAACTCCATCATCTTAAAAAAGACTCAGATAGTTGTCGCTTTGAGTACGCGAAACTCCTGTTTGAAAGATCGAAGTTTCAAGAGGCCGGCGAGCTCTTCTACTCTTTGGTTCGTCAAAAACAATTCGCTTATGAGTCGACGCAATATCTCTCCTACATTTATGAGAAAATGTATCGCGGCGATGACTTGCTTAATCGGTGTCTGGACTTAGCCAGCTTAGTCGAAGATAAAAGTGACATCTTTTTCAATTTAGCCATGCTTTGCCAGAATGAAAGACGAGATACGGCGTTGGCTTTACATTTTTATTATTTGGCCTCGCGTTTTGAGCCCGCCGATCCTGGCCTGAAGTTCTCGCTCGAGCAGGCTTGTGTCGAGCTGATTGGCGAGATTGGCCGCAGTGCGGATCCCAAGCGCCAACTGAGTCTCTTCTTTTGTCATGCTTATCATGGCAGTCTGGCTCTTGCCGAAAGATACGCTCAGTCTCTGCGATCCGAGCATGGCATGAGATTTCCTGAGAGTTTTGAGACACTTGATCCTCAGCGTCTCTGGCATGAGTGGCTGCTGGCTGAATCAAGCCCGCTGAAAGATTTGCTGAATCGCTATTTTGGTGATCAAAATCGCGAGACGACTAAAAAGCCTGTGCGGATCTTTGATTGACAGTCTGATAGCGTCGAGTCAGCAGTGGAAGCGATGGACGCTCTGTCTCAGCGCCTGGCTCAGGAATTATTGGCTTTTCAGCCTCATCAAAAGCGTTTTGTTTTAAGTGTGAGTGGGGGGCGCGACTCCGTAGCACTCCTTTATTTGTTTTACGAACAGCGCTCCGCCAAAGATTTAGAGCTCTGTGTGTATCATGTTAACTTTGGCCTTCGCGGCAAAGACTCTGATCGTGATGAGCGCTTTGTGGCCGCTCTTTGTAGAAAACTATCGATCCCGTGTGCGATTTATCGAGTGTCTGAGCGTCGAGAGCTTTCGCAAGAGCAAGCCCGAGAAATTCGTATCGCCAACTCACAGGCCCTCTGGCCAGACGCTACCCTAGTGGAAGCGCATCACCAAGACGATCAGATCGAGAGCTTTTTGTTTCGACTTTTGAGGGGGACAGGGCTTTCAGGTCTTCGCGGAATGCGTCGCATTTCGTCGCGAGGCGCACGGCAGGTGTTTCGGCCTTTTTTAGATGTGCCGCGCGAGTGGATTGAGCAATACATTCAAAGCGAGCGTATTGATTTTGTCGAAGATCACACCAACGCCGAAGATCTCTACACCCGCAACTGGATCCGCAATAAACTGCTAAAAAAACTACGCAAGCGCTTTGAAAATTTCCGCCCCGCCCTGCTGCGGCTACAAAATCAAATCGGCGAAGAAGAAGATTTTTTTGAACAAGAATGTCGCAAAATTCATCAAGAGATGGGTGGTGGCGCCAGTGCCCTCGATCTAAGACCTTTGCGTCAAAAACACCCTGCTTTGGTTCGCCGCTTTTTGGTCTTCTTTTTCAAGGAGGTTTACGGAATTTCCCTAGATCGCGCTCAAGTCCTGGAACTGAGCCGGCTTCTGCTGTCCGAGAGGGCTTTTGTTTGGAACGCCCCAAAAAATTGGGTGATTCGAGTGAGTCAAAAGGCTCAAATGAGTTTGCGGCATTATCCGGGACGAGGGCCGGGCTCTGCTCCGAAAGTGCGACAAAGCCACTGGCCAAAGCGCAAAGCCTGACTATAGTAAGGTGAAGGACAAAACGTATGAATGCAGGAATGAAGACTTTTCTTTTGTGGATGGCTGTTCTTCTGGCCGTTTATCTTTTTGTGGAGTTTAGCAATAATTTTAAAGGCACCATCGTGCGCGTGGATTTCTCGGAATTTCAAAAGGATTTGCGAGAAGGCAAGGTCACTAAACTCAGTATTCGTGGCAGTGAGATTGCGGGAGAGCGTAAGGACGCTGCTGTCAAGTGACCAAGTTTTCGACCAATGGTCCGGGAGCATTGGATTCTGATTTTATTAAAGAGCTCGAAGCGGCCAAAGTACCTGAGTACAAATTTGAGCCCGCGGATGATGGACGATTTTGGATCATTCTCAGCAATCTGCTGCCCGTTATCATAATCGTCATTTTGTTTTTTGTGTTTATGAGAAACCTTCAGGTGGGGGGCGGTAAAGCGATGAATTTTGGAAAGAGTCGCGCCAAACTGCTTCGTGAAGATGAGCGGGGCCGCATTACTTTTAAAGATGTGGCGGGCTTGCCTGAGGCCAAAGAAGAACTCGAAGAGATTGTCGAATTTTTAAAGGATCCTAAAAAGTTTCAAAAGCTTGGAGGGCGAATTCCCAAGGGCGTTCTTTTGATGGGGGCTCCAGGAACCGGAAAGACTTTGATTGCAAAGGCGATTGCTGGCGAAGCCAACGTACCCTTCTTTACGATCAGCGGGTCTGACTTTGTCGAGATGTTCGTGGGAGTGGGAGCGTCTCGAGTGCGCGATATGTTTGCTCAAGCGCGAAAAGCAGCTCCTTGTTTAATTTTCATAGATGAAATTGATGCTGTTGGGCGTCAGCGGGGTGCCGGGCTCGGAGGTGGACACGATGAGCGCGAGCAAACCTTGAATCAGCTTTTGGTGGAGATGGATGGTTTTGAAGGAAAAGAAGGGATCATCATGATTGCGGCCACCAACCGACCGGATGTTTTGGATCCGGCCTTGTTGCGCCCCGGACGCTTTGACCGGCGGGTGGTCGTTCCTAAACCCGAACTCAAAGGTCGAGAAGAGATTCTTAAAATTCATGCTGCAAAAATAAAAACAGCGCCCGATGTCGACTTGGCTGTGATTGCTCGGGGAACACCTGGTTTTGTAGGAGCCGATTTAGAAAATATTTGCAACGAAGCGGCGCTTTTAGCGGCTCGATCGAACAAGGATTTTGTCGAGATGTCGGACTTTGAGCAAGCAAAAGACAAGGTCATGATGGGAGCTGAGCGGCGGTCTGTAGTCATGAATAAGAAGGAAAAAGAAACCACCGCTATTCATGAAGCAGGGCATGCTTTGGTGGCTCGAATGATTCCGGGCACGGATCCCGTTCACAAGGTCACGATTATTCCTCGAGGCATGGCGCTTGGGGTGACCATGCAATTGCCAGAGGAGGATCGCCATAATTTAAGTGAAAAGTCGGCGAATGATCAGATTGCCATTTTGTTTGGCGGTCGAGTGGCTGAGGAGCTGATTTTTCAGGATGTCACCACTGGAGCCTCAAATGACATTGAGCGTGCGACGGAATTGGCTCGAAAAATGGTGACCGAGTGGGGGATGTCGTCTCGTGTGGGGCCGATTCATCTTTCGAACCGAGAGGAGCATATCTTTTTGGGTCGAGAGATCTCAAAATCGAGCGATAGGAGCGAGCAAACAGCGTTGCTGGTCGACGAAGAAGTGAAGACGATCATCATGAACAACTACAAGCGCACGCGCCAAATCTTACGAGATAACATCGATAAGCTGCGAAAGGTTGCCGACTATCTTTGCGAAAAAGAAACGATCGATGGAGCGGAATTGGATAGACTCATCTTCGGTGTCGACTCCAAGCCGGCGAGTCTGGTTAAATCAGCTTCGTGATCTTTGAAGACATTCTAAGGTTTTGGCGTGAGTTCAGTCCCCTCATCCGTTGGTGGGACTTGATTGATATTTTGGTAGTGGCTTTTTTTATCCACCAGGCCTTTTTGTTTTTAAAGGGCACGCGAGCTTTTCAGCTTTTTCTTACTCTCAGCTTACTTTTCTTGTTTTTTTGGATTTCCGAGCGCTTTCAGATTCGAACCGTGAGAGCGGTTTTGGGGAGTTTATTTGATAATTGGGTCATTCTTTTAGTGCTTTTGTTTCATCAAGACATACGCCGGGCTCTGTCTCAGTTCGGCGTGAAATCTTTTTTGTCGGCCTCAAAAAAAGAGGACTCCTCCCAGTTGATTGAGGAGCTTGTTCGGAGCGCGGTTTCTTTAGCGAATAAAAAAATTGGAGCCCTTTTGGTGGTGGAGAGAGAGGCCGATTTGAGCGACTTTATCGAAGCGGGAGAGGTTTTAGATTCAAGAGTTTCAAAAGATGTGCTGACCTCGCTTTTTCTGCCCGTCTCTCCCCTTCATGACGGAGCAGCGGTGATTCGAAAGGGTCGTATTTTTATGGCGGGCTGCTTTCTTCCTCTCAGTTTAAATCCCCTCATCTCAAAAGCTCTGGGGACTCGTCACCGAGCGGCTCTGGGTATTACAGAAGAGACGGATGCCATTTGCTTGGTCATCTCTGAAGAAAAAGGCAGCGTTTCTTTTGCGTCAGCGGGTAAAATTTCGCATGATCTCGAAGCCGGGCAGCTTCGAAAATTACTGACGGAGGCCTTGAAATGATTTCAAAGCTTAAGTTTTGGCTCCCGCGTGTTCGCTTACCCGCGTTTTCGCTTTTTTTGGCGATTGTGGCTTGGTTTTTGGTGCATTCGGGTCAGAGAGTTCGAGAAGAGCATCCGATTCCAATTGTTTACAAAAACCTGCCCGAAAACTTGGCTTTTGCTCGAAAACCGCCGGAGTTTATTGAATTTGGTTTCGTGGGAGTTTTTCATCGTATTCGGGCGGTCGATATTGATCGTCTGACTTATGAAGTGGATCTCTCAGAGGCTCGAGCCGGCGTGCAGAGTATTGAGACCAGTACAGGCCAGTTTTTTTTTCCGGTCGATGTCGAGCTGGTGAATCCGCGCCCGCGTCGATTTGAAGTCTTTCTTGAGCCCAAAATGAAAAAAGAAGTTCCTGTGGAGCTGAAGCTCGTTGGCGAGGCTCCTTCGGGCATGATTTTAGCGCGTCTTGAAGCGAAGCCTAATCCCATTCCGGTGGAAGGTCCGATGTCGACTTTAGCTAAGCTTGAAAAGTTTGAGGTGCCCATTGCGATTCGTTCGGGTGAGCTGCAGTGGAAAGAATTTAAAGAAGTCAGCATGCCCGACTGGACTCTGGGTGCCTCCCAAATCGTTGAGGTGAGCGTCGAATTTTCAAATGAAAGTAGTGAAGTCGAATTTAGGGATGTTTCCGTGGTCTCGGGGAGCCCTCAGGTTCGTTTGCAAGTCTACCCTGCTCGGGCCACAGTGATTTTGCAGGGAGCAGAGACGAGTCTAAAGCGGGTGGGTAGGGATTTAAAGGTAGAGATTCCCGTAGAGGGTTTGAGCCCTGGGCGATATCGACTCGAGGGACGAATTTCTGAGCAGAAAGGAATTCGATTGGTACGCATAGAGCCCAAGAGTTTTATTGTTGAAGTTTTAAGGTAAAAGCGAGACCTTCGGAGCATGCAAAGAAGGCTCTTTGGTACAGATGGTATTCGGGGGCGATCCAACGTTTACCCAATGACTTCGGAAATAGCCCTGGCTTTGGGTCGAGCTTTGACGTTCGTTCTTAAAAAGCGCTTTAAAGAACCTCGAATCGTGATTGGCAAAGACACTCGACGCTCCGGTTACATGCTAGAGACCGCACTGACCTCTGGCGTATGTAGTATGGGGGGGCGCGTGTTTTTGCTTGGCCCTCTTCCGACGCCGGCAGTGGCTTATCATATTCGTGGGCTCCGGGCTCATGGAGGCGTGATGATTTCGGCCTCGCACAACCCGTACGAAGATAACGGTCTAAAAGTTTTTGGCGACGAGGGTTTTAAGCTGGAGGATGCGCTCGAAGAGGAGATTGAGCAACTTTTGTTAAACACTTCTAGTTGGGAAAAATGGCTACCCGCACCCGAGAATCTGGGGAGAGCCGAAAGAGTGGATGATGCCTTAGGACGATATCTCGTTAATCTCAAAACAATCTTTCGGAGAGATTTTGATCTCTCAGGAATGAAAATTGTTTTTGATGGGGCAAATGGGGCGGCTTACGACTGCGGACCAAAACTTTTGAGAGAGCTTGGGGCTGAAGTGGTAGCCCACGCATGCTCGCCCAATGGATTCAACATCAATAAAGATTGTGCGCAGGAGTCTGTGTCTTTGCTTGAAGGAGCCGTGATCGAGGAGCGCGCCGATATCGGAATTGCAGTGGACGGAGACGCCGATCGACTGATGATTGTCGATGAAAAGGGCAAGAGACTGTCGGGTGAGCATGTCATGTTTGCCGTGGCTCAATTCTTAAAAGACAATGGGCGGCTGCAAAACAAGTCGATGGTGACCACGACGATGGCCAATCAAGCGCTTGAAGTGGCGCTTCAAAGAATCGGCATTCACTGTCACCGCTCCGATGTGGGCGATCGTTATGTCACGGCTCGCATGAAGCAAGAATCGAGTATTTTTGGAGGCGAAACCTCGGGGCACTATATTTTCTTAGATCAAAATACGACTGCCGATGGTTTGTTTTCGGCTCTTGAGGTGCTGGCTTTGCTGCAAAGTCAGCGTCGCAAAGCCTCTACTCTTCAAGACAGTTTTAAACTTTTTCCCCAAAAATTAGTGAGTGTTCCAGTTCGTGAACGAAAACCTCTTGAAAAGCTTCCGCGACTTCAAGAAGCGATTTTAAAAATGGAGACTCAGTATCAAGGGCAGGGGCGGGTGAATGTGCGTTACAGCGGCACGCAATTGATGCTTCGTCTGATGGTTGAGGGACCCGATTTGCAGCAGATTGAGAGTGATCTTCACTCTCTGGAGTCTTTAGTGCGCGAGGAGTTGGGATGAGTTTTCGAATTCGATTAGGCGTAAACATCGATCATGTGGCGACGCTGCGGCAGGTGCGACTGGCACGTTATCCCGATATCGTAGAAGCTCTTCATTTGTGTGAGCGAGGGGGAGCTGATCAGATCACGGTGCACCTCCGAGAAGACCGCCGACATATTCAGGACGATGATGTTCGTCGTTTGCTCGAAGCGAGTTTATTGCCGATCAATCTTGAAATGGCATGGACCGCAGAGATGATTTCTTTTGCTCAAAAATCAAAACCGTTCAGCGTGACCCTGGTACCCGAGCGTCGAGAAGAGATGACGACCGAGAAGGGGCTCGATTTGAAGCAACTCAGCACGGCTCAGAGTCGAAAGCGTCTGTTGCAACTCAAGCGCCAAACGCGACTTCACGCTTTTATTGATGGGTCACTTGAGCAAGTTAAAAGGGCTTTAGATCTTGGGTTCGATGGAGTTGAGTTCCATACGGGGCATTATGCCGAACTTTTTGAGCAAGCCCTTCGTGGCCGAAAGGCCGAGGCGCTTTGGCGGGCTGAACTCAAAAAACTGATGGTCGCTTCTGAGCTGGCCCATCATCTCGAGCTTGAGGTGAAGGCGGGTCATGGGCTGACGATTCAAAATATAGCTCCGATCCGCCAGCTCGTGGGGCTTGCAGAAGTGAACATCGGTCACTCGATTGTGGCCCGCGCTATTTTGATGGGTCTTGAAGCAGCTGTTGCTGAGATGAGACGAAAAATCGATCAAGCGGCATGAAGTCTGTGGTTTCAAGTTCTGAGATGGCCTGGGTGGATCGCGCCACCCGTCGCCGGATTTCGTGCAGCAGTTTTGAGCTGATGAAAAAAGTCTCTGCGGAGATGAGCCAGAGACTTCTGGATCAATTTCAAAATCACGAGGATTTTTTGATTTTGACGGGGCCAGGCAATAATGGGGGAGACGGTTATTGTGTGGCCGAATTTCTAAGACGTGCAGGTCGGCAAGTGGCGATTCTACCTGTCACTGGACCGCAGACCGAGGACTGTCGGCTCGCGGCTCGATTTTGTCGGGCGAAGGTATGGAAGTCGACAAGCTTTCCTCAGCGAGTTGTGGTGGATGCGGTTTTTGGATCAGGCGGAAGGCCGATTCTCGAGCTGAGGCTTCGAAAGCTTTTTAAAAAATTTTCTGCAAAATACCGAGTGAGTTTGGATGTGCCTTCTGGGGTGTCCGACGAGGCGATGGATCCGGGAGCTTTTCGCGCCCATCAGACGCTTGTGGTTGCTCATGCACGGCGAAGCTTGTTTCAAGAAAAAGCAGCGGAGTGCTTTGGAGATCTGCATTTTGTGGGAAGAGATTTTGTGGAGCCGAGATTTATTGATGCCGATCTGCCGGAAGAGTGCGATTTTAGTATTAGACCATTGTCTCGAATTGCTTTTAAGACGGGACGTGTAGGTGTGCTGGCGGGGAGTGCCGAGGCGCCCGGCGCAGCTTATCTTGCCGCCGAGTCTGCGCATCGAATGGGCGTGGGCTATGTAGAGCTCTTTTTTGCTCAGAGCCGGGGACTGAGGCTTCGACTTCCCGAGGCCAGTTTTTTGTTTCATGCTAAATGGAGTCCGGCTTTTTTTGAAAAGCAATACCAGCGGATGGATGTTTGGATTTGTGGACCGGGAGGGGTGCATCGTGCGGCACTTAAAAAAATTGCGAGAGGCTCGTCGCCGGTCATTCTTGATGCCGAGGCATTGGTTGAGCATGGTCTTTTTGCTCGTAAGTCCCGAGTGGTTTTGACTCCACACCTGGGAGAAGCGGCTCGCTTGCTGCACCAAAATAAAAGTGTGCTCGACAGTAATCGATGGGCGGCGATCGGAGCGCTTGCAGAACTGACGGGTAAGACTGTTTATCTCAAAGGGGCTCCTGGATTACTTCAGATTCCCGGAGAGAGAATGCTTTTGCATTATGCCCTAGAAAACAGTCTTGCCAGAGCGGGCAGTGGAGATGTTCTTTGTGGAATTTTAGCGGGAGCCATTTGTCGTTCAGGTGGTCATTTACGATCAGGACTGATCTCTGGACTTTTGTTTCAGAAAAAAATTGGGGAGTTGCTTCGAGATTTGCCCGCAGCCATTTCATCGGATCAGCTTCGGTTGTTTTCTTTGGCCGCTTTAGAGCTACAAGCTCTACACGAAGAACGAGACTTGGATTGATGAAAAAAGTTTGGATGGTTCCGACAGAAGCGGATTGGAATTTGGTAGCCGAGGATTTAGTGCGAGAGCTGAAGCCCGGAGACTTCGTAGCCCTTCATGGCGAACTGGGTGCAGGTAAGACCTGCTTAGTGAGAGCTTGCCTTCGAGCATGGGGGTATCGTGAGGTCGTTCCTTCTCCGAGTTATCCGATCATCCTTGAATATGAGGTCGGCCAGCAAAAAATCATTCATGTCGATGCCTATCGTTTGGGTCTTTCACAAAGTCTGCCAGCAGATCCCAGCGAGTGGACGCGAGCCGTGGTGTTTGTCGAGTGGCCCGAGCAATCGGGAATCAAAAACTTCAAGCTCTCGCTTTCGATCGAGGTTTTAGCAAACGGAGAGCGACGGCTGTTAGGGACTTGGCGGTGAAGGAAGGTCTGGAATCAATCGGTGCAGCTTTAACCACTCCCCGCATTTTGCGAAACGCTGGGGATGAGACCCAAAAGCAGCGAGTAATAAGTCCCCAACGCTTTCAGGAGGATGACTCAAACGACGCTCAAAAGAATGATACTCATTGTCTGTGGTGAAGTAGAGAAGTGGAGGGGTGATGCCTTTGGAGTCGCTAAAGATGCTAAAACCTCCGCGCTCCCAGAGCCGCGGCAGAGGATCACGAACGCTTCGCGGTTCGTAGTGGTTTCTTGGAGCTCGCTGAAAACTGAACCATAAAGTGGGCAAGAGAGGATCATCGCTAATCAGATCATCGACGCTGTAGGTCGAATCCCATCGAACGGTTCGGACCTTTCCATCCGGATCTCGATTGATGATGTGTTCGCCAGGACTAAAGTGACTCAGCTTATACTCAAGATCCGCCGTTTGCATCCATTCCCGCATCGTTTTGGGCTTCTGCCTTTCGATTCGATCGAGAGTTTCACGATCGAGTCGCGTCATCAGAATGAGTTTCTCCGCACTCAAAATCCAAACATCAATGAGCTCGAGATCAGAGAAACGAGGCGGGGAATCTTCAGCGTGAAAACCAAACAAACTATAGTCCGCTGGCACTCGGGATCTTCCGCTCTCAGACTCAAATCCATGATCCTCTATGTCTAGCGATGGAATAGAGATCCAAATGCTTAACCCCATCTGTTGAAAGCCTTCCCTTAAAAAAGGCATCTTAAAGTCAGCGGCAAAAGCACGAGTCCTGCTGTTCTGAGTTCCGAGAAAGCGAGCGACATGTTCGGGGTGAGGGGGGACTCCGTCGATGTGACGAGCGATTCGATCTCTCGTTTCGATGTTGATTTCGGAGCGCCGAAGAATTTCAAAAAGCTGATTGCCCCTTAAGGGAGGCGCAGCAGAGTTTTCGAGCCGCCCTTGCAGGATCTGAATCCATTGGTCTTCTAAATGAGTCCAGTCTCGAAAAAACTTGCCTCGAACTCGATTGATGCTGGTCTGTCGAATCCATTCAATATCGCGCAGAGAGTTCGATAAAATTCGAATGAGTGTATCCGGACTCGGCTGTGATGTGGCGGGAATGGACTCAAGCTGTTTCTGGACGCTCTGTATTCTCTGGCGGACCTCATCTTCAAGGGGTCCTGTCGCGATTAGGCCGAAACTGAGTAGCAACGGAGCGGTGGCAAACATCCCAAGCTTTTTATCGAAGATCGTGAGGCTTGAGGAGGGGGTTAAAATCGAGCCTTGTTTTAAGGGTTTAGCAAGGAGAGTGGGATCGCTCGATTGATCTTGGGCTGGCTTTTAGGCATGAACAAAGAGTGGGCTTACACGTCCTCAAATTTGGCGGAACAAGTGTCGGGTCTCTGAAGCGAATAGAGAATGTGGCAGAGATTGCCGCTCGTCGGGCTCAAGAGCATCAAGTGGTGCTGGTCGCTTCGGCCATGTCGGGGGAAACAGATTCTCTTATTGAAATGGCAAAAAATTTCAGCACTCGTCCGGATCCTCGAGAGCTGGACGTTCTTCTGACGACCGGCGAGCAGAAGTCTGTGGCGCTTTTGGCTATTTGTCTCAAGGCGCGAGGAATAGAGGCCGTCAGTCTTTTGGGATCTCAGGTGCGAATTAAAACCGATGCGTCTTACAACTCGGCGCGAATCGAGAGCATTGATGAGTCCCGAATCCGGGAAGAACTCAAGCATGGGCGTATAGTGATTGTCCCGGGCTTCCAGGGAGTCACGGCGACGGGGGAGCTAACGACTCTGGGTCGAGGTGGCAGTGACACCTCAGCGGTAGCTTTGGCGGCAGCCCTGAGAGCCGATGTTTGTGATATCTACACAGACGTTGAGGGAGTGTTCACGACCGATCCCAATGTGGAGCCTAAAGCACGAAAACTGAATCGTATTAGTTTTGATGAAATGTTAGAGCTCGCCTCTCTCGGTGCCAAGGTTCTTCAGACCCGAAGCGTAGAGTTTGCAAAAAAATTTAACGTTCCCATTCATGTTCGCAGCACATTTAAAGATGTCCCTGGAACATGGGTTCAAGAGGAGGTCCCTGAAGTGGAAGCCTTAGTGGTTGCGGGAGTGACCTATACGAAAAATGAAGCAAAGGTTGTGGTTTTAGGAATGCCAGATCGAGCGGGTCTTGCCGCGGATCTTTTTTTGATTTTGGCAGAAGCGGGCATCAACGTGGATGTGATTGTTCAAAATGTTTCGCACGAAGGTCTGACCGATATTTCGTTTACTTTGCCGCGTGAAGATCTCGCACGTTCGCAAGAGATTTTGCAATCGGTGAAGTCAAAGCTGCGTTTTGAAAAAATTCAAGGAGACCCCCACATATCGAAAGTCTCAGTGATTGGAAATGGAATGCGCTCTCACTTTGGAGTCGCGGCAAAAATGTTTAAGGCGTTATCAGATGCTCAAATCAATATTCAGATGATCTCTACTTCGGAGATCAAGATTAGCTGTGTGGTAGATGAGAGTCGCGCCAAAGAGGCTGTCAGAGTGCTCCATGCCGCCTTTGAGCTCGACCGACTTGGATAAACCGAGTGGACTGAGCGATTTTTGGTACTCCAGGGTCCACCAGGCGTAGGTGCAGGGTGTCGTTTTTGAGCTTCGGACCCGCCGCGTCATCCATGCTTATGGGAATGCGAAAAGCGCGATAAACTGAAGTCAGTGAGTGATCGTTCAGAAAATCCGCCAGCAATTGGGGCGTCAGCTCCTGCTAAAATGCCGAGCGTCTTTGACTATTTGAATTATCGCAATTTTATTCGAGATCGCGTGGAGTTCATGCGCGCGCGAAACGAGTACTCAAATCGCAAGTTTGCTGCCGAAGTGGGCTTTGGGAGCCCGAGTTATTTGCGAATGGTGATTGGGGGGCAGCGCCATTTGAGTCGTGAGAACAGCGAGAAGCTATCAAAAGCTTTTGGCCTCGATGAAAAAGAAGCCGAGTTCTTTGAACTACTCGTAGAATTTGATCAAGCCAGTGATTTGAAGGCTCAAGATCTAGCTTATAAAAAAATTCTCGGAAACGAAGTCTTTCGTAAAGTTCGCAAGATGGCGCAGGCCGAGTATGAATTTTTCTCAAACTGGCAGGTCGTCGCTATTTTTGAAGGGCTATCGACCGACTTTGGGCAGCTTCCAGCTTCTCGAATGGCTGAGATGCTCGAAATTTCGGTACAAGATCTGGAACACCATCTCAGCGTCCTGAAGAGACTGGGACTCATCGATTTCACCAATGGGCGTTGGGTGAAGAAAGACCGTCAGCTTGAGACGCCCCTAGATATTCAATCGCTGAATGTTAGAAATTTTCATCGTCAAATGGGTCTCAAGGCGATGGATGTTATCGATCGGCTTGCGAGTACAGAGAGAACCTTTGCGGGAATGACGATTAATCTTTCAGAGCAGGGTTATCAGGATTTTAGAAAAAGAATTTTTGATTTTCTCAGAGATTCTAATGCCGTTTATTCTGAGAGTGAAAAATCAGACACTGTGTTTCAATTGAATATTCAATTGTTTCCGCTTTTACGGCTGAAACCTTTCGGGGTGAGCGAAGATTCGCAAAGGCCCGAGAGCTCAGCCACTGAAGAATCAAGAAGCGACACCAAAGCGCCATTCGACGACTGATCGGTCGGACGACAAACTTTGCCGCTCGAAATTCAAAATTCTAAGTGATTTCAACATCACGCGCTTGGGCAAAAACTGTCGCTTTTGAACTCGCGCAGTGACGAGCACGAAATGTGCTCGCCCGATTTCTTAACAGGATCTTTACAGAAAGTGAAAACCCAAAGGCTTTCCGGGTCTTGCCGGTTGGGAATGAAGCTTGCGTACAAAGTGTGGGAGTGAAGAGAAAGCCAACACAGTCACGGGAGGAAATGAAGATGTATTCAAATTCAGTGAGATCCGTTTTTGAGAGCACAGAGTATTTTGAAGCAGTGCAGAGCAAGACCGCCGAGCAGATTCAAAGTCTTTCAGAGGCCCTCTTTAAGCTTTACGAAGCGAACAGCGAAAAAATGAGTCGAGAAATTCTGTTTAGAATCGTAGAGCCAGTAAAATAAAACGATTCGATCAGATCGAAGAGGGGGGTCAGTAGGTGGGGGACAAGGGAGTCATGAATGAGTTTTTTAATTTATAGCTCGACGACGAATTCGAATTCCTATGATGAAAAACAAGAGCATCAAGCCGAAGACGTTTATGAAATTGCTCAAGCGGGAGTTGTTGCTTTTAAGAGAGCAGCCCCCGCCACTCGAAGCTCCAGCTTGATTGGGGCCAAAGACGATGGATGAACTTCCTGATGTCCATCCATCCACCTCGATCACTCGCGCACCGTCTACTAAAATGACTCGCTCTCCATCGATCACTGCGCTCATTTGTGCGTTGACTCGATAATCTCCATCTGAAAGGCCGCCCGTCGGTGGCTTGAGAGTGATGAGGGCATCACTGCTCGTCCAGGAGCTCCAAGAGGGCAGCCCTCCATTCAAATCAACGGTCGAATCCGAGCTAAGATTGGTCGCCGTCACATCGACCTCAATATCCAAGAGAGTTGAAAAATTTTGAGTGTAAGAAAAACTCAGTTGAAGAGGGGCCGAATTTTTGATGAGGAGACCTCCGGAGCCCGTGTCGTTCTTATTCGTAATTTCTTGAATAAATTGAAAGTCATCATTTGGGGGTAAAAAAGTATTGCTCACAAAAAAATCGATATCTGTTCGTGATTTTGTACTTGAGCTTAAGCGGATGGTCTCGGCATTTGAAATGCCCGGAAAGGCTGAAACATCTCGACTGTCTCGGATGTCCACGATCTCAGCATCGGGAAAGGCTTCGAGCGAAAAATTTCGCCAACCCGTGACTTCTTTATTGCCTGGGGCATCGCCCAAAGCCCACTTCATCACATTATTCACTGAGCGAGGGCGCCAATTCGGAAAAGAAGAGTCGCCGATTCGATCAGCATCTTCTATGAAAACAATAAAATCATGATTTAAGGGTAGCCCGCGAATCTGCCATTGACCCTCAGAGCTTTCAGCGGTGCCCGACATTCCACTGTAGGTCGCCGCATAGCTACGATTGTCTTCTGTGCTAAATACCGTCACTTGAGCTCCGCGCTGACCGCGAAGCCCGCTTCGAGTAAGCTTGCCGCTAAGAGTGCCCTGATAAGGAGCCGCGGCAAAAGTGGAGCTCGTGGCATAAAGATTTTTGAGCCCCAAAATATCATCGAGCTGAAGCTCAGCAATACTTAAGGTTTGCCGAAGATCGCTCACCACTGGATACATACTCGCCCCGGTCGTGATGCCGTCACTGTCGTTGTCGTCGGTCACAAAAGAGTGAGCGAGTCCGAAAAGATGTCCGAGCTCATGAACCAAGACCCCCTGATAACTCCAGCGACCGATTCCCGACGGCACACTAGATCCATAACGATCGCTGATCCAGGCGTCTGTTACAAAGGTTTCGTTCGTATTAAAAACAATATCAGAGTCGATGATTCGAAGTCGCTGGTTGGCCGGTTCAAGCGTGTAAGTCAAAATCGTAAAAGCCACCACCCCGTTGGGGATACTGCTGCCGTCATCGTATTTGTTGTTGAAGAACAAATCAAAAGTTCCATTATTGCCGCCATAGGGACTTCCTGAAGTGATGCCACAACTGGAGACTGTCGAAACCGTGTTTACTGCAATATTTGTATTCGCAGCAGCCAAAGCCCACTCGTTAATGGCTGCATTCGTATCGGCGAGCAGCTGAGAGTCTCGCTGACTTTCGTTATCACTATTGTCTCCGGTATCTGCGTCGAAGAAGCAGATTCGTGGATTTCCAGCGGTGCCCGAGCCGGCAGCGCAGTAAGCCAAGCCTGAGCCGCTGATGGCGCTGCCATCGGTGCACAATCGTAAAGTAAGGGGAGTGGAGCGCACCCATTTGGGACGAATAACCACATCCGAGGGACTTGGCTCGGTGCTGGAGCTTCGAAGATTAGAGTAATCGCTCAGAGCCCATTCATCAAGATAGCCAAAAGCGTACACGGAGCCGCAAAGGCTTATCGAAATCAGAGCACTCGTTAAAGCGAATCGAATCAATCACCCTCCCCCGAAGGCTTTACCGAAACCGATCAAAACCTAATCTAAAGAGTTCCGCACTTTTTGACGAAACTCATCAAAACTCAGTCGTGAGCGGCTCTCAGAATTTTGACGACTCATGGTTTGGCGATGCCCTGGAGAGAGCGCGTGCCGCGACGGAGTGGGTTGTATTTTTACAAAAAACTGCTCAGCTTCATTTTCAACCTCAAGCATCTGCCAGTCCTGAAGAGAGTACTCGCTTCCGTGTCTCTTAAAACTCATCACCCATTTTTCGCCCACTTGAAACAGCGGAGCTCCTGGAACTCGAGTGATCTGGATTTGATTGCTGACGGTCATCGGGAGGCGGCCGCCAATGACACTCAAATCGACTTGCTGTCCGCTGGCCAGAGAGCCTTTAAAGCAATCCAACGTTTCCAGCTGGTAGCGAGTGAACACATTGGATCCTCGTCGCTCGACCTGTGAGCTTTTGACCAGGACCGCACAAAAATTTTCGGCGCCCTGAGTTTGTTCTTCAAACGCCAGAGGCCGAAGGCTGGTCGCTGTGATGAGTGGCGGGTTCGAAATAACGAAAAACGTCATCAGGGCAAAATAAAAATGCCGTTCACTTAAAAAATTCATCTCTTCAATTATATCAGATTGAACTTTCCAAGCTTTTACAAAGCCGGCAAAGTAAGGGCTATGATGCGTCATAAAAATTGTTTGCTGAAAGCTTTTTGGGTTGTGAGTGGGCTCCTTGGGACCATTGGGCTCAGCATCATTCTGGGTTTGGAATCGGATCTTTTAGGGGCAGAGGGCTCAAGTTCAAATGCTTCGTCAACCGAAGCGGTCTTTCATGCGGACGAGGAGAAAGCTCGCCTTCTGAATCAGCTGAAAACCCAAATTGAGCCGAATCTTTTAGAGAGAGATCTTAAGAGGCTGCGAAGAGATGTCATGCGGCTGGGAGGTTTTCGTGCTGATTGGGTAAGAGATGCCGAAAAATTTTTGGCCGGAAACTCTGCTTTGGCCGAATTATTTTTATACGATTTTTCACGCATCAAGAATGGGCGACTCAATGAAAAAATACTTGAAACTCTTTTGATGTTTACCAATTATCAATTTCCCCTGGCGCCGCTCGCCTTTGAGTCGGATCTTTCACAAAATCCCCAAGGCCGAAGTCTACTTTATCGACTGTTGGCGCGAGTGGTCTCTCAGCAGCCGCAAGTCGCCGGCACCTACGTGACTTGGTTGATTGGGCAGACTGACAGCTCAGCCGATTACTTTCAAGTGTATCTTTCGGCCTGTCGAGCTCAGGCTCGTTTTGAGGGGGAAGTGCGCTCGCAAATCGAGGAGCGACTAAGCTTGGCTCCGCAGGATTTTTGGTCTCGACTGGTCATCGACGATCTTCGTGCTTGTCTTCGAGGGATTTAATGTCGGGTGAAGGATCGGCGCGGCTTGAGACTCGAGCTCTTATCGTCGTGAGTGATTTGCATTTAGGCGAGGGGCGTCGCTGGTGGGACGGGAGCATCAATCTTTTTGAAGATTTTACGAGCGACGCAAAGTTTGCAGAGTTTTTATCTTTTCATTCGCAGGCTTACGATCGAGCGACGCTTATTTTGAACGGCAATTTCTTGCATCTGCTGCGATTTGCCGTTCACTCGCGCACTCCAGACGTCGTTCACGAGGGTTTTGCTGTTGAGTTGGTCGAGTGTATTTTAAGAGCGCATCCCTTGGTGGTGCAAGCTTTGCGCAAGTGGATGGAGAACCCTCAGGCGGAGCTCGTTTATTTGCCCGGCGATGCCGATTTAGGAATTCTCTGGCCCCAGGTTCAAAATCTTCTTCGACGAGAAATCTCTGATCGGTTGGAATTTCGATTTGAGGCTTTTCAGCGAGATGGTCTTTGGATTCAGCATGGCCATGAGTACGACCCTCTTTATCAAGAGCGCCCCGGGCCTAAGATACTAGAGAAAGATTCGGTGATGCGCTTGCAACTCCCCTGGGGTGCTTATTTTCAGGGTCACTTTGTGGAGCCTTTGCGAAGACTGCGTCCGAGTTTTTATCGGGTGAGACCGCTGAAGACCTATTTAGTCTGGGCTTTCTTATTTGAAACTCGATTCTTTTTTAGAATTTTGACGACCTTTGCTCGAATGATCTGGCGAGCCTTTCGCAAGAGTCTCTACGCAGGCTCTGGCTTAGCCGATGTGGTGGTGTTGTTTCGACGCTCCGCAGATCCTGATTCGCTTGAGGAGTCGGCCGAAAAACTATTGACCAATGACGCAGTGCAAAAGGTCATTCTGGGGCACAGTCATATTGCCGACTATCGGCAGTATGCTAACGGGAAAGAGTATTTCAACTCGGGCACCTGGACGAAGACCATTTCGCTAGATGTGAAGTCCTTAGGACCCATCCAAAAACTCAACTATGTTTTGGTCGAGTATCGAGCCGAAACTCCCCAGGCCAAGCTGATGGAGTGGCGAGGAAAGCACGAACCGATCTCCGACTATCTGTGATGGAATCTAAAGTCACTCTCTGACAAACTGATAAAAGAGCTTCACGATAACGTGAAAGCTGAGTTTCAAGGAGTAGGTTATGAATTTCAAACCCAATAAATTTGCAGCACGTAATGTAGCAATCGTTGCAGGAGTGCGAACGCCTTTTGCAAAAGCCGGCATGGATTTGGCTCCCTTATCAGCAGTAGATTTAGGTGTTTTAGCGACTCAAGAGGTTTTGGCTCGAGCGGAACTGGATCCCGAGCAAGTCGATCATGTGATTATCGGAAACGTGGCTCAACCTGCAAATGCAGCAAATATCTCGCGGGTGATTGCGCTTTTTGCGGGCATCCCCAAACGAGTCCCCGCAGTGACCGTTCAACGCAATTGCGCCAGCGGATTGGAGTCTATTTCACTCGGAGCAATTCAAATTGCTACCGGCCAAGCAGATGTTTGTTTGGTGGGCGGAACCGAGAGCATGTCCAATATTCCAATTTTGTTTCAAGAGGCTTTCAAAGATGTCTTTTTTCGTTTCGCTTTTGCCAAAACGCCCGCGCTAAAACTGGCGGCACTTTCGAGATTAAAGCTCAAGTCCTTGATGCCCGTGATTGGACTTGAGGAGGGTTTAAAGGATCCAGTTTCTGGTTTAAATATGGGTCAAACAGCAGAGAATTTAGCTCGGGATTGGAAGATCTCAAGAAAAGAGCAAGATGAGTTTGCTCTGCTATCTCATCAAAAAGCAACTTCTGCGCGTGCAAAATTGGCCGATGAGATCGCTCCCGCTTATGTGCCGCCTAAGTTTGCAAAGTCTGTCGCGTATGATGTCGGACCTCGAGATAACCAAACGCTTGAAATGTTGGCCAAGCTTAAGCCTTATTTTGAAAAGCCTCACGGAACCATAACGGTCGGAAATGCCTGTCCGGTGACGGATGGGGCAGCCATGCTCATTTTGATGAGCGAAGAAAAGGCTCGTGCCGAGGGTAGAAAAATTTTGGGATTGATTCGCTCGGTGGAGTTTTCGGGTTGTGATCCGTCTCGGATGGGCTTAGGCCCAGCCTTTGCCTCACCGGCCGCGCTCGATACAGCAGGCATGAGCATGACCGATGTGGATTTGGTAGAGATCAACGAGGCCTTTGCAGCGCAAGTGATTGCCTGTGTGCGAGCTTTTGACAGCGAGGATTTTTCAAAAAAATATTTAGGCCGCACTTCAAAGGTGGGTGAGATTGCTTCAAGCAAACTCAATGTGAATGGAGGGGCCATTGCGCTTGGCCATCCCGTGGGAACCTCAGGTACTCGTCTCGTTTTAACCATCCTCAAGGAGCTGGAGCGCCGAGGTCAAAGTGTGGGTTTGGCGACCATGTGTATTGGTGGAGGTCAGGGCGGAGCCTGTGTGGTGGAGCGAGTCGCTTAAATTTGTACGAAGGAGTGTTCATGGAAACAAATGAAACAACAGTTCGACTCAATATTGAAGATCGAGAGCATGCCGAGATTATTTTTGATACGCCTGGGCGAAAGCCTAATATCTTAAAGCGAAGAGTGCTCGAACAGCTTCAGGATTTTTTTGCAATTCTGAAGGGCAAGCGCGAAATCAAAACGCTTTTAATTTACTCGGCCAAGCCCGATATGTTTTTAGGGGGGGCGGATATTGATGAGTTCCCCAAAATGAAAGATCGCGAATCGGCCTTTAAACTCGTGGAGAGGATTCAGGATCTCTTTCAAGAGCTCGCCGATCTTCCGCAAGTCACCGTGGCCATGATCGATGGCCCCTGTTTGGGGGGAGGACTTGAGTTGGCCTTGGCCTGTAAGTTTCGAGTGTGTTCGAGCAGCTCTAAAACAAGGCTCGGTCTGCCCGAAGTCATGCTCGGAGTTTTGCCAGGTGCTGGAGGGACTCAGCGATTGCCACGTTTGGTTTCTCTTCCGGCTGCCGTGACCATGATCACTTCGGGGGCTCCGGTGAATGCCAAAAAAGCTCTGAAGATGGGGCTTGTGGACGATGTGATGCCTGCCGAGACGATGCTGCAGTTAACACGTGAACGGCTTCGACGGGGCCAGTTTCGCCGCGGTGTGGCTCGAACTCCCGTCATCGAAAAACTGCTCTCTACCCCGTTCGGCAAGCGGCTCGTTTTTTATAGTGCTCGCAAAGAAATTCTCAAAAAGACGAAAGCTTTTTTCCCAGCTCCGCTTCGTGCTTTGAGCGTGGTTGAAAAAACTTATGGGGGTGATTTGAAGCAAGGTCTTCAAGTCGAAGCTGCGGGTTTTGTGGATCTGGTCGTCGGTGAAACAGCTAAAAATTTGATTCACTTATTTTTTGGATCCGAGGCGCTTAAAAAAGATTTGGGTGTGAGCCCGAGTGAGCTTGGAGATTTTAAGCCAGCCGAGCTTTCTGAGATCGGGGTGATTGGGGCTGGGATCATGGGTGGGGGAATTGCTGCGCTGGCCTCGAAGCGATCGATGGGGGTTCGTCTTAAAGATATCCAGCACGAGAGTATTCAGACCGCGCTGCGCGAGGCTCATCGTCTTTTCAAAAAAGATCTCGATCGAAAGAAGATCGATCGAAGTGACTTTGAAAAGCAGAAGTATCGAATTAAGCCGACGCTGGAATGGACTGGGTTTTCGAGAATTCCTTTTGTGATTGAGGCTGTAGTTGAAAATATGGACGTAAAGAAAAAAGTGATTCAGGAGCTGGAGTCTCGACTTCCTGAAAACGCTATCATTGCTTCAAACACAAGCTCGCTGAGTATTTCAGAAATGGCGCGAGCGGCGCGCCGCCCGGAGCGTATTGTGGGAATGCATTTCTTTAACCCCGTGCCAGTGATGCCGCTTGTAGAGGTCATTCGCGGGGAGCAAACAGATGCTCGAGTAGTCGCTCAAACGGTGGCGCTCGGTCGGCAGCTCGGGAAAACCGTGATTGTCGTTAAGGATCGACCCGGATTTTTGGTGAACCGCATTCTGATGCCCTTCCTGAACGAGTGTGCCTACCTGTATCAAGAGGGCTACAGTATTGATCAAATCGATGAGGCTGCTAAGAGATTTGGAATGCCGATGGGGCCCTTTCGGCTCATCGATGAAGTGGGTCTCGATACGGGATGCAAAGTGGCCGATGTGATTGCGAATGGCTATCCCCACATGAAGGTTCTTCCTCTACTCTCAGAGATGGTGAAGCAAGGTTATCTGGGTAAAAAGAATAGCCGAGGCTTTTATCAATATGATGAGAAAGGAAAAGAGATCGGCCTGCGATCGGAGTTTCGACGACCACCACTGCACCCGAGCGAGGCGACCACTCTGAGTTTGCAAGATCGTTTGATTTTGCCGATGGTCACAGAGGCTATTTTAGCGCTCGATGAAGCTGTGGTTTCGAGCGTTCGAGATCTTGATTTGGGTTTGATTTATGGAATCGGTTTTCCTCCGTTTAGAGGGGGGCTTCTGCGCTGGGTGAGCTCGGTAGGTGAGCGAGAAATCTTGGATCGCCTTCATGTGGTTCACAACGCGACGAAGGGTCGAATCGTCGTACCTCGCGGGTTAGAGGCACGGCTACAAAATAGTCAGAGCTTTTATCCTCGCGAGGCCGCATGACGATTTCAGCCTGTCTGATCATGAAGAATGAAGAGCGCTGGCTCAGAGGATGCCTTGAAAACCTCAAAGCCCTGTGCTCAGAAATCATCATCGTCGATACAGGATCGACCGATCAAAGCATGGCGATCGCCAGAGAATATGGTGTCCGGCTATCTTCTCAAAAGTGGGAGAATGATTTTTCAAAAGCAAGAAATGCCAGTCTCGAGCGAGCCACGGGGCGCTGGATTTTAGTGATTGATCCGGACGAGCGAATTGCCGAGCGTGATCTGGAGCGGATTCGACAGTTGACCCTGGATACTTCGGTCATGGCTTACACGATTAAGACGCGCAATTATTCAAGCAATGCCATGGCGAGTGGATTCGTGCCTTGCACCGGTGAATACAAAGACGAAGAGGGCGAATATCCTGGATACTTTGAGAGCGGAAAGATTCGCTTGTTTCAAAATATTCCTTCAATCCGTTTTGTGGGTTCAGTTCATGAGCTTGTAGAGGCGACAGTGAAAGGAAAGGTTCTTCCGAGCGATGTACCGATCCACCATTATGGTTCGACCGAACAAGTAGCCGAAGAGAAGAACAAACGAAGTTTTTATCAGGCCGCGGCCAGACAGAAATTGCAAGAGGAGCCGAAGAACTGGAAGGCTCATTTTGAGCACGGAGTCGAAATGCTCGGGATTGGCGAGTTCAAAAAAGCCATGGAATCTCTCAAGAAAGCACGCGAGCTGAATCCGACTGAGCCTTTGGTGCTCACCAATCTAGGCTATGCCGCGATGGAAGCAGGCAAGCATTCCGAGGCTGAAGAAGCGCTGAAAGCGTGTTTAGAGAAAGATCCTAAAAATCACGACGCTTTTCTGAATCTAGGTGTAAACGAAATGCGTCGTCAAAACTGGCCTCTCGCTTTGGAGTGCTTTGATCGTTGCGTGAAAATGTTTCCGAAGTCCTTTTTGGCTTTTCGAAATGCGGGCAATAGCTTTGCGCGCATGAAAAAGTTTAAAGAGGCGGCAGCGTGTTTTGAGCACTCCCTCAAAATTTTTCCGGACTATCATGAGGCCCGAATCGATCTCGGAATTGTATGCTTTGCGGGAGGGCGGCTCGATTTGGCTGAAAAGTTTTTGTCAGAGGCTTTAAGCAAGTATCCGACGAGTTTGCGAGCCCAGGCCGTTTTGGATGAAGTTCGAAAAGCTCAAAAGAAATAGAGGCTTACAGTCAGTTTTAGGCTCTTCATCGGATCTTTCGTTGCTTCTCTCAATAAGTTTTGTTTAGGCTTAAGGGGCGTGGTGATCTACGAAGTCAATATTTGTATTCAAAAGGAGTTGTCCTTTGATTACGCCCGCTGGTTGCGACTTCATATTGATGACATGCTTCAGTTGGGTTGTTTTTTGTCGGCAGAGATCTTTGTTCGTCACCCAAAAGACGAGGGGGAGTCAGTCGATGATCCCCTACACTCACATTTTACCGTTCATTATCGAGCTCGCGATCGCGAGGCTGTGGAGCTTTACTTGCGTGAGTTTGCGCCCGAAATGCGCCGGAAAGTCTCGGCCGAGTTTCAAGATCAGGTGAAAATTCATCGCCGGATTCTGAGTCGTATTCGAGTTGATCAAATGCAAAGTGGGGACGCTCAAACAAGAATCGAAAACCAAGAATTAGATCGCGAATTGCTTCTCTAATGGAATGACTTTTCTGGGTGGATTGGCCGGATGAGTGGATTGGCCCGAAGGGGCCCGAAAATGGCTCTTTTAGGCCTAAAACTAAGGCTAAATGTCCTTTCACTTTAACTGCGGCTGGGCAATAGTGAGTTTTAAAAAGAAAGCCTATGAACTCCTCCCCTTCGAATCAGATCCCCAAAAGTCGCATCCGTAATTTTTGTATTATCGCTCATATCGATCACGGAAAATCAACCCTCGCCGACCGACTCATCGAGCGAACAGGCGCTCTCACAGCGCGAGAAATGCGAGAACAAGTTCTGGATAGCATGGACCTCGAGCGAGAGCGTGGGATTACCATCAAAGCGCAAACGGTGCGTCTGCGATGGCGAGCAAAAGATGGGCAGGACTATATGCTCAATCTGATCGATACCCCGGGACATGTGGATTTCTCTTATGAAGTCTCTCGAAGCTTGAAAGCTTGTGAGGGAGCTCTCTTGGTGGTGGATGCTTCTCAAGGGATTCAGGCTCAAACTCTGGCCAACGTCTATATGGCTTTGGAGCATGATCTTGAGATTATTCCGGTGATCAACAAAATCGATCTTCCGGCAGCAGATCCAGAAAAAGTGAGAAAAGAAATCGAGGATGTGATTGGCATCGATGCGACTGATGCCATTTTAGCCTCGGCAAAGTCGGGCATCGGAATCGATGAGATTTTGGAGGCCGTCGTGGCGCGAGTACCTCCGCCCAAGTCGCTGCCTGAATGCCAGTCGAAGTTAGCCTGTTTGATTTTTGATAGTTGGTTTGATGCGTACCGAGGAGTCATTTGTTTGGTGCGAGTCATGTCGGGCAGGATCCAGGTGAAGGACCGGATTCGATGGATGATGACGGGTGCTGATTATGAGGTTTTGGGTTTAGGGGCTTTTTCGCCGAGGCCGCAGGAGGTTCAAGAACTTTCAGAGGGGCAAGTCGGTTTTATTATTTCGGGCTTAAAGTCTGTTCAAGAAGCCAAAATCGGTGACACCATCACTCACACCAAAGAGCCGGTGCCTCAGCCGCTACCGGGCTTTAAAGAAGTAAAGCCCATGGTGTTTTCGGGCATCTTTCCCACCGAGACAGACGAATATGAGAATTTACGCGATGCCATTGAAAAGCTGACTCTCAACGATTCGGCGGTCACTTACGAGCCGGAGACCTCGGATCATTTGGGCTTTGGGTTTCGCTGTGGATTTTTGGGGCTTCTCCATATGGAGATTGTGCAGGAGCGCCTGGAGCGTGAGTACAATTTGAGTTTGATTTGCACGGTGCCCACCGTGAAGTACTTGGTTTATATGACCGACGGACAGGGCATGATTGAGGTTTCAAACCCCAGCAAGCTTCCGGATGTGACGAAGATCGAAAAATTTGAAGAGCCTTACTATAAGGTGAGCATTCACACCCCCCAAGAGTATTTGGGCGGGATTATGCAAATGTGTACCGATAAGCGAGGCATTCAAAAAAAGATGGAGTTTCTCACTCCCACACGAGTTTTGTTAGAGTATGAAGTCCCACTCAATGAAATCGTCATCAATTTTTATGATCGACTGAAATCCATTAGTAAGGGTTATGCTTCTCTCGATTATGAGTTTCTAGATTATCGTCAGTCCGAGCTGGTGAAGCTCGATTTGCTTTTGAATGGCGAAAAAGTCGAAGCTCTTTCTCTCATTATCCACAAAGATTTTGCTTATCAGAGAGGTCGAGAACTCGCCGCCAAAATGAAGGAGCTCCTTCCGCGCCAAATGTTTCAGATTGCGATCCAAGCAGCGATTGGTGCCAAAATTATAGCGCGCGAGACGATTTCGGCTCTTCGTAAAGATGTGACGGCAAAATGCTATGGTGGCGATATCACTCGCAAAAGAAAGCTTCTCGAGAAACAAAAAGAGGGCAAAAAGAAGATGAAAGCGATTGGAAATGTCGAAGTTCCGAAAGAAGCTTTTTTGGCGGTCCTCAAGCTCGAGAATTCTTAATGACAACTTTTATTGACGACAATTTTTGACACCTTCCACCCTGCGTCAAATCCCTTAAACTAAGGTTCAGGATGTGGAGTGAAATTATCTTATTTTTGGGTGCAAGTTCGGGAACGGTTCCCTCAACAGTAAATTCAAATCCGGGATCAACAGGAACGGCGGTGGCAGCCTTGAGCACCGAGTCTGTGATGTTTAACGATGGTCTGGCGGGAGGCTTTGCTGCGGAGGAGTCTCGTTCAGAAATGGACTCGATACGCCAGCATCCTCAGCTGACGGGGGTGAGATGGATCGATCGATATCAGACCCCAGATAGCCATTTTTCTTTTGGAAGAGACCAGAGAGGAGGGTTGGTTCTTTCGGGCTGGTCTAGACTGTCCATTCGGCATAGTTCGGTCGAGGACTTTGTGCGCTGGTACTTGGATGAACGCTTTGCCGAAATTAAAGATCAAAACCAACTCCAGATTTGGGAAGAGCGTCGCCGTGTTTTAATCGGTGCGTTTTTAGAGGTGAGAGCACAAAGACGTGAAGTCGACTTTGTGTCGGGAGCTCAGTACCTCGCTGGGGCCGTTGTTTTTGAGTCTGCGCGAGTTAGCGATAAAGCCTTTGTGCTTCGTATCCGGTAAAGGTTCTTCATCTATGGCTCTTTGAGCAATCGCTTAGTGAGTGGCCGCGCTTCTGAGCCCGGCTTGAACGCTTAAGCCTTTTTCTTGAGCAACTTTTTGGCAGGCCTCTTCGTTCCAGAAAAAACGATAGGTGATGGAGCTCTCGCCCTGCTTTTGAGCCTCGCAACTATACTCAGAATTGTTCTCGGTGTCTTGAAAGCGACACGTGGTGGGACGTTGACTGACGGCTGTTTTTACATTGTCTATAAATTGAGAGCTGGCCCAACGACAGCTCTCCACATCCACATCACTAAAGCTCTTGGTTTTTTCATCGACGAGTCTTCGCGAGAGCTTCAGTTGTACGCGAGGGTGATGAGTGAGCTTTCCGAAAAGCTCTTGGGTGCTCGCGACGCTTTGGGCACTGAGCGACGCCTGTGGAAGCTCGAGGGATCGAAGCTTGAGAGAGCCCCTCTCTAAAAAGAGTTCATGATGACCAGATTTATTTTGGCTCAAGCACTCAAACTGTATCAAGACGTGCTCCGTACTCTGCACGATCTCTTGAGATTCACAACCTGCTCCGAGAAGCCCACTTTTTAAGAGGCGATAGCTGGCCTGAAGATCCGGGCGATCATCTACAAAACGAACCTCTCTTAGAATTTGGTCGCCATTTTTCCATTCGTGCGAGCTCAAAAATTCACCCGAATACGCGGCCGGCTCATTCCAGCCGGCGGGTAAGACCATCGCGGAACTGGCCAAAAGCTGAAGAGTCCAAAAAAGCTCCATAGAGGCTTACAGGGGCTGCAAGGGATGTGCCTCAAAAGATCTTGAAAATTCGACGGTTTAGGGCTGAACTACGAAAAGTTTGAGAGCTTTAGCGCAGGGTCTGATTTCAGTGGAAGAACTATCTACCGATGTCGTCATGACCCTTTTCGAACGATCCCAACAAAAGACCTCACTCTTGAAGCGCCCCGTTTCAGGAGCCCTTTGCTTTTTTGAACTTTCGAGCCGAACCAAGCTAAGCTTTGAGCGTGCGGGCCAGCTCCTGGGACTTCAGTGGCTCGATCTCGAAGTCGATCGCTCCAGTTTGCAAAAGGGAGAGTCAGCGCGCGAGACTCTGCGGCTGCTCAAGTTTTATGGGGCAGAGTTTTTAGTGGTTCGTCATGCCGAAACAGGTTTTGCCTATTGGGCTCAGCAATGGACGGGTTTGCCTGTTTTTAACGCGGGGGATGGAGCTCATGAGCATCCGACGCAAGCTCTAGCCGATGCCCTCTGCTTGTGGGAAAAGTTTGGTCGCCGATCCCTAAAGATCGCGTATTTTGGAGATGTTTCTCGTTCTCGAGTGGCTCGTTCGGGAGTGAAATTGTTTCAAAAGCTGGGTCACGAAGTAGGGGTGGTCGATGATGCAAGCGCATCTTGCCGAGATTTTGCTCGGGCTTTTGAGTTGCCTCTCATTCCTCGGTCTCGGCTTACACAAATGAATATCGTTTACGCTTTGAGAACTCAAAAAGAACGCGGGGGGCTGAGCGGACTCGGGCCTTTACTCTCTCAAGATTTGGGACTCGAGAGTTTTGTGATGCACGCGGGTCCGGTGGTCGAAGGAGAAGATTTGTCTTTTGAGCTCTGTCATTTCGAGAGCCCTCGATCATTGGTTCACGAGCAAGTAAAAGCGGGGCTCAAGATTCGAACGGCTTTGCTGAGCGCTTGGGCTGAGACTGTGGGAGGGCTAGAGTGATTCATTACTCCCAGTGTTTGTGGGATCGAGAGTCGGGTGAATTTCGGGAGGGTTGGTTTCGGGTCTCCGCCGGCCGTATCGAAGAGCTTCAGTGGGGATTTCCCAAGGGCAAACAAAGCATGAAAGACTGGGGCTCTCTTCATGTCGGCCCCGCTTCGGTAGATCTTCATGTTCATAGTCGAGACTTTGAGGAGTCGCACAAAGAGAGCTTTGAAAGTTTAGAGGCCGCCTGCCTAAAAGGGGGGGTGGTGACGGGCGCTTGTTTGGCCAACACTCGACCTCGCTTAGATAGTGCTGCCCGAATTTTTGAGTTTTTGAAACGCGCTGAAAAGCATCGGGTGGAGTTTATTCCTTTTGCGGCGGTGACAAAGAATCTTGAGGGTAAAGAGGACACGGATTGGGTTGAGTTACTGAAGTTGCCGATCGCAGGATTGTCAGACGATGGCAAGCCGATTCTCGATGAGATGCGCATGAGGCGAGTGATGCTTTCTCTGAGAGGAAAAAACAAACTTTTGAGTTTGCACGAAGAAGATCTTCATCTTTCTTGCGGATCACATTTGCACGAAAGCCCCGCAGCCAGTTTTTGGGGTGTTCGATCTTCGCCTTCGTCTGCCGAGGTGAGTCTAGTCGATCGCGATTTACGTCTTCTGCGCGAATTGCGCGTGCCTCTGCATTTTGCGCATATGTCTTCAAAAGAGGGGATAGCCCTGCTACGAGAGGCTCGAGCAGAGGGTCTCGCGTTTTCGGCTGAGCTTACTCCGCATCATGGTCTGTTGAGTGTCGAAGAAGTTCGTCAGTTATCGATTGATCAGCTGTCGCAGTTTAAAGTCTGCCCGCCGGTTCGATCGGCAGAGGATCGCGTCGCTCTTCAAGCCGCGTATCGAGAAGGAGTGCTTGATTGCTTTGCGACAGACCATGCTCCTCATAGTTTGTTTGAAAAGCAGGGTCCGATTGAAAGCGCGTGGCACGGGTTTTCTTCGATCGAGTGGCATTTTACTTTAGCCAATGAGCTTCGTCGTCGTACTCAAATTTCATGGTCTCAGTTTTTTCGGTCTACGGCCGAGAGACCGGCAGAGCTTTTGGGCCGATCCGGCTCTCTAGGAGTTTTAAAAAAGGGGGCCGCAGCGCATTTTTTGGTTTTTGACCCGGAGGCCGAAGTCAGACTCGATCCTGGTGCCTCTCTCAACCATAATGGCCCTTGGGTCCATCGCAAGCTTTTTGGTAAGCTCTGGGCAACTTGGATTTCGGGGGAACAAGCTTATGAAAACTTCTGATCGCAAGCGAAGAGAGCCAAAAGCGCGGCAGGGCCGCCGCAAAGGAGCTTTGCTTCTTTCGGACGGAAGTTTTTTTGAAGGCTATGCTTTAGGAAATCCGGCAAAGTCTTTTACCCGTGAAGGTGAGTTTGTTTTTCATACGGGTTACACGGGCTATCAAGAAGTTCTTACAGATCCCTCGTACTGCCGACAGGTGATTGTTTTTGCTTCGCCTCAAATTGGAAATCAGGGATTTCATCCAGACGACTTTGAAAGCAAAAAAATCTGGGCCTCAGGCTGCGTGATGCGCGAGTACTCGGGAGGCAGCGCTCACTGGAGATCTCGACAGAGTCTGTTAGAGTGCCTCGAAGAGTTTGGAGTACCTGCTCTGGAGGGTGTGGATACGAGACGTCTCGTGCTGAGGCTGAGAGATCGGGGTTGTCTTTGGGGAGTGATTTCGACAGAAACCTCTTTGCGTCGCGAGCTTGAAAAACATTTGGCTCAAAAAGCGACGATGGAAGGAATGGGTCTTACCTCTGAGGTGAGCACCAAGACTTCTTATCGCTGGTTAACGGGCTCGGTACCTTTGTTGGCAGATCGCTTGCCTCATACGCCGAGTACGCTGAAGCGTGTCGTCGTTTTCGATTTTGGAGTAAAGCGGCAAATCCTTCGCTATCTGGTGGATGTGGGTTTTGAAGAAGTGATTGTGGTTCCCGCTTCAACGACGGCAGAGGAGGTGAAGGCCTTAAGTCCAGATGCGATAGTGCTTTCCAATGGACCTGGAGATCCAGCGGCGGATCCTCGCATTATTGCTGAGGTTAAAAAACTCATAGGGCGTTATCCCATCTTAGGGATTTGCTTGGGCCATCAAATTTTGGGTCTTGCTCTGGGCTATGAAACTTACAAAATGAAGTTCGGTCATCATGCGGCCAATCATCCTGTGATGAATCGCTCGCGAGCTCGTGTCGAGCTCACGTCTCAAAATCATGGGTTTGCGGTGAGAGCCCCTGAATTTCAGAGCGATATTTTGCCGACCCACATTCATTTAAACGATCAAAGTTTAGCGGGCTTCGTCCATCAAAAATGGCCGATTTGTGGAATCCAGTTTCATCCCGAAGCATCGCCAGGGCCTTTAGATTCTTTAGATGTATTTCGTCAGTTAAAGAGGGGAGAGTTTCATCGCCTATGAGTGAGCCCGCTTTTAGTTTGTTAGAGCACGAGAATGCCGATTGGCCCGATTTTTTTCAGAGCTTGTTAGATCGATTTTCTACCGGGCCCTATGAGGGGGAGCTGTTATCGGCAAAAGCCATTTTTTTCGAGAAGCTCGGGCGATCGCATGAGATCAAGCAAGAGTATTTTGATTCGGTCAGTCAGAGTTTTTTAGAGTGGTATATTTTTGACTATGTCCTCACTAAATCTCAAAAAACTCCCGCTGTGACTTTTGTAGTGAATCGGATGGGAGATGGGTTTGAGGTAGAGAGGTTGAGGCACGCTCTTTTTCATCATTGGTCATTGTTTGAAGTTGTAAAAACGAGTTCTGATCGTATCGATCTAAAAGATCTTTTAGTCGGTGTAGATCGTCAGATTGTGTACTCCACTCATGATCCGAGTTTCCGACTGTGGAAGGTAGAAAGCGGACAGATTATTCAAGCTCGGTTGTTTCGGCTTCCCTCGAAAGGACTTCATTTTGCAACCCATGTCTGGTTGCATGGAGCACAAGAAAAAGAGAATCTCCTTCAAGTCGTCGCAGCCTACCGGCCAAGATGGGGATTGCACCGAGAGATGCTTCGACAGGCTCTCGAATGTTTGATTCGAAGTCTCGGGCTGAGAGATCAAATGATGGCGGTGAGTAATCGAAACTGGATTTATCAGGATTTTGTGAAGAAACATGCCCAAGCGAAATGACATCAAAAAAATTCTCGTGATTGGATCTGGCCCGATACAGATTGGGCAGGCGTGCGAGTTTGATTACTCAGGCTCGCAAGCGATTCGAGCTCTTAAGCGCGAGGGTTATGAGGTCGTACTGGTGAACTCAAACCCAGCGACGATCATGACGGACCCCGAGATGGCCGATCGCACTTACATCGAGCCTTTGATTCCCGAGATGCTCGAAAAAGTGATCGAGCGAGAGCGACCCGACGCATTGCTGCCGACTTTAGGCGGGCAGGTCGCCCTCAATTTAGCGATTGAACTTGATCGACTGGGAGTTTTAGCGACCTACGATGTCGAGGTTTTAGGAGCGAGGATTGAGTCGATTCAGCTTGCGGAAGATCGCGAAAAATTTCGTGATCTTTGTCTGCAGCTTCAGCTTCCGATTCCAAGGTCGCAGGTGGTTCGAAGCTTGGCCGAGGGGTTTCAAGCTGCAGAGAAAATTGGTTTTCCTTTGATTCTTCGACCTTCTTTTACGTTGGGTGGAACTGGAGGCGGCACTGTTTTC
>JBILFF010000187.1:0-2722 GCA_044351695.1 Bdellovibrionota bacterium
CACTGGTGCAAACGCCAAGAGCTCAAAAGCTTTCGTCAAAAGTGCATCGCCAGCCAGAATGGCTCTCGCTTGGCCATATCGGATATGATTCGTAGGCATTCCCCGACGAAGGTCGTCATCGTCCATCGCTGGCAGATCGTCGTGCACTAGCGAATAGGTGTGAACCATCTCCAAAGCGGCTGCTGCCGCACGCGCCGCCTCGTCGGAGCCCGAAACCGCCAAACAGGTCTCTAAACAAATCAAGGGACGTATTCTCTTGGATGGCAAAAACAAACTGTAGCGCATCGACTCCTGAAGCCCGCCCGAACAGCCTGCAAAATAAGATTCCAAGTGCGAATCCAACTCCCGCTTTCGACGAGAAAGATAATCCGCAAAACTCTCTTGGCTTAACGACTTTTCTCTCATGCTTTAAGCCTCATCGAAAGGCTTGGACTGAAAGTCCTCTGTAGAGGTGGCCTGTGGAACCTTTTTCATCAATATCTCTACTTTTTTTTCGGCCTCTTGCAGCTTTGCGTAACAGATCTCTGAAATCTTGGTGCCTCGTTCAAACAATCGAATCGAATCCTCAAGAGGCAAATCGGGACTCTCCAGCTTTTCTACGAGTCCTTCGAGCTCATCAATAGCCTGCTCCAGGCGCTCCGGCAGCGGCTCAGCCTGCCCACTTGATTTTGACTCCGTCGCTTTTAGATCCGAAGACTTAGACATCTTGATGACTTAAGCCAAATTCACTAGATCGTCCACTTTTGCGTCGTTTAGGCTCAGCCTATGGAACGGCTAAAGGCTCGACTTCTTGAGCACCTCGATCAGATTGCCTTTTTTCTGGAACTTCAGGGCGAGAATGTCTTCAAAATCCGTGCATTTAGAAATGCTTCTGAAAGTCTCATTCCTTTGAGCGATGTTGAGCTCACCGATCGAATTAAGTCTGGATCCTTGATGGAGCTTAAAGGCGTCGGCAAAGGACTGCTGCTGACGGCTCAAAATTTTTTAAAGTCGGGGAGCAGTGACGAATGGATGAATGCTCAAGGCAAGCTTCCTGCCAGTCTTTACGAGCTTCGAGAGATCTCGGGCTTGGGGCCAAAAAAAATCAAACAGCTTTACGAAGAGCTCGGCATTAGTAAGCTGGGCGAACTTGAATATGCTTGCAATGAAAACCGACTGATTGGGCTCTCGGGATTCGGAGAAAAGTCTCAAGAAAAAATTCTTCATGAAATTCAAAGAATCAATAAGACGCGAGGAAAGTTTTTGATCTCAGAGGCTCTGCGCATCGCAGAAGATATTGAAGCTAAAATTCCTCGCAATGTTCAGTATGAGCGTGTCGGTGACTTGGGAGCGAAGCGACCGATCGTCGAAAGTTTTCGATATCTTGTACTCTATCATAGCGAAAAGCCCTCTCTCAAACTGGTCGGGCAGAAGAGTGAAGAGAGCCGAGCTGAGAAAGCGATCAAAGATAAGGAGATCCAGTTTAAAACAAAAGAGGGACATGCTTTTACCTTTGTTTTTAGAAAACCGCATGAGCGCGTGGTTCGGAGTATCTTTGAAACCAGCTCTGAGGCGCACTGGCAAAGCTTACTCAAGCGCGCATCGGAAAAAAAATTGAAGCTCTCTCCCGATGCACTGGTGAGTCCTCACTCTGAGCTCGATTTGGATAGTGACACGGCTTTTTACGCAGCCCTAGATCTTCCGCTTCATTTGCCAGAGCAGCGAGAACTAGCGGCGCGCCCCTCACTCTCCCCCCCAGTTCATGTCGATGATCTTCAAGGAGTTTTTCATGCACACACCGAGGACTCCGACGGATCTGCCACCGTTGAGCAGATGGCTCATGCAGCGCAAAAGAGAGGCTGGCACTATTTGGGACTCTCAGAGCACTCTCAAACGGCAAGTTACGCTCACGGACTCGATGAAGCTCGACTCCAAAAACAATGGCAAAAAATCGATGAGCTCAATCAAAAATTTAAAGACTTTCAAATCCTCAAAGGTATTGAATCGGATATTTTAAAAGAGGGTCAGCTCGACTATTCCGATCGAATTCTAAAGCAAATGGATTTTGTCATCGCTTCGATCCACCAGCGCTTTGGACTCAAAGACATGACCAAACGATTACTCACGGCCATTGAGAACCCTTACACCACGATGATCGGTCATATCTCTGGACGCTTGCTTTTGAGTCGTGAGGCCTATGACTTCGATCGACATGCTGTGGTGAATGCTGCAATCAAAAACCGAGTGGTGATCGAGTTAAATTGCAATCCGCATCGTCTCGATATGGATTGGCAAGATTTGGTGTGGGCTTGTGAGGCCGGACTGCTCATCAGCTTAAACCCCGACGCGCACTCGGTAGAGGGTCTGGATGATGTGGAGTATGGGATCTGGCTCGCTCGAAAGGCTTTCATTCCAAAATCTCAAATCATCAACACTTGGCCTGTCGATAAACTCAAAGAGTTTCTAAAGCAGCGGCGACCATGAAGACTTCGGTTCTAGAAATTTGTAAAATCTTAGAGCGCGAGTTTCCAGATGCTCGCTGCGCCCTCCATCACCGCAATCCCTTCGAGCTTTTGGTCGCCACGATTTTATCGGCTCAGTGCACTGACAAAAGAGTCAATCTAGTGACTCCCAAACTTTTTGAAAGATATCCGGATCCCCAAGCTTTTGCAGCCTCCTGTCCTCAAGAAATCGAAAAATATGTGCAGTCGACTGGCTTCTACCGGCAAAAAGCCAAAAGTAT
>JBILFF010000078.1:0-10336 GCA_044351695.1 Bdellovibrionota bacterium
TATTTATGAAAGTTGCAAATCTCTGCTTGAAAGATTCGGAGGAGAAATCCCCCCGCGACTGATCGACCTCGTCAGCCTGCGAGGCGTCGCCCGAAAAACAGCCAATGTGGTGCTTGGGGATGGCTTTGGAATTTCAGAGGGAATTGTCGTGGACACTCACGTCAAGCGCATCACACGACTACTCGGTTTTACTCGACAGATTGATCCTGTAAAAATCGAGAAGGATCTTTGCAAAATCATCCCCCGCGAAAAATGGATCAAATTTTCTCACTGGATCATTCTTCATGGTCGCAAAACCTGCATCGCCAGGAGGCCAAAATGTAGCGAATGCCCACTCTTAGGGCTTTGCCCACGAAAGGGCTTAAAGCCGCTACCCAAGCCCTCAAAAAGTCGCTAAAAACGGGAGGCGTTGGAGGTTCGATGAAAGTTACAAAAGCAGACGCCCTCGGTACGTGTTTTGGAGTTCGAGACGCTATTGAAGAGGCGATGAATCCGGAATTCAAAGGTAATCTGACCGTCATCGGGCAGCTGGTTCATAACCCCCAAGTCGTTCAGCGTTTAAAAGAAAACGGTGTAAAGATTGTAGATTCTTTGAATGATCCTATCGACACTCCCAATGTGATGATTACCGCCCATGGTGCCGCCAAAAGCGTTCACGAACAAGCCGGCTCGCTGGGCTATAAGGTTTACGATGCCACTTGCCCTCTCGTCATGAGGGTCCACAAAGCAGTGGAGAAACTGATTGAAGAAGGATTTTTTCCGGTAGTGATTGGCTCAGCATCTCATGTGGAGATGCGCGGCATTGTGACAGATCTTAAGGAGTATGTGGTGGTCGAAACCGAGGACGACCTTAAAAAGCTGATTGATCGGCCTCGTTTAGGAATTGTCTCTCAAACCACCCAACAGCTTAAGCATGTGCAATCAGTGGTCGAAAAAATCAAAGCGATTCGAAACGCCGATGGCAGCGAAAAAGAAGTGAAGTTTGTAGATACGATTTGTAAGCCCACTAAAGACCGTCAAAAAGCGGTAGAGAAGCTCTCGGACGAAGTCGATTTGATGATTGTCATTGGCGGTTACAATTCAAGCAATACCAAAAAACTCAAAAAAGTATGCGACGATAAAGGCTTAGAAAATCATCACATTGAGCGTGCAGATCAACTTGATCTCAACTGGTTTCGAAACAAAGAGCATGTAGGTATCACCGCAGGAACCTCTACCCCTCAGTGGGTCATCGATGAGGTTTATGATGCTGTGGTTCGAATGGGTCAACAACTCGAAACTGAAGCCAATCAAAAGAAAGCCGTATGACTTATCTTGTTTTAGGTGCAGGGATGCAGGGAACGGCAGGGGCTCACTACCTCGGGCTTTTTGGAGAAGCGCAGCGCATCGTGATTGCGGATATTCAAAAAGAGGCCGCTGAGAAAGCGGCAGAGCGAGTCAATCGGCTCTTGGGTAGAAATCTTTGTGGAGCCGTCGTTGTCGATGTTCGCCAAGAAAAAAGTTTAGTCTCGGCACTTCAGGGCGTTCATGGAGTCTTTAGCGCAGTCGACTACTCTTTCAACGAACAAATCACCAAAGCGGCGATTCAAGTGGGCTGCCATCTCGTCGATTTGGGTGGCAACACCGACGTAGTGCTAGCTCAACTACGCTTGCACGAGCAAGCTCAGCTCAAAGGCTTAAGCATCATCCCGGATTGTGGCTTGGCCCCCGGGCTCGGCAACACTTTAGCTGCTTATGCACTCCAGCAGTTTGATCAAGCCCAGTCGATACAGGTTCGATGCGGCGGATTACCTCAAAACCCCAAACCCCCTCTCGATTACAAACTTGTCTTTTCGATTCGTGGACTAACAAATGAGTATTTCGGAAAAGCATGGGTCATTCGAAATTCTCAGCGTGTTGAGATCGACACTTTTTCAGAAAAAGAGGAGCTTCGATTCGATGCCCCAGTCGGAGACTGTGAGGCCTTCGTGACCACGGGGGGAAGCTCTACTTGCCCCTGGAGTTTTTTAGGAAAATTAGAAAACTTTGATTACAAGACCGTTCGTTATAAAGGCCATTTTGAAAAAGTGAAGTGCATGATGGATCTAGGACTCCTCGATCTCAAGCCCGTGCGCGTGCGAAGTGCTGCGGGAGAGTGGGTCGAGATCGCACCGCGAGAATTGTTTCATCAAGTCGTGCCTGATCGAATAGCGTTTCCTGAAGATAAAGATCTTGTGGTTCTGCGAGTCACCGCTGAGGGAGTCAAAGATCAAAAGCCCATGAAAATTCAATATGAGCTTTTGGATTTTCATAGCGATCAAACAGGTTTCACAGCCATGGAACGCTCCACAAGCTATCCGGCCGCCCAGGTCTTGATTCATGCGGTGAAGGGCTTGAGCAAAAAGGGCGTGGTTCCCCTTGAACTCGCTTTAGATCATTCTCATTATCTGCGAGACCTAAGTCGAAGTGATCTGAAAATTCGTGGCCTGCCTTTTGGTTCTTGATATCAGTTGCTATTCGTCGCGGGCCGGCGCGTGATATCGACGCGAATGAAGCTGCTATCGAGCGTTCCGTTGTCAAAGATGCCCGTGTCGGCATCATTGTTTTTCAGAAAGATAAAGCCATCTTTGGGGACCACAAAATCTTCGGTCGCATAATTTGTGCCCACCACTATCGGCACTTGATCCTCAAACTTTTCATTCGATTTAACGATTTTCATGATGAGCACGTTCTTTGTGGTCGGGGCACAATCATTTCGGGGAATGATATGATGCGGCTTACCATAGAGGTAGGTGACAATCACATCCTGAGTACTACGACACAGCAGCCCATAGTTGTTTGCGGGCACTGTCACCGTGTAAACAGGATCATAAGCGTGCTCCCAAATCCCAGTGAAATGATCATCGAGTTCACCCAAAATGCGCTGCATTTTATTTCTAGTGCCGGTGGACCCTCCGCCGATAGGCTCAGTGAGCAGGTGCGGCAAAAGATCGCACTTTGCATTTTCGTAAAGGGCTATCAGCTCATTCAGCAAACCTACCAGAGCAACCACATTCGCATGATCACCCGCCGCCCCTCGATTCGCGCCATGTTGAAAAATATCGCGATAACGAGTCCATTCTTGGGCGCGGGTGTGCCAGTATCCCGTCTTTAAAGATCCGGCTGTCTCCCCTACGGCCCCCAGCAACATGTTATTGCTTCCAAAGCAAATCGTTTTGCCATCGAGCAAGCCAGCTGTGCCCTGCGCATTGGGCCCACCGAAACCGCCTTTTTGAGTCGCATAAGTAATCCCCCCATTCCTTGCAATGTTTTGCAGGTGATATTCGTGTCGAATGATGCGATTGTAATTCGCAGGATCTGAACTTGCGCCAGTGTTACCATCTCCACCCGCATTGATGGTGGTGGCAAAATAGTTCGCTCCATCTACCCAATAGTTTCGAAGCGCATCTCCATTACAGCCATTCGCATCGCAAAATAGAGATTGAGTATCATTAGCATTCGCCCCAATGAAAACTTGGCCACCTGTCCAGGTCCCAGAAGGATTTATTTTTAGTCGCTCGCCTTGTTTGACAAAAAAACCGATGTCTTGCCAACTCGTTCGTGCAAAAACGATGGCAGAAACGGACGAGTTTTCTGTTATGGGCGCAGGAGGCCCGCCCGATCCTCCGGACTGAGGAGAGCTGCACGAACTTAAAAGAGAAATACTTGCACAGAGAATCCATGGTCTGACACACCACTGGGCCATCCTCTGCCAGCGCTGCAAATACGATGCTCAGGCTAAGGCTCTAAGATTCCTAAGACTTCCCACCTCTTTCGACACCTATTTCATAGAATTCGCCAAAAGCTTCGGGGTGCGCAATCATCATCAAAAACGAGGGGGCGCGTTTAATCTCTCTGTCCCTACTCAAAAAGCTGATCAGGTATTGGATCCTTCATAAGACTCAAAAGCTCTGAGGCTTTGATCAGATAATCTCCTGGATGATGACTGCCGTTCGGCGCCTGAAAAATACGAGCACATCGCTGCAAAGGCTCCTCAAATCTACCAATCAAATCCGACAGCTCATTCCACCCCATCTCTTTCGAATCTCTCAAGCCTCGCTGGATGAGCTCCCGCTTCTCCCAAAGTCTCTGCGTTAGCTCTTGCGCTTGCGAACGCTCCTCTGCGCTCCCCACCGGAGCCGATGCAAAGGGGCGAAGCCGCACTCGTAACGCATCTAAGGGCAAATAAATCTGCTCCAATAAAATCTCTCGCTCTCTCCTCTTCACCCACTGACCGATCGTCTCGTCCGACCTCCACGTGGAGCCGAGCTGCAATTCGCTGCCTGCAAACTGCATCAGCGTCACAGCAAGATTCGAAAACCGAAAGGATAAATCACGAAACTTTTCGAGCTCCATCGCAAAATCTTCAGCCTGCAAAACACTCATTGGTGCAGTGGGGCTCCGATTGAGCACATCCGTTGTTTGCGAGGCAAAAGCACTCATCAAATTCTTCACACTCGACGCCCTCTCGAGCAGCATTTGCTGCCGCACCAATACAAAAAGCTCTTTCTCGTGCCTCAAAAAAATCTCCATCACTGCATTAGCTTTTCGAATTCTTCTTAAAAGTTCTTCGTTTCCTAGATTTTGAAATCCTGCCGTCACCGAGGTCTTTAAATCCCACAGAGGATCATTCAGTCTCTTCTCCATCTGTGAGCGCCAAATCTCTCCTAAAATCTCCTCTATCTTTCGGCCCTCTGTCGGGATCCCAAAAGCCAAGAGGCTCCCCGCCTCGTTCGTTCGCGTGACGCGCGCATTCAAAAGAATTTGAGGAATCTGCCGCTTCTTAAGCTGCATGCGCATGATGACCCCAGAATCCTGATCGATCATCACGGCAGAATCATGCAGCAAAGCGCGACTCGCCCAAATCAACCGCTCAGCGCAGTGCATACTCATCTGCGCCCCTCGCGATAGCCATGCCGCCAACCTGGGGCCGGCGTTGAGTTCCTCCGAATGGCTGCTCAAAGAAGAGGTCAGGATAAAGTATAAAAACAATTTTTTAAAAAATGCGCTCAAGGCGGATACGCTTAGCAAATTCCTCCAAAAACGAAAGTATTGAAATCATTACATAAGTTGGGATTTTTCTGTCGCAACCTGAGGCAACAGTGGACCAAGCCCAAGCTCTTCAGCATGATGGGGCCATGGTCGAGTCTGGCTTACTTTGGATCATTGTCGTCGCTATTTTGGGCATCTTCATAGCGGCTTTCTTGTTTTATCGCAGTCGCACCCCCCCTTCGGGCTCTCAGGATTTTATTCGTGAAGAGCTAGAGGAGCGGCGCCTTAAAATTGAGCAACTCCATGCCCAATTAAACGAAAAGGTAGCCGAGATCTCTCGTTTGCAGACAGAGCTCGACAGCCTGAGAAGCCTCAGCTCACACCGAGAGGCCGAGTGGCTAGAGACCCGCCAGCGACTGTCCGAAAGCTTTCAGAATCTCTCGAAATCAGCTCTGGAGTCGAATAATCAGGCATTTTTGACTCTGGCTCAGTCGCAACTTCAAAAGTTCATGGAGATTTCTAAAAAGGATCTGGAACTTCGAGAGCAAAAAATCTCTCACCTCGTTCAACCCGTCAAAGAAAGCCTGGAGCGAATGGACGGTAAGTTGCACGAGATGGAGCGTTCACGAGGCACGGCAGAAGGTGCGCTTCGAGAACAAGTTCAACTGCTCCTCAAAGCCAATCAAGATCTCCGAGTAGAGACCCATGGCTTAGTCTCAGCCCTCCGGGCTCCACAAGCACGAGGGCGCTGGGGGGAGCTTCAACTCCGACGAGTTGCTGAGATGTCGGGCATGATTGCTTACTGCGATTTTGATCTTCAAAGCACCACAACAAACGAAGATGCCCAAAAGTTACGTCCCGACATGGTTATTCGAATGCCCGGCGGCAAGCAGATTGTCGTCGATGCAAAAACTCCGCTGGTGGCTTATTTGGATGCTTCGCAAATCGCAGATCCTGATTTGCGAAGAGAAAAAATGAAAGATCATGCGAAACATATTCGAAAGCATATTGATGATCTTTCGAGAAAGTCTTACTGGCAGCAGTTCCAACCATCTCCGGAATTCGTTGTTTTGTTTTTGCCAGGCGAGCACTTTTTTTCGGGGGCACTTGAAGTGGACCCCGAACTCATCGAAGCCGGAGTCGCTCAAAATGTCTTGATTGCGACCCCAACGACTCTGATTTCGCTTCTGCGCTCAGCTTCGTATGGTTGGCAGCAGGAGCGACTGGCAGAGAATGTTCGACAAGTCGGCAAACTCGGTCAGGAGCTTTACCGTCGCATCGCCGACATGTGCGAACACTTTGTAAGGCTCGGTAAAAATTTGAATCAAAGCGTGGATGCTTACAATCGCGCGATGGGCACGCTGGAGTCTCGAGTGTTGGTTTCGGCTCGCAAAATGAATGAAGTCCATGGACTTTCCGGCAGCGACGAAATCCCTCAGTTGGTTGTTGTGGAGTCTCAGGCTCGTGAGCTCACCACATCGGATCCTGAGACAAAACTGTCTTAGAAAGTTTCAGACAGGCTAAAGGATCCACCCACAGCGACTTGATAGGCAGATACTCGACGCTCAAAAAAGTTTGCCAGCTCTTGGGCGTCTTGAAGCTCCATAAAGTCAAAGGGATTCTTTGCACCGTACTGCGCCGGGATTCCTAGAGACTGCAAGCGAATGTCTGCGATGTACTGCAAGTAAGTTCGCATATCACGCGAAGACAAGCCCGCAACACCCTCTTTCAGAAGATCCATCGCAAAGCCCATCTCGCATTCGATGGCATCGTTGATCATCTCGATCACTTTTTGCTCGAGCTCATGATCCCACAGATCTGCCTCTTCTTCTTTGACGAGTCGAATCACCTCCAGCGCGTATTCAATATGCGCACTCTCATCTCGGAATACCCAATTCGTCCCTGTGGCTAGACCATTCAGAAGACCTTTGGATCGCAAGTAGTACACGTAAGCAAAAGCAGCAAAAAAGAATAAGCCCTCAATGCAAGTGGCGTAACAAACAAGATTTAACAAAAATGCTTTTCGATCGGCCTTTGTCTTCAGCTGATCTAGCTGATTAATGCTATCCATCCATTTAAAGCTAAAGTCTGCTTTTTGCTTGATCGAAGGAATATTGTGGATGGCAGCAAAGGCTTCAGCACGCTCTTTATGATCTGGAATATAAGTATCAAGGAGCGTGAGATAAAATTGCACGTGTAGAGCTTCTTCAAAAAGCTGCCGCGACATATATAAACGCGCCTCCGGCGAGTTGATATGCTTGTAAAGATTGAGCACCAGATTGTTTGAAACAATCGAATCTCCGGTCGCAAAGAAGGCCACCAAGCGACGAATCAAATGTCGCTCCGACGAAGTTAGTTTATGGTTAAGATCTCCCACATCCGATGAAAAATCGACCTCTTCGACGGTCCAAGTATTTTTTATCCCGTTACGATACATCTCGTAAAACTGCGGATACTTCATCGGACGCAAGGTTAGCTCAAATCCTGGATTGAGAATCATAATTCACTCCTTCTTCGAATCTAAAAACAACGATCGTATCTGGTTTCAGCCTGGGGGCTCCTCAGTTTACTGACAAGCCTCACAACTCTCAGGATTCTCCAAAGAGCAAGCTACTGCATCGGTACCGCTTAGCGTTTTGGACGATGCGGTTGTAGTCACCTTCGAAATCTTCGTGGCTGGTCGCGAGCGCAAATAATAAGTAGTCTTCACTCCTTTTTGCCAAGCGTAATAATACATCGACGAAAGCTTTCCGATATTGGGACTCTCAACAAAAAGATTCAGAGATTGGCTCTGATCTATATAGGGCCCCCGAGCTGCTGCTGCCTCGATAAGTCCCTTCATCGGGATCTCCCAGACGTTGCGATAGACTTGACGAACCTCTTCTGGAATTTCTTCGATCGATTGAATGGATCCTTCGTACATTTTAACCTTCGTTCGAATATCCTCTGTCCAAAGCCCCAAGCTCTTCAGCTCTTGAACGAGATAACGATTCACTTGCAGAAACTCCCCTGACAAAGTTTCTCTTTTGAACAGATTGGAGAGCTGAGGCTCAATCGCTTCATAAACTCCAACGATCGAAGCAATCGTGGCCGTCGGCGCGATCGCGATTAACAGCGAATTCCGAAGGCCGGTCTTTTTGATTTTCTCTCTCAGACCCGCCCAGTCATGATCTCTACTGGGACTCACACCCCACAAATCAAACTGGAGCTTTCCTTCGGCCGCACGCGTCTCGTGAAAATTGGGGTGCGCTCCGAGTGACTCCGCAAGGCCCGCAGAGGTTTTCAGCGCATGATAATAAATAGCCTCCTGAATGCGAGTTGAAAGCTCAATCGCGCTCGGCGAATCAAATGGCATTTTGAGTTGAAAAAAGACATCTTGCAAACCCATGATGCCCAAGCCCACCGGCCTCCATTTTTTGTTCGACGAAGCCGCCGTGCCGATCGGATAAAAATTGATATCCACCACTCGATCTAAATATCGAACAGCAATATCTACGGTTGCCGCAAGCTTCTCAAAATCAAACCGCCCCTGGGTCACGTGCTTTGCCAGGTTGACCGAGCCCAAATTGCAAACGGCCGTTTCGTCATTGCTGGTCACTTCCAGAATTTCTGTACACAAATTTGACAAGTGGACGACGTTTCCGGGCATGCGAGTCTGATTACATTTTAGGTTCGCCGCGTCTTTAAAAGTCATCCAACCATTGCCTGTTTCAGCAAGAGTTTTCATCATGCGGGAGTAAAGATCGCGCGCCTTGACCTGCCGCACATATTGCTTTTTAGATTCGGCCTCCAAATAGGCCTTTTCGAAATCCTCTCCAAACAAATCGGTAAAATGAGGAACCTCTTTGGGATCGAAAAGCGACCACACCTCATCCTTCTCAATCCGCTTCATAAACAAATCAGGAATCCAATTGGCCGTGTTGAGGTTGTACGTGCGCTGCGCCTCATCGCCCGTGTTATCTCTCAGCTCAAGAAAATCGTAGATATCCGCATGCCAGGTCTCTAGATAGACGCAGGCCGCCCCCTTTCTTTTTCCCCCTTGATTCACTGCCGCCACAGAGGAGTCGAGAGTCTTTAACCATGGCACGATACCATTTGATTTTCCATTCGTGCCTTTGATCAAAGATCCACGCGAGCGAACGCGCGTGTAGGCCAAGCCAATTCCTCCCGCAAACTTTGAGAGCAAAGCAACGTCGGAATATTTTTTATAAATCGACTCCAAATCATCGATTGGGGAATCAAGCAGATAACAAGACGACAACTGCGGTCTTAATGTGCCTGAATTAAAAAGCGTCGGGGTTGACGGCATGTAATCCATGCTAGAAATCAAATGATAGAATTCAATCGCTTCGTTCACATTTTGTGAGAGCCCGCAAGCGACGCGCATAAAAAAGTATTGGGGGCTTTCAATGACATCTCGAGATTTTGGATTTTTAAGAAGGTATCGATCGTAAATCGTTCGAAGACCAAAATACTCAAAAAGATCGGTGCGAGAAGCATCAATCGCCCGATCAAGCTGTCGAGCGTTCGCCGAAACAAAAGCGGTGAGCTCGTTACTGATCAAGCCCATCCGAGATCCCGCAAGAATGGAATGCGAGAACTTCGCAATCTCTTGAGAGGCCACTTCTTCGTCAATAAACTCCGACAACAAGCGCGCGGCGAGCTTAGAATATTCTGGCTCCTCAAAAATCAAAAGAGAGGCCGTCTGAATACACAACTTGTCTAACTCTTTAGTGCTTGCCCCATCGTAGAGACCACTGATGGCTTTCGCAGCGATGCGCATTGGGTCAACGCTCTCAATGCCGTTAGCACAATTCGTCACTCGAGTGATGATCTTGGTTACATCGACCGGAACAAGCGTCCCATCTCGCTTACGCACTCGCATTCCATGACTGCCCGAAGAACGCGCCTTGCTGTCACTTTCAAAAGCGGCGCCCTCGTTGAGATCTTTTTGTTTCTGCCCCATCACTTGACTTGTCTGACTCATTTTTTCCTCTCCCCCTCACTCTCGTTGTCTTCAAAAAAAATCTTCTCTGTCGACACCATCCCAGCTCTTCTCTCGCATTTCGAGAAAAGAGCTCCTGTAGGTGGCTTTTAGGGCCCCCACGACCCGCATCACTATAGATTGGGTGGGATTATTGACAGGCACACTATATATTGTTGCTTGAGACCGTTAACCTGTCATCAACAATGTGAAAAATAGCGGTCTCAAAAACCGAGTGTCAACGCGTAAGCCCTCGAGAACTCCGATTTATTTTCAACTGATGGCATTAAACGACGCGTCGTTTACCTAAGACGAAATTTCTCGTTCACGGGTGACAATAAA
>JBILFF010000162.1:0-3778 GCA_044351695.1 Bdellovibrionota bacterium
TATCTTTCCTGGGCTGTTTTCCTGATTATTTTTTGGATCTTAAGAAAAATGCTTCGCGATCGTGAGAATCGCGACCCTTTCGGGCGTAAGCCCGCTATCTCGCCCGGGGGAGGCGCTGAGAGACTGAAAATCTATTTGTGATTGATAAAGAAAATGGCGGAAAAGCTGACGCCATCAATATGGGTCTAGGATTTTCGCGCTATGCTCTATTTTGCGCCGTTGATTCTGATTCCATCCTTGAGCCCGACTGTCTTTTGCGGGTTGCCATTCCCTTTATTGAAGAACCCGAAACAACCATCGCGGCAGGAGGAACCGTAAGACCAGTTAATGGGTGCAAGGTCGAATACGGGCGTGTTACCCATATGAAATTTCCGCGCAAACTTTTGCCGATGATTCAAATCGTTGAATACCTGCGCGCATTCTTGTTCGGTCGCCAGGGTTGGAATGTTTGGAACGCCACGCTCATCATCTCAGGCGCATTCGGAATATTTCGTCGAGATGTGGTAATTGAAGCCGGCGGATATCGTCGTGACTGCATTGGCGAAGACATGGAACTCGTCGTTCGCCTAAGAGAATTTGCAATTAAGAAAAATCTTCCTTATCGAATTCAGTTTGTGCCCGATCCGATTTGCTGGACAGAAGTTCCCGAAGACATCCGAGGCCTTGCTCGACAAAGAGATCGCTGGCAAAGAGGCCTCGCTCAAAGTTTATTCTCGCATATGGGAATGCTCTTTAACCCGCGCTACGGAGTCGCCGGCATCGTCGCCTTCCCTTATTTCTTTTTCGTGGAGCTTCTGGGCCCCATTGTTGAGATCTGCGCTTATGTCTTTGTGATAACGGGTTTGTATCTTGGATACATCGACCACTCACTTTTGATTCTATTTATTCTGGTCGATATCGTTTTTGGAATCTTTATGAGCTTTGCCTCTGTCTTTATTGAGGAGAGTGCTTTTCATAAATATTCAAAAATTCACCAGGTGTTGGCGCTCTTCGCTCTGTCTGTAATTGAACAGCTCGGCTTTCGACAGTTTCTCACTCTGCTTCGCTTAAGAGGTCTCGTCCGATATTTCTTTGGTGCTAAACAATGGGGCGAAATGAAGCGCAGTGGATTCAAAGATCTGGAGGGTTAAAACCAGGTGAGCAAGCGCCGGTGACATAGATGATTCAAGGCACCAAGATCAAAGGAATTCACATTTAAATTAGCTGAATTTCATCGAGGTTCTGTCAGAATTCCGACACTGTTCCGTCATGATACGTGGCATGCTAACGTTTAGGATGGAATGTTGAGCCCGGCGTACAGATTGAAGATCTTCATAACATATGCATTGATTTTCGCATTTCTCATACCAGATTTCGCCCATTCGGCTGCCATCAGCTCACCCGATAGCGCCGCTAAATCGCCTTCAGGTCAATTTAAATCACAGCCAAAACTTTACGGTGAGTTTTTTCCTCCAGGGTCCTGCCCTCCCATGTCAGAAGAAGATTGGGATGAGTTTCCAATCTACGGAAATCCAGTTATTCCGTTCGTTCCACCAGGCCAGATTTTTGTATCCGAGCTAAACGAAAAGCAAGCCGGCGGAAAGGGTCCCTTGCTTGACGATGACGTCCCCAAAAAAAGGGACGTTAAGAAATGGCTTAAGCGTTGCAATCCGAAAAAAATCTTAAAGAAGATTCTACTGGAATTGCTTTCACAGAGTCTGCTCATAGCACTTGGGCTCACTCTCGACGAATTGCTTGCGAGGTATTTTGCAGAATATGTTGGCATCGAAGTTGCGGACATCGATTGTAATACGATCGCGAATGCGATCGCTCAGATGTATGCTGATGCCCTGCGCGACTTGAATATGCAGTTAGTGCATACCATTCGGGAGCTATCTACATTGAATCGGCTTTGTAGTGAGGGGCACCTGAATCAAGAGGAGTGTGATCGGCAACGCCGCGCTCTTGAAGGGCGAAAAAAGTCTATCGAAGAACAAATCGCCAATTTTAAAAAGGAGCGAGACGAGGTTCTATATCGAATCGCCTATGTGTGCACCTATGATAGCTGGTGGTGGTGGGACATGATTACGGATATTTTTTAGGGGCAGTGAATGAGTTATAGACTGATTAGAATTACATTTGGAATGGGCATTTTTCTCTTTGCTCCTTTGACTATAGCATTTGGCCAGGTAGTTCCAGCTCCGAAACTTCGTGTAACTCCAAGTGACATTGAATACGTTTCTGCCTGTTTTGAGGGTGTTGGAACGGAGGGAAACCGATCTGCGCGCGAGCGAATGAGAGACTGCGTACAAGAATGTTCGCAAATTAAAGTGAAGCTCGAAGAAATCGCACGTGCAATCGCTTTGACTGCAAATTCTAATAGAAGGAGCATTTGTCAAAATTTGAATCTCCCTATCGAGCCGGAGAGCAACGAGCTAAGAGAGATTTCAAATATTGGATTTGAAGTGCTACGCTGCGATTTAGATCAACTCAACGCCGATCAATGTCATTTAAAGGCAATAGAACTTCAGCAGGCACTCATTTCACAAAAATTAACGACGCGCCACCTCCAAGAGGTGGTAAACCAAAAATTTATCACAGAAAACGGAGAATGGTTTTTTAGGTGCAAATACATCGACCCCATTTTTCCTGCGATTTTCCGAGGACAAGCTGAACTTCTTATGGGGGAAGTGCAATCGCCACATTGTTCTTCTCGCTAATTTCTTATGGGGGCTTTTATGATTCCAAGAATTTTTTTCTGTTCGTTCGCACTAAATCTGTTTGTTTCTCTCAATCTACAAGCCGCTGCTGTTTCGAGCAATTCACCATCAATGTCATTGGCCGAATGGCAGACCGAAGTGATTCGATTGTTCTTTGGCACAAGAAGCATGATTTGGTTTGAACACGACATCATCCCTGCTGGTCCAGACGGCGAATATATGTGCGTGCCTCTCTACTACACAAGTGACGCCCCCGATCCACTCGTTGACGCTTACGATAAAGCCGAGGCCTTACCGAGTTTTGAAGACGCCTGGGATCGGGCATGGCTTGAAGCGATGAAGATGCCAGAAAGCCAAATGGATTTTGATACTTTTGCAGACATCGTCGAATCCGCACCAAGAGTTTCGGAATGGGCCGGGAATTCGAAAATGTCTTCAACTTTCTATCTGAACGGTCCAGGAAAAAAAATTAAGGAGCTTTGGAAAAAGTGGTGCAAAAAGAATGATCCCGCGCCAGCAAAGCGGCGACGGGCGGTAAGGCCCGATCTAGATCCTGAAGAAGCGGCGCGAAGAGCGGCAGAACGAGAAGTTAATCGGCAATGTCGTGAGCAAGTCGAAACTTTCCTAACGAAAGCCTGCGAAGCCGTATTCTCAACCCCGAATGATCCCACTGGTCAGGCAGATGACTGCTGCAAGAGCCTTCGACAGTACCTTAACGCCACTTGCAATTCGATTTTTAATCCAAGCAATCCACACACAACGATGGGTGTTCCTTCCGCTTGCTTTGCTGCGATGGCCGCCAAAGGACATAGACGTCCGGACTTTCGACGCCCTCCAGTGCTGCCTGAAGCTCCGCCCGCTCTCCCGCCTCCAGCGCCAACTCCAACTCCAACGCCAGCCCCAAGCCCATCACCAACTCCTGCAGCGCCTTCACCCACAGCGCCCGACACTGTTCGAAAATAGAAATTTGATGGGAGAATTTCTTAGGGATAGGACCTCCAAAGGCCATATTTTTCGTGGGGGGTCAGATCTGGATGCCTGCGTTTTGAGTTTGAGTAAGGCGCAATCGACATAAGATT
>JBILFF010000163.1:0-3695 GCA_044351695.1 Bdellovibrionota bacterium
AAGTTCATCATGCCGTCGAGGGAGGCCATCGAAAGTCAGCTTGGGAAAGTGTTCTGAAAGAGATTCCCTCGAGCCTAGAGCCGGTCTTACTGAAACGAATGCGGGAAGCCCTGGAGTTATGGCTGCTCTTTCGGGACGGTGTTTGCGTCGAGATGGGTCTGGAGAGCCGAGAATTTCGCAGCTATGTTGAAGCAAACTAAGAGACGTTTATAAAACGACGGCGCTCATTAAGGTATCCGCGGGATCTCAAGAATTTGTGAATCAATCACGCTGCCCCAGGAATACAGTTGAGGCTGCTGCAAAAGATCAAACTCATCAATGAGTGAAGAGTTGTCGATTCTTAACAGTTCTTTAAGCCACACGCCTCTCACCAATCGATCGCGACGAGCCGGAGAGTCGGAAGACAAGGGAATAAAAGTACTGACCCGCTCCGAGAATTGGGTGAGCTGCTGACTCTCTCGACTGCAGATGCTACGAAGCTTTCGTTTTTCGCCCCGAAACAGGGGGGATCTAGAAATGCGCGGAATCACCTCTAATACAAAAACCAAGCACATTTGTGCCTGTCCACTCCATTCCGTGTTCCAAGTTCTTTGTTCAAAATTTTGCCCATCGCTCAGTTGATGAAATCGAGACGGTTCTTCTACCGCCCTTTGATTTTCAACTTTTTGCCAAAGCCAAGATCGAAACGCGTAGAGACGAAGACTCGATTCTCGACCTTGAATAAATTTTTGAAGTTCACGGTCTTTGCGGTCGCGGTCTCTTTTGAGAAGCATCTGAAAAATGCGTTGCAGCGCAGTCGAATCAAACTTTTCGAGGCCGTCCTGAAGAGAAAGTTGAAGCTCGTCATTAAAGTCTTCAAAATAATCTTCTGACTTCTCACGGGGCTTGATCGGAAAGGGTTCATCTTCAAGCGTCCAACGAGTAGCTGTTAAGGCATTCGAGTCCACTAAAAAAATAGAGCTTGGAATGCGCGGGGCATTGGTAGGCACAACTTCAATCCGCCAGAAAAAATTTTCATCGGCACAGCTGGGACGATCAAATTCCACGCGCGCTCGAAAGCGAAGATGCTCTTCGGTTAAGACCACCGAGTACAAAGATTCGGGTCCGGTCACCAGACACTGAGAAGTATTGCGCGAAAAAGCTCGGATCTTTACTTCTACCTTTAAGCCTGGGGCTGAGCGACTTTCTTCGCGGTCCAGAAGGCGGCGCAACACTTGTACTCGGATCTCCAGTTCTTCTTCACGATTCCAGATGGGCTTTAAATCCTCGCGCCACGACAGTTGAAAGCTATTGGGAATCTCTTTTTGCGAGACGACTTGAATCGCCAGAAGGGGTGCCTGAGTTGGCGAGAGAAGACTCATGGGGTTGAGTTCACTGGTTGGGAAAACCGGCGAAGATCGAGCGATATCCAAGCTGTAATAAAAGGCGAGAGAGACTGGCGAGTTGGAGTGAGGAAACTCGAAGCCTAAACTCTTTTTTCGAAGGCGCTCATGCTCAAGTGGGCGATGAACTTCTTGGAAATCGAGAATCAGTTCTCCAAAAGCATCAGTCTGCGCAGTCTTCCAGTCCACTCCGTTCTCGGTGTAACGCAAAGGGCTTCGTCGAAGAAGCTCGCCTCTCTCTTGGTTCAAAAACTGAATGCGAGCCTCCCATTTCACCGAATCTTCGGCAAAAGCAGTGGAGGCTCGATCTAAGATTCGGCTTGAGATCAAGAGTGCTTTTGCGTCGACAAGGCTCTTTTCCATCCGAACCTTGAAGTCTTTCCTGAAAGGCGAAGACTCATCAGATCCTAAATTTTCAAAGCTCTTGATTTTGAATTGATTGCGAACAAGTTCCACCTCCAAGCCAAAGCGCCAGGAGCCTTGTCCTTTCGATTTCAAATGAAGGAGCCAAAACGCTCGGTCTTGTGACAGCCAGGAATCCGTTTTGACCTCTGCTTGGATTCGAAGAACTCCCTGATCATTTGTGAAGTTCTTTAGGGCTGGGGTCGTTTTCAGATCGTGTCGAAGAAGCTGAGACTCGATGGAAAGATTCTTTACACTTTCGCCTCCTACGAAGGCCTGAAGATCTATCTCAAGAAAAACACAATCCGGCGATCCGCAGGGAGAGGAGCGAGTATCCAAGAGACTCCAGAGAATCTTGCTTTCAAAGCCTCTTGCTTTTTCAAAATGTCCGTCACGACAGGAGCTCAATAGGACCAGCATGAACAAAAGCAGCCATCGGCTGTGATACTTTGCTATCGCCATTGTAACTCGATACCCCCAAGCGCATGAAATCGATTGGACTGGCTCGCTCGGTCTTCGATCACGCGCGAATAAAGGGCGCTGAGTCGTGCTCGAATTGACGGGCTGAAACCCACAAACATTTGAGCTCGACCCGAGTGTCGGTTAGCGTTGCCCCAATCTCCATCTGTAAAATAAGCGATCTGCACGTGAGGCTCCAGATACATCCACTCGAGCCGGGCTTCTAGCCCCTTTTTTATCCAAGAATTTCCAATACTTAGCCGCGAGTAAAGGCCTCGAGCTCGATCTTTAGTGCGAAAATTCACGCTGGCGGCTACTGCCAGGCCGGTCGGAATCCCCAAAGGCAGTGCTCGAAACTCAGAGTAAAGCTCCACTGGACTGTAATTTTCGCTGAATCGAGCGCGCCCATCCGAGCCAAAAACCACTCGCGCCCCTCCATTTGCGGAGGCTCTCACGATGCTTTCAGAGGCCTCCGTAAAAAAAATACTCGCCCCCCCCAAGCGCCAATCGATAATTGGGTTGGGCTGCCAACGAAACTCCAAGCCCTGTTGAAACATCCAAAATCGCCGAAGAGCTCGCCCGTCGACAAGGCTTTCCGCAGATCGATCCGCATTCCACTGACCGGCATGAAGTTTGAATTCCATGCGATTCTCCGGAAACTCGATTCGAAACGATTGATAAAAACCCTCAGGTCTAAGTTCTTGATCCCAAAGGAGTGGGGAGCCATTAAATGGATTCACTGATTTTCCGAAATTGAGAATGATCTCTTGGTTTGCAAATTCACGATATCGATAAGCGATGTAAGCTTGGGAGAGCGCGACTTTAAAATCTTGAAATCCATTTTGTGATCCGACTCGGGCACGAATCAAACTCAAATCCTCTCCGGTCGTACGTAACTCGGTTCCCCATTCCCAATTGCCACCCAGTGAGGGCCGAATCAAAAGAGAAGCTCCCAGGCTGAGACCAGATAACGAGTTGTTTTTTTCTCGCCTCTCTTCATAAAGAAATTGGACATCCGCGGAGGGGCGAAGTCGATCAATCCAGTCCAGAGCAGCCTGGCTTTGTTCATTTTGCCGTATTTTATTTTGTTGGCTTGTGTTTTGCTGTAAGGGTTCGGCCGATATCTGTTGAGCCATGAAAAAGCTGAGTGTCAGCGGTAAAAGCATGTTTTAACTAAACAAGATTATGCGACTAGACCAATGGTTATTTGAGAAAGCTTTTTTTGACTCTCGTGAGAAGGCGAGACGAGAGATCCTTGCGGGTAACGTGCGCGAGAAAAAATCAGGCAAAATTCTTGATAAGCCCGGACAAAGCATTCGCGGCGATCTGGAAGTCGTTCTTCGTGAAAAGGAGCGATTCGTCAGTCGGGGAGGCGAAAAGCTTTTTGGTTTTTTGGAGAGTGCCCAAATCTCGGTTTATCAATGCATCTGTTTTGATGTGGGATCTTCAACG
>JBILFF010000058.1:0-12740 GCA_044351695.1 Bdellovibrionota bacterium
AAGTCGCGTCGGGATAAACAATCTCTCCGGCGACTCGACGCAATCTCAGAATCTCTGCAAAAGCTCGGCTGAGCGGTCCATTCACTTTGTTGTTTATCTCTTCGTCGATTTCTTTCTGTATCCACTCAAGTTTAATTGCGAGTTTAATCCACGGATCCGAAATGCCCTCAACTGCTAATGATCCTGCCTCGACCGCCTCAAAAATCTCTTTTCGCTTTTTGGGGTCAGCCAGAAGTTCGCTTTGAGAAAGCTCGCGAGCTCGCTGCTCAAGCGATTTTCCATCCATCAAAACAGACACATTTAAATTCTCACTGCCGTAACGCTTCAAAAGAAAGCCTAGAGACTGTTTGATCTTTATCTCTTCGAGCTCAGGATAGATTTTTTGCGTGTTACCAAGACTCATTTCAAGACTGGCACGATGAGAGGGCCGATATCTCGCACGCCGCTCCTCGATTGGCTTTTTTGACTCCGCAGCGATGGCTACGATGTCCAGAGCGTGTAACAAATAAAGAGAATTAATCGAAAGTACACCACGCCCCGCAGATTGCAATCGATCAAACAAGGCCTCATAGGCTTTCTGCGCCGATCGAAGATCCTCCATGGCTTTGTCCCATTCATCCGCATGACCCAGGGCCAGCTGCAGTCTTTTCTGAGTCTCCCACTCAATCTTCTTCTCAACGACACGCCCCTCTGCAAAATTTTTCATCATCCCGCGAAAAACTTTGAGACGATTCTGAATACCAAAAAGCTCACTGCCCGCAAGACGCTCGCCCTCGGGGCCGGTTTTTGCAAAAGCATACATGGCCGCTTCTTGATCTTCGAGATACTGAATGACTAAGGGCACATACACATCACGCTCAAAAAGCAATTCATCTGAAGAGAAATGTCTTTTGGTGCTCCCAGGGTTACCGACGATGAAAAGCAAATCTCCCACATCACTTCCCGCTGAACTCACGGGGAGGTAGGCGGGCGTTTGCGCGGGCTCTCCGTTTTCATCGTACACCCGAAACAAGGCGACATCTAAAGCGTAACGAGGATAGTGAAAATTACTCTCTTCATCACCTCCGTAAAAGCCAGCCTGTAGCTCGGGAGCCCAGACCAATCGAACATCTCGATAACGCTTAAACTTGTAGAGATGAAACACCGCCCCTCGATACAAGCTGATCACCTGAGGCTTGGATCCTGTTTCTTTAAAAAAATCTTCTTCGATTTGAGCAGCTATGCGAGCCCGAGCTTGGGCCGCTTCGTGATCTGTCATGCCGAGCTTCACCGCCGAGTTCACCCTTTCTGTGACATCTTCGATTCCTATCAGCGCATTTACTTCGTAATTCGGAATCCGAATTTCTTCACTTGGCTCAAAGGCAGTGTAGCCATTTTCTTCGTAGTTATTTTCTTTCGTTGAGATTTGTTTGAGCGCCGCACGAGCGACATGGTGATTCGTCGCTACCAGCCCATGCGGACTCACAAAAGCACCAGAGCCCCCACTGTTGACACGCACCATGGCTCCACGCATTTGATTAATCATCTCGGGCGTGAGCTTAAGTCCATACTGTTTCTCGATACGCTCAACCGGAATGCTGTCGAAGGGCCACATGCCGGGATCTGCATGAACACCGTGGTGTAAACTGATAACGGCCCAGGTCATACAAAATAAGAAGATAAAACGACCGCGATACAAAGCTGAATTAAAAGCTAAATGAAATGCTGACCTAACTGGTGATCTACGCACGCACCCCTCCTTACAGAAAACAAAAATAATCCTTAAACCACTTCTTAGATAAATCAGTGGCCAAGCTGCGACAACAAAAAATTAATGCACTGCGTAGTAATCTTAAAAACGGCTGAAACTAGCCGGCAAGAGCCGAAGCACCATGACACTTTTTGTACTTCTTGCCCGAGCCGCAGGGGCAAGGGTCATTGCGCCCAACCTTTTCGGCTTCTCTCTTTACAGGAGCTGCTGCTTTGGGGCCCGAGCTTTCTCCACCCCCCACGAACTGAAGCTTTTTAGCTCGCTCTTCGCGCAAGCGCTGATCTTCGAGCATTCGCTTTTCGAGCTCCTCTCGCCGACGAGCCTCCGCTTCTTCTGGGCTCAGCAGAGGCGTATCACTTATCGCAACGCGTATACGATGCAGCTTCTCAAAGAACTCCTGCTTCACCTGTAAAAACATAGCCTCGAAAAGCCTGAAGCTCTCGTTTTGATAATCGAGAATCGGATCCTTTTGAGCATAACCCCGCAGATTGATCCCTTCGCGCAAATGATCGATCTCAAGTAAATGCTCCTTCCATCGATCATCGAGGGTATTCAAAAGCAACATTCTCTCAAGCCGACGCATAATAGGCTCTGTGAGCTCGGCTTCTTTCACTCCGTAGGCAATCTTCCAATGGGCCAGTAGCTTCTCAAAAAGCTGCTGATCGTTCTCAAATCCTATGGAACTCAGCGAGCCTCGTTCGAGATGATCCTGAATTTCAGCCGTGCCTAAATCACTATTAAAAAATCGCGTGCAGGAATCTTTAAGTCCGACCCAATCCCACCGATCCATTCGGCTTTTCTCGGGCACATGCTCTGATAAAATCGATTCGATGACCTCGCCGGCCATCTCATCAATATCGGATTGAATCTCGTCTTTGTAGAGTAGCTTTCGACGCCATCCGTAAACCACCTTTCTTTGGTAATTCATAACATCGTCGTATTTCAGCAAGTGCTTTCGGATATCAAAGTTACGCGCCTCCACTCGCGTTTGCGCATCCTCGATCGCCTTGGTCACCATATTGGCTTCGATGGGCTCATCTTCTTCCATGCCCAGGAAATTCATGACCTTTAGCATCCGCTCTCCAGCAAAAATTCGGAGCAAATCATCTTCGAGCGAAAGGTAAAACCGGCTCTCTCCTGGATCGCCCTGACGACCGGATCGTCCGCGCAACTGATTGTCGATACGACGAGACTCATGTCGCTCGGTTCCCAGAATATAAAGCCCCCCCAACTCTGAAACTCCCGGCTCTAATTTAATATCGGTTCCTCGACCCGCCATGTTTGTGGCAATGGTGACCGCACCCTTTTTACCGGCTTCAGCAACAATATGGGCTTCACGCTCATGTTGCTTAGCGTTCAAAACAACATGCGAGACACGCTCTTTTTTTAGAAACTCACTTAAGCGTTCTGACTTTTCAATGGATGTCGTCCCCACCAAAACAGGCTGCCCCTTCGCATGCCGCTCGGTGATATCTTTGACAATCGCTCTAAACTTCGCTTTTTCCGATTTAAAAATGATATCGGGCTTGTCTTGTCGAACCATGGGCCGGTGAGTTGGAACAACGACCACGTCCAGTTTATAAATTGAAGCAAATTCTTCAGCCTCAGTATCAGCCGTTCCCGTCATTCCCGCCAGCTTGCTGTACATCCTGAAGTAGTTTTGAAAAGTGATGCTTGCGAGCGTCTGGTTTTCATTTGCAATATCAACGCCTTCTTTCGCTTCGAGAGCTTGATGAAGCCCATCAGAATAACGCCGACCCGGCATCAGACGCCCAGTGAATTCATCCACGATGATGACTTCGCCTTCTTTGACGACGTAATCGACATCTTTTTTAAACAATGCGTGGGCCTTGAGAGCTTGATCCACATGATGCAAGAAAGCGATAAATCGCGGATCATAGAGGTTATCGATGTTTAAGCGACGCTGCACTTCTTCGACACCCTCATCGGTCAGCTGCGCTGAGCGAGCCTTTTCATCGACCTGGTAGTGCACATCACGCTTTAAAAAAGGGATAATGCGATTAATAATTTTATACTTATCGTTCGTATCGTTCGTGGGTCCCGATATAATGAGCGGAGTTCGGGCCTCATCAATCAAAATACTATCGACCTCATCTACGATCGCAAAATTCAACTCGCGCTGCACCAAACTCTCGGGCGAAATCTTCATGTTGTCGCGCAGGTAATCAAAACCAAACTCATTATTCGTGCCGTAGGTGATGTCGGCACCGTAAGCTTCTTTTCTTTGATTGTCGCTGAGCCCGTGAACAATCACCCCCACTCGCATACCGAGGCATTCAAAAAGAGGGCTCATCCACTCTGCATCTCGCTTGGCTAAGTAATCATTGACCGTGATGAGATGCGCTCCCTTGCCCGCCAAAGCATTGAGATAGAGAGGTAAAGTTGCGACTAAAGTTTTTCCTTCACCCGTCTTCATCTCTGCGATTTTGCCCGAATGTAAAACCATGCCTCCGACCAATTGCACATCATAGTGTCGCATATTCATTTTGCGACGGCCCGCCTCGCGAACAGCGGCAAAAGCCTCTACTAAAAGATCGTCGAGACTGGCCCCTTGAGAAAGGCGATTCCTGAATTCTAAAGTTTTAGCCTTTAATCCATCATCGGACAGGGCTTGCATTTGAGCTTCGAGCTGATTGATCAGCACCACTTTGGGCTCGAGTTTCTTGACCAATCTCTCGTTGCTTGTTCCCAAAATGCTACGCAGAAATTTATTCATACCTCATTACACTAGTCTAAATTGAGCCCCTGAAGAACACTGAAATCAGGCCGAAATTAGGCCCTTAGAGGCTTCTGTCTAAGATATACCGACGCGGGTCTACGCGAACACCGTGAACCTGCACTTCGTAGTGTAGATGCGTAGAAGTAGATCGTCCCGTATTGCCCACCGTTCCAATCGACTCTCCTCGGCCGACACGCTGTCCGACACGGACCATGACATCGTCCATGTGCGCGTAGAGCGTGGAGATTCCATAACCATGAAAAACTTTAACCGTATTCCCGTAAGTGCCGTTGGGTCCCGCAAAGGTCACTACACCTTCTGCAGGAATCAAAATTGGAGCCCCTTCTCTGGCTGCGATATCCATCCCTTTATGAAAAGCTCGGCGACCGGTAAAAGGATCTTCGCGATAGCCAAAGTGCGATGTTACCCATCCTCGTACTGGGATGATCGAAGGCGTAGATGCCAACTGCAGCTTTCGACCCTTCAAAACCTCAAACAACTCCTCAACCGACTGCGTCTGAAGTTCCGCATCTCTATACAAACGAGCCACACGTGCGAAAAGCCTTTGAATCATAAACTGCTGCCGTCGATCGATGGCCGGAACGTTTTCGTCTCCAATCTGCAGCTCTGAACTCTCTACACGAAAATCACCAAAATCATAAACTTCGCCCTCAAGCCCTAAGGACTCTTCGCTCTCACCACCCCCCTGACCCAAAGGCCCTCGAGCCCTTTGAAATTCCTTATCGACATCCGTCAGAGCCCGCAGTTTTTTATCAAAGCGCTGAACCTTATCAACGGAGGATTGCAAGTTATCTAGATGAAACTGAATCTTGTTGATCTCTGCTCGAAGAGCGCGATTCTCATTCTGAAGAACATGTTGATCGGGTAGAGCGACCAGAAAATTGATGAAAATGATCGAGCTCACCAAAAGAGCTAAAGCGATACCCACAGCCGTCCAACGCAAAGCCCGAACCCAACGAGGGCTTAGATGAATTTTCTCAACCTCCAGATGACCCTTGGTCATTACGAGAAGCGTTAAGGGCTCAGGGTTGGGACGAAGCCAATGACGAAGCCATCGCCACCGATGAACGAGTCGAGACCACAAAGAAAGCCTCTCATCTGATCTGGATTGTCTCGCCCATGGATTCAAGGACATACCCCTCTACTATTACCGAACCTTTTTCGATTTCACCAAGGTCTTTCTCTGAGAACTGGGCAAAATGCCTAAAAGTTCACGATACTTCGCGACTGTGCGTCGGGCGATTTCAATCCCCTGTCTTCGAAGTGATTCAACGATTCCTTGGTCGCTGATGGGATTAGTCTCATCCTCATTTTTGACAATCGTCTTAATCTTTTCTTTCACGCTTTCAGCAGCAATATCGTCACCATTTGTTCTTTGGATGGCACTTGAAAAGAAAAACTTAAGCTCAAAAATTCCTTGAGGAGTATGAACATACTTATTTGATGTCACTCGCGAGATCGTCGACTCGTGCATTCCAATATCCGCTGCGATATCTTTGAGAACCATAGGCCGCAAGCCACTGATCCCATGCTCTAAAAACTCGCGCTGATTTTTCACGATGCTCTCTGTGACTTTGTAAATCGTTCTTTGTCTTTGATGGATCGAGCGAATCAACCAGAGAGCGGCACGAAGTTTATTTTGAATGTAAGAGCGAGGATCCTCAGCGACTTTTTTAGGCTCTTCCGCCACCGCGACGGCTGCTGGCTCGCCTCCACCACTTGCTGCAAGATCGTTGGCGGCCTTCAAGGCAAGTGCTGCCAACTCTTCTTCGACACTTTCTTTAGATTTTTGATGAGCCGTCGTCAAAATTTTCTTAGCCTCAGGCATTTGCTGAAGAATGCTTCGATAGAGATTGCTGATTCTCAGCTTTGGAAGTCCATCTTCATTCATCGTAATCACATACTCTTCGTTCATCTTCACAATGTAGATATCGGGTGTGATGTAAGGATTTTCAATTTCTGCAAACGGACGGCCAGGTCTGGGCTCTAACTCTTGCAAAAGCTCGATCAGCTCCCCCAGCTCCTCCATCTCGAGCCCCATATCTTTTGCAATCACTTTGAAATTCTTCTTCTCGAGGTTCACCAGGTGATGCCGAATCAAATGCTGGAGTAACTCTTTGTGCGACTTGAAGCGAAACTTGAGCATTCGCAACTGCAGCAAAAGACACTCTTTTAAATCTCGAGCCGCGACCCCTGGCGGGTCAAACTCTTGAACCATTCGAAGCACCAGCTCTGTCTCGATGGGATCGAAGCCTTTGGACTTTGCGACTTCCTCAACCGGCTCCCGCAAATATCCCCACTCATCCAAAGTTCCAATGAGCTCTGTCGCAATCTCTCTTTCGTGGTCCGAAAAATCTGAAGTATGGAGCTGATTAACTAAATGCTCGGCCAGCGTCTCTGACTTCGTTGCCATGGCCTCAAAGCCGGGTCCATCCTCTTGATTCGGATCAAAGCCCAAGCCTCCGCTACTCTTTCCAGTGTATGAAAAGCTCTGTTCTAGATAAGCATCCCAATCAAAATCGGGATCTTTGTTGGTTTCCGGCTGAACCTCTTCCATTTTCTCTGAGGAACTCTCTTGCCGCTCTACTTCTGCCTTCTTTTGATCGAGCTCGCTGAGCTCAACTTGTTCTTCAAGTAGAGGATTTTCTAATAGCTCTTGTTGAATGGTCTCTGCCAACTCCATTCGGTTCATCTGGAGCAGCTTGATGGCGGCCTGCAGCTGAGGTGTCATCACCATCTGCTGGCCGAGTTTCATGGAAAGTCTTAAATCTGCCATAGAGCCCTGCAAATAGTATACCACGAGCTGGAAGACAGAGAATCACCTTCGGCAAAAACTCGTTTGCAGAGCAAAAAAAAGCGCTCTTTCGTCATTAAACGACAAAAGAGCGCTGCATCATAACTTGAAAAGCGATTAACGCTTGGAGAACTGGAAGCTTCTTCGAGCTTTTTTGTGGCCGTACTTTTTGCGCTCAACCACTCTCGAGTCTCGAGTTAAAAGCTCCGCCTTCTTCAAAGGTGGTCGATTTTTTGTCGACACCAAAGTGAGGGCTTTAGCAACGCCGTACATACACGCATCGGCTTGGCTGGAAAATCCACCCCCTTGAACGTTGATCCGAACATCATACTTTCCATCCACCTCAAGAAGCTTCATGGGTTTTCGGATCAAGGGTTGATAGAGTTTTTGAAAATATTCTTCGAAAGGCCGCTCATTGATCGTGATCTGTCCATTTCCACTACGAAGATAAACTCGAGCGATGGACGACTTTCTTTTACCTGTTGCGTGATAAACTTGACCTGCTGCCATGATTACGCTGCCTCATTCGTTTTTAAATTTTTAAGATGAGTTTTTTGGCTTTTCATAGACACTGCAACGGGTTTTTGGGCACCCATGGCGTGATCGGATCCTTTAAAAACTTTCAGGAGAGCCAACTGATAACGCGAGAGTTTGTTCTTTGGAAGCATTCCCTGAACAGCCTGCAAAAGGACCTCTTCAGGATTGTTCTTCAGAGCTAAGCGAGCACTTTGGCTCTTTAAGCCTCCCATCCACTGCGTATGCCAGTAGTACATTTTTTTATCCGCCTTATTGGACGTAAAAAATGCTTTTGAGGCATTAATGATCACCACGCCATCACCAGATCCCGCTCCTGGCGTCCAGGTGCTGCGATGTTTTCCCATCAAAATACTGGCCGCGACACTCGCGAGTCGGCCAATCGGAGCCTCTGAAGCATCTAGCAGATACCAAGATTTTTTAACTTTTTGAACCGCGCCCACAGAGTTCTTAAGGGTGAATTCTTGATTTCTTCGGCCCCCGCGAGTGCTTCGGCCAAAAGAAGCTTGTTGAATAGGACTATCCTGCCAGCCTAAAAAGCGGCCAGATTTCGTTTTTGCCATAGATTTAAAGACTTAGTGTGGGGGCAGGGCTGCGGTCAAGGCGGAAAGCTCTTAGATTCGACGGCTTACAAAGTTGGCCTGAGCCTCGTTCCACTGAATCACCACCGACTTCATAGGCTCCTTAAGGTCCCAAACCACGTCCTTATATATAAGAGATACCCCTCGGTGAATCAAATCCCTGACGGTGATCTGACAGGCTTTGTTGCGCTGAACCGCATTCATGATGACTTCTCGCTGGCGCTTTACAAGCTCCTGATTTCTTTGGATTTCTTTTTTAACCTCCATCCATTCTCGATACTCATCCTGAAGCTTTTGGGCCTCGTCTGGGCTGGCTTTGGAAGCCTCCGAAATCCTTTCATAAATTTCTTTAAGACGAGCCTCAGCCTCATCAAAGCGCTCTTGATAGTCGCGCTCCTTCACCGGAATGCCCTCGTCCTCAATTCGCCTTTCAGCAGCCTTGAGCTCCAGATAATTTACACCCAGATAAACCTTCGTCTTACTCTCCGAGCCCGCTGCACCCAGGGTTTTAGTTTGTAAACCATCAAAAACCCAGATCTCACCCCCCGCAATCGTTCCATCACATTGAATCGATCCGCCTGATCGAACAGCCGAATTGAGGATTTCATTTCGAATGAGAATGTCTCCCTTACACTCAATGGTGCAGCCTGAGTTGGCATACAGGGCCTCTATCTTTGTCTTAGCGTACACATGACCAACGTCTTTTCCAATAATCCCACCGCGAACAATCACATTTTGACCCGAATGAATCTGACAGGCCTCTGCCGTCTTTTCGATGAGAACCTCTGACTCACTCTTCACTTGGAATCCAGGCAAAACAGAACCCCGAATCATCACTCGTGCAGAGCCAGCATCGACATTCCCCGATGAAAAGTCGACATCACCAGGAATATAAAGCCCTTCAATGACTCGAATACTTTTGCCCGTAAACTCAACGATTCCATCTCGAGTAGAGACATACTCCAAGCCTAAGAGCTTCACACCCTCCCCGGCGGCCACCATTTGATCCTGGCCGAGCTGCCCCTGAAGTCGGTCCCCAAGAACGTTATAACCGTCTGCCCCTCGAGTGGGCTCTTGCTTTGTCATGAGTAGCTGCCCGTTTTTAACCATATGATAAACACTACCCGCTCGATAATCGATGCTGCCATCCTCTCGAGAAGAGGGGCCTCCCAAATCGATATCAAATGCTAATTTATACTGAGCCGATCGGCCCGCTTTCGGCGGCAATCCTTTAGCGACTTCGACTTCGCACATCTCCCCACTTGCGAGACATTCTCGAATGGCTGATCGCAACTCATCCGCTAAAATACCCGCTTGAATACCACGAGCGAGAAGCATCTCAAAAATGCGATCTTCGCGAGGATGCCATCGAGGGTTCTTAGAAGGAAAAATTTTCATTCTTGCGCTCATTTTATCGGCGCTCAGCTCTATCGGAATCAAAAGCGCTAAACGGCGATCCTCGATGGTGATGTAGCCAGGGCTCTTGGCATCCACTACTAAAGAATTGCCATCGGCCGACCTCGTCAACCCCCAACCCGCTCGCCAGGGCTGATCTATTCCTCTTTCAGCGACAAGCCGTCGACCAAAGACACTCTTTCCGTCCACGCCCACTCCGGCCACCGTCTTTGTTGCAATCACTTCTTTAGGTCGCACGAGATCTAAAACTTCGGGGTCTTTAAGCTCTCTCTGACCATCCAGAAGGGGCTCAATCTCGTCGCCATTGTACTTCACCAGATATTCAATTTTTGAATCTTCACCATTTTTTGCAGGAATGCTCTTGGCGATTTCAACCCAGGGAACCACACCATCTTCTGCGCGAGGCGCTCGGAGTGCCTTTTCAATCTCTAGCCTCTGCAGATCCACCTTAACGCCCTCTTCAAGCGCAAACTTTTGAATCAAATCGAAATTGATCGTTGTTCCAAAGTCACTCCGTCCCGTGATCGGCAGTTTAAAACTCGTTTCTTTTTCATCGATATCCGCCGCTGGCTTGAGACTCAGTTGCCGATTTTTATAATTAAGAAATCCAAAAGTCGCTGCACGATACTGAATTCGCGGTGGATCCATCTCGGAGCCTTCGATGCCCACCTCTTTTTCATCGATGGGGCCTAAAACCTTCACATCCACATCAGCCGCTTGCATGCTCGAGGGCACTTCGAGGCGCTCCCGATAAACATTCATTCCCTCCTCCGGCTCTGTCGGCAGAATCTTTTCGAGTACGAGATCTCCCGGAGCTGTGAAGAGTGGTTTAGGCTGAGACTTTGTAAAAAGACCCTTTTCCTTTAGATCCTCTGGGTTGAAGTAAAGTCGAAGCCTGGCATTCTTGCCGGGCCTCACTGGAATCCCTCGAGCCACCACCATCTCTGGACTAGGAACTCCCGACTGATGAACTTTTTTAAGATCTGACTCTAAAAGCTCTGTGGAGATCGGCACTAAGATATCTGCATCTCGAAAAAGATTCTGAATATCTTTAGTTGTTAACTCGAATTGCGGAAAGACATCGAGACTCGCTATCATTTTGTCTGCGGACACTTTCATCATGTTCTCTACATGCACGCGGTCTGCTTCGATTCTCACTCGACCATAGCTGGATGCGACCAGCAGATCCTCTCCCTCTTTTCGCTGCCGAATAACGTTTTTTCCAGGATACAAAGGTTGTTCGTTGTAAGCACGACCTCGAAGTGCTTCGCCAAAAACAGTCATTCCATCCTCGGGCGCAGAGGGTGCGGGAATGCGAGCAATCACCTCATTCGGAAAAACAATTCCCAACTTCGCTTTTTCTTTATCTACTTCTCGATTTCCAAGAGATCTTTTGTAAACAAACTCCACTTTTCCTGGCTTACCGTTTTGGGGTTCTTTTCCTCGAGCTACGGTAATGAGAGCGGGCCACTTCGAGACGCTTTGGAGCTGACTTTGCAGTTCCTTTGCCGAAAGAATGCCAAAGCGAATTCCTCCAGCCTCAGCCATGCTGATCAAATCCTGCGCGGTAAATTTTTTACCAGTAAAAGAGGCCTCGCCAATCGTCACTGCAGCTCGCAATCCCTCATCAAGATCTTGAACCTTTGTTTCGAGTTGCATTCGAATTCCTTGCTCGAGAATCAGTTTGCCGCTGGCATCTGTGAGATAAACGGACTCATTTTCTTTCGCCTCCACACGGATTCCTTTTCCGATCGGAAGTCGAAAACTATCTTCAAGCGCGAATGGAATCGTCTCCCCTAACACATTTACTCCGGGTCGCCCCTTTACGGCTAAGCCCGCCCGAGCAAGAATCTCATCTTTGCGGCAGAAGACTGGCTTGTTCTTGGCAAAGAGCTTCAGGTCAATCACCCACTGTGGCTTACCTGCTTGAGCCGCTACGGGCGGCTCCCCTTTTGCAATCACCACGTTCATGGGGCGACCGTCAGCCGCGTGATCCGAAGAAACAAATTTAAATAATTCCTCAGTAATTAACTCGGTTCGAATGCCAAAGATAACTCCTTTTCGCTTGAGTTTATTGATGACAAAGTCCGTGTTTAATTTGGGGACTCCATCACCTACCTGCGCTTTGAGTCGCTTGAGGGTGACGCTCATCTTATCTCGAGAAATCTCAAATTCTACGAGGGGATGAAGCGTAATGGCTTTGAAGGAGTGAATATTTTTCTTGGACTCAACAAATTGAAGATCGGTTTCTGGAATTTCCAGATCTTCGCAGAGCTTGCTTTTTGCTTTTGCGACGTCTTCCGCTTCAATCCTGTAGACCTGCACTTTACTCCCCCAACCAAGTGAATCTTCAGTATAAATCCTTTCAGGCGCTCTGGGCAGACCTCAACAGATATTGATGCGCGCATCAAAGCCGCTTTCATGGATTCAAAATGGGGCTATACCAATTTTTTTCTATAGAGGTTCGATGAAGGCACAAAGCCTGAGCGGGAGCCACCGAGTAAGAATTTCTTCCGAGATCCGTACGCTTATTGGGATTCAAAATTTCTAAAACAGAGAGGTCTTCTCCTGACGCGAAATCGACAGCGAATCCCACCATTCGACGCACCATTTGATGCAAAAACCCCTCTCCTTTGATGCGTATTTCAAAATACGACGCGCTATTCAAGTACAAATGTCGTCGACGAAGACACTCAACACTTAAAATTCGTCTGCGCGTCGAAGAGAGCTGCTGAATCGACCGAGATTTCGCAAGGTAACGAAAGTCATGCTCCCCCTCGAAGGCGGCAAGTGCCTCTCGCAAACGATCCTCCTGGAGAGGACGCTTGATCCACCAACTTTGCTCATCCATCAGTGGATCTCGCGTCGCAGACACAAAAAGCTTGTAACGATACTCCTTCCAAA
>JBILFF010000202.1:0-3582 GCA_044351695.1 Bdellovibrionota bacterium
TTCCGTTGTCCAACCAAACCGCACCATTGCCACCGCCACCCGTGGAACTCGTCGGAGCTATAGTCACTTTACGCGATCCATTGATTTCAGAGATCGCACCGCCGATCTGAAGAAAATTGCCATTGGCTCCGTCACCATAGTTTCGCGCCAAAGTAATTGTCGTATTATTGGTGAGAATAATATCCGAATTGATCCAATTCGTGGTCCCCGAACCTCCGTTGTTCCAGTTCAGTGTGATGTTACCCTTTAGAGTCAGTGGCCCTGTACCTGGCACGATACGTGTGATCGCTCCACCGTTATCGAACGAAATATTCCCAACCCGCACGCCATTATTGGTTACAAGAGATGTTCCAGCCGCAAACTGGAAAAACGCGTCATCGAAATCTGCCCATGTCACGAGCGGACTGCTTCCGGCTGTTCCTGTGCTCCACATCGCCGTAGAAGCAGTGTCCCAGTCGCCGTTACCAGCCTGAAGATTCGCAGCCGTACTCCCATCCCAATACTTGTTTGCCGCGTAAACATTATTACCGATCATCGCAAAGGCGAGTACGACGCCCGCCACCAATCTGTACCACTGACTCGTCAATTTCTGAGTGTTCATACATTTCTCCTTAACTCACCGAATTAATTCAACTTTTTTAAGACTATCACGAATGGTTCAAGAAAGTAAATGCACTCCGTGCTCAATTATTAGCATATTTTGCTCACACTATATTGGGTCTTCTAGGCAGAGCATCTTCATCATTAGGCTTGTATTGCGCGCAATATAACTACGGCTGTATGACCTTCACGCGGAGGAAACCCGTTCCCGGCAGTCCGTCGAACCCCGAAAAGGACTGGTATTGCCAGTCGCTACCCACGAGATCTGGCAGGCCGGTACCGGCGGGCGGGCTGTCGGAGACTCCGAGGTGCGTGACCACGCTGTCCCACGCTCCACTCAACAGGAAACTACCGCTTACAGTGTAGATGAGTCCGTCAATACTGGCTGAGACTTGGGCGTGGTTGGCATCAGGCGTGAAGACGGCACCTCGGCGCGCTGCAAAGATGAAGCCCAGTTCAGAGTTTAGACCGGCATCCACGCCGTCGTCCAGGCGGATGGCCAAGAGGCCACGGTTGGCACTGTTGGTCGGATCGCTGTTAAAAGCGAACTCGGCCAGGTTGGAGCGACCGTCATGATCAGGATCAGCATCAGGCCCCGCAACAGCAACATTATTCCAGTCGTTTCCGAAGTGAGCCTGTTGCCAAACAGTCAGCGGAGTGGGCAGGCTATAGGATACCGTCAGCAGAGGCCGATTGTTTGTGGTGGTGTTTTCACCGCTCACCCATGACTGCGGGTCGCTATAACTCCCCACGCCGTTTGACCGGAACAGTAGACCGAAATTGTTAGTCGGCGTGTTCGCCCATGCCTGCATCACAGACTTGATGTCAATCGTATATACGCTGTTTGCGGCGATACCCGAAGAAGTGCCTATCGTGCTCAGATAGGTGCCGAAGTCCGAGTGGCCAAGGAAGAAATTGTTCCATGAGACGCCTGTTTCTGTCCAGATGCGGTCGATCACATAGATGTCATTCTGCTTGCCTCGATCATTGTTATTGACCATGCGCAACGTGGCGCTCTGGATCGTGGCACCGACAGGGATACGATTTGCACCGCTGCCGAAGATGCCAAAGAACGCGATCACAGCGATACGGTCGTCTGTTCCAGTCGGATCGTCTTTGAGCTCGATGGAGTAAGCGGCAGGGGTATTGACGTTGCCGTTGTTCTGATAGAGGGTGGCGTCCGCATATTCATTAGCCGTCAGTTTTCCATCACCATTGCGGAAGGTGATCCCTATCACCTGATCAACAGCAGAAACGGCCACCACAAAGGTCTCAATCGCGCTCAGCTGACCGTCGCTGACAGTGAGCGTAATTGTGGACGTGCCGCTTTGACCTGCAACGGGGGTGACTGTAACCGTCCGGTTAGCGCCGCTGCCGCCAAACACAATGCTGCTGTCGGGAACCAGCGACGTGTTGGAGGAAGAACCAGTGACCGTGAGCGACGCAGCAAGTGTCTCAACATCGCCCACAGTGAAGGCAAGGGGACCGACGACCTGGTTAGTGTTCGCCGATTGGTCCGCTATGGCGCTGATGGTCGGCGCATCATTGACCGCGTTGACAGTGAGCGTGAAGGTGGTGGATGCTGTGAGATCGCCATCGCTCACCGTCAAGGTGATGATTGCACTGCCGTTCTGGTTGGTTGCCGGCGTCACAGTGACAGTTCGGTTTCCGCCGCTGCCGCCAAGTACGATGTTGGCGTCCGGTACGAGCGAGGTGTTCGATGAACTGCGGGTAACGGTCAACGACGTGGCGGGCGTCTCGGCGTCACTCACGGTGAAGGGAATGGCAGCTCTAACGTGATCTTCGTCAATCGTCTGGTCAGGTATGACGGAAATTGATGGCGGTGCGTTAACAACGGTGCTGAAAGAGGCGGCAATCGTATGGTTGGTGACCACATTCGTGAAGGTATAGCTGCCGATCGCGCCCTGAGAGACCCCGTTGACCGTCACGTCGGCAATGACATACCCTGTCGATGGCGAAATCGTGAAGATCTGGTTTGTGCCAGGACTGACAGCTATTAAGCCCGAGGGAGCGATCGTACCACCGGAACCAGCAGATGCGTTGATCGTGTATCCTGCCGAACTGAATTTGGACATCAGGTCAGCCTCCAACTGTTGGCGGTCAGCATCGCTTAAGGCGACTTTGTAAACGAGAACGTCGCCGATATTGCCGTTGAACGTGCTCCAGCCATCAGGATCATTTCGCCCGATGTCGATCGCGTTGGCATAGCCACCTGCCACACCGTTCACTAGATTCGTCAGCGTACTGATGCTGGTAATATTCATAACCTGCAAGCCGTTGGCCCAGACTTTGTATTGCCCGTTGCTCTGCGCCACCAGGCTCACGACCGTGATCTGTCCATCCGGAATCGCAGTGTCGCTGAGGTCAAGCGAACTGTTGCGGCGCACGCAGACTTTGCCGGTATCATTCTTTATTCCCAGTGTCAGGCGGTCGTAGAAGATGTCCACGATAGAAGTCCACGAAGAGCCTAGACCGTTACGTTGCGGCTTCACGGCCACGATGATTGATGCGCCGTTAACCGGGATCGGCGACGAGTACGTTCCCACCAGAAAACCGTCCTGCGACGTGTAGGCGTTCTTCTCCCACTTGGCGTTATTGATTTCAACACTCGGCGCACCTTTGGCGGCCATCGCGAGTCCTGACGGGTAATAGGCCCACCACGTGCTGAGTGTCCCGCTGTCCGGCAGCATGTCAGAGACACAGGCGAAGAGCAGGTCGTTCGTCCGAACATACGAAAACTCCATGGAGGAGAGGACGAGGTCGACGTTGGAGACTGCCGCATTGGAGACCGCAACCGTACGGTCAGATGAAGCAGCATAGCCTTGCGCCTGTGCAGATGCCGCGACATACCACGTGGCCGGAGTGACCGTCTTGGAATAGTATCCCGTAGCATCCGTGGTTGCAGTGAAATAGGGATCCAGTGATGCCTGGGGAGTCATGGAGAGAGAGACGGTAGCGTTT
>JBILFF010000020.1:0-23414 GCA_044351695.1 Bdellovibrionota bacterium
CTATTCGCTAGTGCACGACGATCTGCCAGCAATGGACGATGACGACCTTCGTCGGGGAATGCCTACGAATCATATCCGATATGGCCAAGCGAGAGCCATTCTGGCTGGCGATGCACTTTTGACGAAAGCTTTTGAGCTCTTGGCGTTTGCACCAGTGTCGGAGTCGATTCGGATCCGTTGGGTGAAAGAGCTGTCTCAGGCCTCGGGTATGAATGGGATGGTTTTGGGGCAAGATCTTGATATTTGGCCGGATTCGGCAGAGTCAGATCCCTTGCAACGCCTCGAGCGGCTTCATCGCAACAAGACGGGCAAGCTCCTTGCCGCTTCGGTGGTGATGGGAGCCATGGCTGGGGGGGCAAGTGTTGAAAGCGAATCAGACTTTAGGGAATTTGCTTTAGATTTGGGCCTCGCCTTTCAAATTCAGGACGATGTTTTAGATGTCGTTGGGGGGGCTGAAATCGGCAAGCCTGTGCATAGTGATGAAAAGAACGCAAAACTGACTTACGTCAGTTTGTTGGGCCTCGAACCGGCTCAAAGAGAGGCTCAAAAATGGCTGGATCAGAGTCTAGCCAGACTAGCGAGGCTTCCGATAAAAGAAGGCTCTCGGTTAGAGGATTTTTGTCGGTTCGTGGTGAATAGAAAGGTCTGAGGAGGCAGAATGCCATCGCGTCACTTTACAAACGAAGAACTTATCAAGCGATATCCGCTGAGTATGCGAGTAAAGTCGCCATCGGACATCAAAAATTTTTCGCCGCAGGAATTTGAGCAGCTCTCTGCAGAGTACCGCGATTATTTAGTCGAAGTTTGCTCTAAAAACGGCGGACATCTTGGGCCGGGCCTTGGAGTCATTGAACTCACCCTTGCTCTGCACAAAGTTTTTAATTCGCCCCAAGATAAAATTTTATGGGATATCGGGCACCAGTCTTATCCTCATAAATTGGTTACAGGGCGTTTTGTTGAATTTCAGGGTCTTCGCGAAGAAGGGGGCGTCAGTGGGTTTTGCCGGCGGCCGGAGAGCGAACACGATATGTTTGGGGCCGGTCATGCAGGAACCTCCATTTCAGCAGCGATTGGAATGGCAGAGGGCATGCGTCGTCGAGGCGACGATCACAAAGTGATTGCAGTGATTGGTGATGCAGCTCTCACCGCGGGAATGGCTTACGAGGGGCTGCATCAAGACGAAGCCTTTAAGAAAAATTTAATAGTCGTTTTGAATGATAACAAAATGAGTATTGCTCCCAACGTGGGCGCTATTCACTCGTTCTTGAGCCGGCAGATGATGTCGCCGTTTGTGCAGAAGCTTGAAGATGATGTTCGGTCTTTGGCCTCGAAGATTCCGCTCGTGGGAGACGAAGTGGTACAAACTTTGGGACGAGTAAAGCATGCGATGAAAGGCATGCTTGTGCCGACAGTGATTTTTGAGGCTCTCGGGTTCAAGTACTATGGTCCTTTTGATGGTCATGATTTGGATTCGCTGATCAGCGTCTTTGAGAACGTGAAGTCCCAAAGCGAACCCGTTTTGATTCACATCGTCACAGAGAAAGGTCGAGGCTATCAGCCGGCGATTGCGGATAAAGAAACCTTTCATGGCTGCGGGCCTTATGACAAAGAGTCTGGAAAAATCATTAAAGAAGTGGGTGCGCCCGCCTCCTTTAGCAAGGTCTACTCTGACACGCTGAAGATGCTTGCGAAGGCCGATAAAAACGTGGTGGCCATCACTGCAGCGATGCCTTCGGGAACGGGGTTGAGTGGATTTGCCAAAGAATTGCCAGAGCAATTCTATGACGTCGGAATTTGCGAGCAACATGCCGTGACTTTTGCGGGCGGCTTGGCTTTGGAGGGTGTTAAGCCCCATGTTCCAATTTATTCGACCTTCATGCAGCGAGCTTACGATCAAGTGATTCATGATGTTTGCATTCAGAATCTAAATGTGAAGTTCGGCTTGGATCGTGCGGGTTTTGTGGGGGCCGATGGCGCGACTCACAATGGATGCTACGATATCGCTTTTATGCGAGCGGTGCCTAATATGCACTGCTGTGCTCCCCGTGATGAGCGTGAACTTCAGGAGCTGGTGGTCGCCATGAATAAACATGAAGGCCCTGCTTGCGTGCGATATCCTCGTGGCAATGGAGACGGTGTGCCCATGTACTCAAAGCTTGAAGAAGTCCGTGAGATCAAGTGGGGTAGTGGAGAAATCGTTTATTTTTCGGCGCTGCCCGAAGAAACCACTGATCCCCTTTCGCAAAGATTTCTAGCCCCAGAGTGGGTCGAAAAATTAGTGAAGAGCCACAAGAAATCAATCGATGTGGTTTTGCTCGCCTATGGTTCGATGGTGGGTCATAGCATTGCAGCGGCCAAAACCTTACATCGAGACTATGGTGTGCAAACCCTGGTCGTGAACGCTCGTTTTGTGAAGCCTCTGGATGAGGAGCTCATCCGGCGCATGGTGGACTTATGTCCTCGTCTGATCACCGTAGAAGAACACGTCATCTCTGGTGGGTTTGGGTCGGCAGTCATGGAGTTTTTAGAGAAAGCGCAGCTCTTGAAGAAAGTGGACTTGCGATGCCTAGCGATTCCAGATCAGTTTTACGATCAAGCCTCGGTCTCAAAGCTCTTCCGGTTGGCAGGTATTGATCGTGATTCGATTGTCGCTTCAGCGATTAAGCTGTCGGGCAAAGAGCAAGAGGCTGCAAGTCGATCAGCGGTTTAATTTTCTCCTAAAATTTTTTGGATTTTAAAAAAAGAAAGCCCCCTATGCGGGGGCTTTCTTCATGGAATCTCTCTTTTGGGGAAGAGATCCTTTTTTCTAGAGGAGGAGGGGTTTCTAGAACTTTAAACTTTTGGGGACGGCTCGATCAGCTCTATCAATTCAAACTTTGAATCTTGGCTTTTTCATCACTCAGTCACCGTCACTGCGGCCTGCTATATCTGGGCTTTCGGGCTTTGGGAACCCCCCCTTGAACACAGCACTTTTCGGTCCGGAGTTTCATCTCGTAAGCTTTTAAAAAGATTGGTTTTTTGATCAGATCCAGAGGGCTCGCGAGGCCGTTTCGTAGCTTGAGCTTCTTTCGTTTAGGCCGTAGGTTTTGGGGCATGAAAAGAACGGCTTTAGTGACGGGGGCAAGCGCGGGCATTGGTTATGAGACCGCCCTCCAACTTGCACAAGCAGGCTTTGAAGTGATTGCTGTGGCTCGGCGAAGAGAGCGACTGGAGGCTCTTCAAAAAAGTTCGTCTCAGATTTCTATTTTGCCGATGGATATTCGTAGTCCGAGCGAGGACTGGAAGCGGGCTCTAGGCGAGCGCCGAATTGATGTTCTTGTCAATAATGCAGGACTGGCTCGAGGCCGACACAGCTTTGAAAAGATTAAAGAATCGGATTGGCAAGAGATGTTCGAAACGAATGTTGCTGCTTTGATTCGTCTTTCTCAAATCCTTATTCCTCAAATGTTGGAAAGAGACGACGGAGACATCGTGAATATTGGATCGATCGCGGGATTGTTTACTTATCAAAATGGATCCATTTACTGCGCAACGAAGTCGGCTGTTCATGCTTTGTCACAAGCTTGGAGACAAGATTTTGTGGGCAAGAATATTCGGGTGACCGAGATTTGCCCCGGCATGGTGGAGACTGAGTTTAGTCAGGTGCGTTATCAAGATGAGGCGCTGGCCAAGAAAGTTTATGAAGGAATGCGTCCTTTGAGAGCGCAAGATATTGCTGAGGCGATTGTGTGGTCTCTCAGTAGACCTCGTCATGTTACGATTCAAAATATGTTGATTATGCCCACCGACCAAGGAGGTGTGGGTCTGGTGCATCGACGTAGTGCCCAGTCACTCTAAAAATGATTGATATTTGCGTTCAACTTCTCGGATGAGAAGCAAGCGCTGCTCGGACTGCTCTCCTTCTTGGTCTGACGAGGATATTCGTGCTCGATCGAGACCCTGGAGCATCGAACGAACGATGCGGCGAATTTTTTCTCGAAAAACGGGCTGCAGAATGTTGGGCCATGGGGGAGGTGCTGAACTCAGACTTTGTAAGCTACGATCGAGATCATCTTGGCAGGCCCTCATTTGAATGAGTAGTTCTGAGCCAAAAGATTCTGCAAATTGAGGCTTTGCCCAGCGCTGGATTCGTTCGAGTGCCTTCTGAATTTCTTGCTCCTCAGGCTTCGGCTTAAATTTTTTAAAAATATCTCGAATGAAACTTTCTATTTCCTCAGCGGAGGACTCAGGATTCAGAGCCATTTCTTGAGCGACCTCAAGGTGTTCCTGTTGCGAGATAGGTTTTTTTGTTTTTTTGTTCGGAGCCGGAGCCGGAGCCGGAGCCGGAGCCGGAGCCGGAGGCGCTACAGGGGGAGGGGCCGGGGCGACAGTTGGCGTGTCGATAGGCTCGGGCTCTGGAGGGGGCGCACTGAGAACTGGGCGTACCACTTCGGGCACCTCAGGCACTTGAATTCTCTCCGTCGGCTTTTCCTCTCGATTCTCAGCAGTTGCTTCTGCTGTCTTCATCTCTTCTTTTGGCACGAGCATCCGCGTTTTCTCATGACTTCGGAGCTGATCAAAGACGGCTTGCTGATGGGGAGTCCGTTTGGGCGTTTGACGAATCATCTCGTGAATAATCTTCATACCGTTTGGCAAGCTTGCCACCCGCGCGAAGAGCTCATCACTGAGCCGTCCTGTTTGCCACCAAAGCGCAGCCATTTTTTTTTGAAAGCCACGATCATTTTGTTCGGCGTGCTGCTCGATGATATGAAGTCCTTTCTCAAACGCGCGGTGAAAAAGCTTCTTCTCTTGGTAAAGCTCAAAAAATTTTTGGTCGAGTAGGAGAGAATCCCCAGAAATGGCCTCAGCTCTCAAATACCAATCCTCGGCTTCATCGAGGTCCCTCTTTTGTCGAGCACGATCTCCAAGCTCGATGAGCCACCGACGTGTGTCGGGGTGGTCGGGCACAAACTTAACAAGGTATTTTAGTAAATTCTCTCGCTTCGGATAACTCCATGGAGCTGCGTTCAAAATTAAATTACCAATTCGTCTAAGTTCCTCGGGCTCCTGAGATCGATCAAAGGCTCGCTCTAAGATTTCTAGAGCCTGCTTGTTTTTTCCTTTCTTGAGAAGGTTTTCGGCTTGTTCGATTTGAGAGTTTTGATCAGCACCTAATTCAGAAAATGCTAAAGGCAGCAAGATGAACAAAAATAAAATGAGACCCCTCAAGCTCACTTCTTCATTCTAGTGAAAGCCGCTGGAATCCGCGAGTAGGCTCTTCATTTTTCTCATCGTGTCATTGTAGGGGGGAGATTTAAAAATCGCAGAACCTGCGACAAAGACATTTGCGCCCGCCTCCTGAATAGCCTTGATATTGTCGAGCTTGATTCCTCCGTCGACTTCTAGGTCTATCGGGTATTGGGCAATCATTTTTCGGCAGTCTCGAATCTTTTGCATCATCTGCGGTATAAAGACTTGGCCGCCAAATCCCGGGTTTACCGTCATCAGCAAAATCTGGTCGAGATCGGGCAGAACGTGTTCCAAAACATGGAGAGACGTGCTGGGATTTAAGCTGACGCCGGCTTTCATTCCCATCTCTCGAATCGCTGCGAGGCTGCGCTGTAAATGACGACAGGCTTCGGCGTGAATCGTCAAAATATTTGCTCCCGCTTGTTGAAAAGCTTTCAAAAAATTTTCAGGCTGTTCGATCATCAAATGAACATCCAAAGGAATATCGGTTCGATCGGCAATGGCTTTGACCACATCGGGGCCAATCGTAATGTTGGGAACAAAGCGTCCGTCCATGACATCAATGTGTAAGTAATCCGCAAGTTGGGGGTCGAGCTGGGCGATCTCGGTTTCAAGGTTTCCAAAGTCGGCCGAGAGCAAGCTCGGAGAGAGTTTGGGTGTTCGTTTAAAACTCAATGGGTCGATCCTCCCAACACTAAACCTTCAGGAAGCGGGTGAGCATTTAAAAAATCTCTCGCCGTTTGACGATTTCGATTTTCGATTTGAAGTTCTAAAAGTTCAATACAAGCTTCGCCGCAGGCCACCACAACTCCCTCACCACTTTTTTCCATTATACTCCCTGGCACGCCTTTGGGGGCTCTGGCTAAGAATCGAGATTTCCAGATCTTTAATCGCTCTCCACGGAGTCGACACTCCGCCCCTGGCCATGGATTCAGCCCCATAATTTGGCGGTGAACGCGATGCGCGTTATGTTCGAATTGAATCAAGGCCTCCTCGCGAGACAGTTTGGGTGCATACGAGCCAATCCGAGGATCTTGGGGTGTTCGACGAATACTCTGACTTTTAAATTGCTCAAGACAGGAGAGCAAAGCATTGGCCCCCAGCAATTTTAATCGATCGTGTAAGCTCTGCGCTGTATCATCGTTTTGGATGGGACAGGGGAGCTGAAACAAAACATCGCCCATATCTAATTGTTTCACCATCCACTGGACGGTGATGCCGGTTTCGGTTTCTTCTTCGAGAATCGCGCGAGCAATGGGGGCAGCGCCTCGGTAGTGTGGAAGCAGTGAGGCATGAACATTGAGTGGGGCTACACGAGGATGGTCCAAAATTTCTTGAGGCAAGATCTGGCCAAAGGCCACAACGACTAAAAAGTCACAGGGAGTCCGAAGAATCTGGTCCATCGCCTCAGCAGATTTTCGGAGTGACTCGGGTTGAAAAACCGGCAGCCCCCTCTCTTTCGCATACACTTTAACAGCTGGCGGGCTAAGGCGTTGACCCCTTCCGGCGGGTCGATCAGGTTGAGTGACCACTAAGGGGATACGAAAACCATGTTCGTGAAGTGCTTTTAAGCTGGGAACGGCAAACTCGGGCGTTCCCATAAAAATCACGGATGGACTCATTTAGCTCACTCGCATGAGCTCAGTTTGCCGAGCCTTCTTTTTTAGCTTCTTCAAATACATCTCACGCTTTGTAGCACTGACATGATCAAGCATGGTGATTCCATTCAGATGATCGAGTTCGTGTTGAATAATGATTGCTAAAAAGCCGTCGTCTTCGATCGTATGTTCTTTACCGAACTCATCGAGGTAGCGCACTTTGATCCATTTTGAGCGCGCGATATTCGCTCGAAACTCCGGAATACTTAAACACCCCTCTTCAAAAACACAGTCGCCTGATTTTTCGATGATGACGGGATTGATCAGAACAAAGGGCGTCCAATCCGGATTCTCGCTGCTGGCATCGGCGACCAGAATTCTCTTGCTTACATTTACTTGTGGAGCGGCTAGCCCGACCCCAGGAGCATCGAGCATGGTTTCGATCATATCGGCAGTAAAACGCCTGAGTTCATCATTAATCTCTTCGGGTTTCACGGCTTCTGCGATCAATTTAAGGGTCGGATGGGGGACATCAATGATTTCTAAAATAGCCATCTTGTTTCAACGCTAGCACATCTGATGGCCGAGGAAAAACTTCCTTCACGCCTCAAGCGATCTCAGAGGAGGCCGAGAAAGCCATGATCTTCGGATTAGGGCTAGGGGATTAAAAAACAGCGATGAATTGAATTGCTTAAGAGGGACTGCCAGCGAGAAAATAAATCTATGCTTTCTGAAAGACGTCAGTTTGTAAGGGCTCAAGCAGCCATGGAGTCGGGACAATATTTGCAGGCGGAGTCACTTTATAGTGAGCTGTTGCAAAGCCACCCCGATCATTACGAGGCTTTACTTCACCGAGCATTGATTCGCCTGCGGCTCAAGCAGTCTGAATCGGCCCTTCAAGACGCACAGAATTGCACGAGCTTGCGGCCAGAGAGCGCTCTTTCGTTTATGGTTGAGGGAGAGTGTCTTTTGGAGCTCGGGCGCTTTGAAGAAGCTCGCCAAAGTTTTATGAAGGCTCTGGCTTTTGAAAAAGACAATGGCCGCATCCATTTTGGCTTAGGGGTGTCTTGCGCGTCTTTAGGCCTTCATCTTGAAGCAGGAGATGCCTTTGAGCAGGCCCTTCATTTTGAAAAAGATTACTGTCTCGCCCAATGGATGGCGAGGCTTTGGAAGAGGTTTTAAGAAGAAGTCTCGGGTGCTGCGAAACTCGCTGCATTGATCTCTCAAAATCAAGCCCACCCCCCTTCACAGAGCTTCGGGCATCGATTAAGACGCTCAGTGAGAGGTGTGACCCCCTATGATTTTAAGGACTTTGTTTTGTACTGCCCTTTTCGGTTTGACCAGCTCCGGCTTGTGTTTTGGGGCGTCACAGCCAGATCTAAGCTCTGACGCGTCTTCCATATCGACTGCTGAATCGGATCAGCCTCAAGCGTCTGAGGCCTGTCAAAAGTTTTTAGCGAGCGCTATCCATCACATCGGTGTGATCCATTCAAAGAGTGCGAGTCGATTGGCTGAAATGCTTGGAGCAGCTAAGCGCGGGGTCCCGATGAAGAAAATCGACGACGAAACAGCAAAAGCGATTAAGCTTCTTCACGATTATTTTGTCGACCATGTGGGCGCGCAAGAAGACGATCTTTTGCTGGCTGCTCAAAAGCAAGCGCTTGAGAACTTGAAGATAGAGGTTAAGCGGTTGCGAGCATTATCTCCACTACCCGAGGCCGAGCTCCAGACGGCCCAAAAAAAATTGCAGGAATTGCGAGAGCAAACCGCTGACCAACTTTTCTTGAATCTCTTGACTCAACTCAATGCTGCCGAAGCCTATCAGGCGGGTCGAGCTTCGATTGAGAAAAAACAAAGACAAGAAGAAGAAAAAGCCAAGCGTCTAGCTCAAATTCGAGCTGAAGAAGCGACGGAGCTCTTCGTTTTTTTCAATAACTACGTTGCCTCCTCTCGTATGCCAGTGGAGCGGCGGCGATTGATTGATCAGTTTCGAGGAGCCGTGGGAATGACTCCAAGCTTGGCCGGCCAAATGATCTTAGACCCTCAGTTTGCTCTCGGTGTTTATCGAATGGGGGCAGCTGCCTACCGCAAAGGTTTTTCGGATTCAATCCTCTCAGACGTTTTAATGCGCTGGTTAGGGGGGAGTATCGAGCGTGGACATCGAAATCTTCAGGCAACGGGAGAAAAAACAAACGCGCTGATTCAGTTTTATCTTAAGCCCGAAGCTGCACACTTGTTTTGGTTTCAAGTTCAATTGCCAGCTTCGAAGAATGCTGTCTTGCAGGGGTTAAAGAATAAGATGCACAGTCATGAGGCTCCCAAGTTAACTCGTGCAGAGAAAAAACTTCTCAAGAGTCTTTATCATTCTCTCGAGGAGTTTCAGAAGTCGCAGCAACGATCGCAGTACCGCTTTCCGATTCGCTTCACGATGCCGATGTATCAAGACACAGCCATCGTTCTGGCGCAGTGGTTTTGGTCCCAGAATCAAAAAGTAAACGTTGATACTGCGTCTTATTTGGGGGAGACCTACGGTGCGAGAGGCTTATTCAATCGTGGTCGACAAATGCGCCAGTGGTTTGGCCGATGGTTAGTAAAGCCGACAGTGATTGCCAGTATTCTTCTGGGCGCTGGATATTGGGGAGCGCAAGAGGGTCTACACTTTGCAAACTCTCAAGGCTACTCAGTGCCTAATCGAACAGAGATTCAAGAGACGGTGACAGCTCTCTCCGACTGGACCTATCATCTCTATGGCCAAGAAGTGGAGACCCGTGTCATCCGCCCCGGTCTAGAACGCCTATCGCCGGCACGAGACTGGACTGAAGAAAAGTGGCAAGAAGGTGCTGGATGGATTCGAGAGCAAGTGGGTAGATAATCAGGGTGAAAGAACGAGTTGTTGATTACGTCCAGTCGCTTCAAGATCGCATTTGCGCATCGCTTGAAGCCTTTGAGCCCGAGTTAAAATTTAAAGAAGTCGGTTGGAATCGTCCCGGCGGTGGTGGTGGGCGAACTCGAATTCTCTCGGATGGCAGAGTTTTTGAAAAAGCGGGAGTCAATACCTCGGTGGTTCACGGGGAGCTGCCCGAGCGTCTGGCCGAGAAGCTTCAAACCAAACAGAGAAAATTCTTCGCGACCGGGATTTCTTTGGTGATTCATCCTCGATCGCCTCAGATTCCAACCGTTCATGCGAATTATCGCTACTTTGAGCAGCCGGATCGTTGGTGGTTTGGTGGCGGAGCTGATCTTACCCCCTACGTTCCGCGTGAAGATCTTTTTAAGCATTTTCACCAGACCCTGATGGAGTCTTGTTCCTCTCGAGAGCGCTTTGATCAGTGGAAAAAAGAATGTGATCGATATTTTTTTATAGCTCATCGCGAAGAAACGCGCGGGATTGGTGGAATTTTTTTCGATTATCTTAATGAGGACTGGGAGCGAAATTTTTCTGAGGTCATGCAAATGGGCAATGCGTTCATTTCTGCGTATGTGCCAATCGTTGAGAAAACGAAAGACTTAGATTTTACGGAGCGTCAAAAGGAGTTTCAACTTCTTCGACGTGGGCGCTATGTCGAGTTTAACTTGGTTTATGATCGAGGCACTTTGTTTGGCCTCGAGACAAAAGGAAATATTGAGAGCATTCTGATGAGTTTGCCGGCAGTGGCTCATTGGGGCTTTCAAGCTGATTTCGAAGCCAACGAAGAGGAGAAGCGATTAATGTCTTATCTTCGTCAGCCTATCGATTGGATTTAACTTTTTTAAGACTTCTTCTTCGAGAATCCGAGGATCATCTTCATGATCGACTTCGCTTTTTGAGCGATTGAATTTCGAGATTTCGACGCCGACTCAGACTTTTCAGATCCCCGCTGCCTGAAGTTTTTCACAGGCTTATGCAATCTGACGTTTTCTGTGCCGGATTCGCTTCTTCGCCCGCGATCCGATTCGGATCGCCGTGATGTCCTGGAATCCGATCGTCGGCTGTGAGACTCTTGCGTTTTTGAAGATCGGTGCCCCTGTCGATGAGATGAGCGAGACGATCGAGCTCCACGATCAGATGATCGACGATGATCCTCTCTTTCGGATCCCGATACAGAGTCCTCTTCCGAAGAGCTCTCCCCGGACGATCCAGGATCGGTTTCAAATTTTACAACTTTTGAAAACTCTTCAAGAGAGCGTCTATCATTACTGCTCTGTCGATCTACCAGTAGGTAAGCAACGCCTTTTCGACCGGCTCGACCGGATCGGCCCGATCGATGAATATAGTCATCAAGGCTTTCAGGCACTTCGTAATGAATCACCGTCGTTACGGTATCGATATCGAGTCCCCGAGAAGCTACATCTGTTGCGATCAAGGTCGTGATTTTACCATCACGAAAGCCTCTGATCGTCTTCTCCCGCTCGTTCATTTCGTAACCGGCATGAAGGATTCCCACTCCGTGGCGTTCGCGTCGTAGATCTTCGTATAAACGATCTGCACCTTTTCGAGTGCGACAAAAAATCACAGTGACTTGATCGGGAGCTTCAAGAATCTTGCTCAGGGATCTATTTTTGTCTCGTCGAGAGACATATATCACGCGGTGTTCAATGGTGTTGGATGCCTTTTGTGGGGAGTCGACCTGAATTTTTACAGGATCCTTCATATAAGACATCATGATTTCATTCGCCTCTTTAGGCATGGTCGCCGAAAACATTAGACTTTGTTTTCGGCTCCTCAGAGATCCTAGAATTTGAGTGATCTGCGGAGAAAAACCCATATCGCACATTCGATCTGCTTCATCTAAAACGATCAGCTCTATCTCATCAAAGTTGAGCGCCTCCTCCATCATGAAGTCGATGGTTCGGCCAGGCGTAGCAATGTAGAGCGAGGGCTTATGAGTTTTGAGAGCGCGAAGCTGCTGGTCGAGGGGCACGCCTCCGTAGAGAGGAATCGATACGACCTGATTTTGGCCATCTAAGGCTCGCATGGCTTCTTCATCAATTTGAAGCGCGAGCTCTCGGGTGGGGCAGAGAACTAAAGCCTTCTTAATTCGGCCTTCAAAAATCATTTGGGCGATAGGCAAAATAAAAGCCATCGTCTTGCCGCTTCCGGTTTTAGCGCCCGCGCAGACGTCTTTGCCCTCTAGGATGCTGGGGATCACTGCTTTTTGAATAGGCGTGGGGTCCGTGAAACCCATTTTTTCGGTTAAGTTGTTAATAATCAGATCCTGTTGAATTAGATCCTTAAATTGTACAGTGGGCGTGTTTTCGAGTGATTCAGTAGATGGCATGATGACCGTTCAATTTCGTCTTTATGTTAATTTGCTCTTCCTTGATAGCAGGAAAGCGGATTTAAACCAGAACTTTATGATTTTTAATGTCCTCGTAGATTGAGCTCTATGGCTTGCTTAATGTGCTTATAGGCTTGAACCCAGCTTTCGGGAGCGAGCGAAAAAGGGGCTCTACGCGAGCTAAGGACCTTCAGGCAGGCTCCCTCACGCATGAGCCGCTCACGATTTTCTCGCCAGTATTCAGGATATTGATACCAAGGGAGATTGGGCTTCAAATGATGAACAAGATGAAGATTTTGATTGAGCATCAAAACTTGCAGGATCCACGGCACATAAGCATTGCGAGTATTCTTTAATTTTGTGGTTTCCTGAGCCGGGTGGTGTGGCCAGGCAGTATTGAGAAATCCCAAAGCCCCGATCGCTAAAAAGGAGGGTAACAGCCAACCCAAGATAATACTCCACGTAAAAGGAGTGACGATGGCCATGTAAATCAACAGAAGAGGTAGCGCACAAGAAGCAGTGGTGTGAGCTCTCCAACGCAAGCTTCTAAAGTTCTTAAAAGCATAAACGTGGTAATAGAAGATCAACAAAAAAGATTTAAGAACGCGCAGGGCTAAATAGGGTGAAGCCGTAAAATGATCGGGATCATTTTTGGGCTGGTTGGTTCGCGAGTGATGCACAATATGAAGCCGTCGAAACATGATTGGATTGCCCACAAACATGGGCCAGCAAGCGAGCAGCATCAGCTCATTCTTCCATCGCTTACGACTTCCCACAAAATGAGTGGCTTCGTGAAGGGGTGTAAACATTAAAAAAACAACCACGCTCTGCAAAAGCATAATGGGCAACAGCATGACGGGACTAAAGCGATACAGCCCAAAAGCAGCGGCAACTAAAAACAACCAAAAAAAACTGAAGATCATCTGAAGGCCTATCGTCGGATTGATCTGCTTACCCAAGTCTCGGACTCGATGCTCGGTATCAGCAAGAAGATCAGAAACCGCGAGTCCCAGCTCGCGACGGTTCATATTCTTCCATCGGTTCCAATCGACTTTGGAGAGTGTAGAGCTCAACTCACTCACTGGGATTCGCTTCGAAGAGATTCCAAACAAGAAGCTTCTAAGCTGAGCCCAAAACTTTGCGAAATCCATTCCCATAACGTTCTTATTGTACATGAAAATGACCTAAAAATCCCGTAAACTCAGTGTTATGGCCTAGAATGATTGGGTTTTTTGAGTCTCTCTAGCGCTTTTGAAGGCACTGGGCCACTGCCTTGATTTCGTCGCCGGCCCACTGATGAAGCGGTTCCCGCAGCTCTCCTTTGCGTAGACGGCGCCACCAGCTGTGCAAAAAATCAATCCGCTGCCTGACGCTCAATCGAAGCTCGTTTTTTTGCAGCCGCCAAACCTCGACTCGATCGACTTCGTAGTGATTCGAAAAGAGAAGTGCTTTTGACCAGCATGCTGCTCCCTGAGCGGTGTTAAAAGAGAGGATGCGACTCATTCGTGCTGTAGGCCGCATTCGCGTATCGTACTGGACGACTTCAAATACAGTTTGCGCTGGATTCGGGCTGCGTTCTGTAAGCAGTTGATCGAGGCTGGGGCTCGCGCAGAACTCAAAGCTTGCTGAGGATTCCTGAATTCTCAGGTGGGCCTCATGAGCGTAGGGCTCGACTCTTCCCTTCAATCGGTCTTCATAAAATCGATAAACTAAATCTTTGATTTGTTGATCCGATTTTGCCTTTTGAATTTCTGATCGTTCATCCGCTCGAAAGCGAAAAGCACAGTCTGAAATTTCGCATGCCTTCAAATCCCCAAACTCTTTGGACGTGAAGATCTGTTTATCCCAGAGGCCTGAAAAATTTTTTGGAAACTCCTGCCCGCGTGACGCTAAACATTTTTTGAGTTGGCTGGTGTGAGGGGTCTTGAGAAGCTCCATTCGGTAAAGAACCGCGATTTCTCTATCGTGAAGCTCAGTAATAGAAACAGACTGTGCAGAAGAGCCAATCGGAAAAAATAAAAGAATCCCCCACCACATGGCGGTAGTATAAAGAGCCCTCCGAAGAAGGGCGATTTTTTAATTCTTACTTAGCGCGTCAAATGATCGGGTAGCCAAAGCAACTCAAACTGATTGCCATCGGGGTCTTTAAAGTAAAAAGAGCGACTTTGATCGCGATGATCTTTGGGGCTTTCAATGTCTTTTGCGCCTGATGTTTTGAGCTTTTCGTAGATTCGATCGACATCTTCTTTGTTCTCAACCACCAGGCCGATGTGAGGAGGGTGGATTTCTTGATTTTCCTCGATCAAAGCTAAAGTGCTTCCCTCGCTCTTCAGCATTCCCCAGTCCTCTTGGCCGCTCCATGCGGGCTTCAGGCCAAAAGTTTCGGCAAAAAAGCTCATCGATTGTTTTACATTTTTCACTTTTACAGCCGCATGGGTCATTTTTATTACTGCCATTAAAGGATACCTCGCTTTAATTGAATCATTTGCAAAACGGCTTGAGCGGCCTCCACCCCTTTATTGCTCGAATCCTGACATCGTTGCTGAGCTTGATCGATCGTGTAAGTGGCCAGTACGGCGTGTCCCACAGGTAGGCCATGCTTGAGCGAGACATCCATGAGTCCTCGAGAGGCCTCGCTGGCTACGAGTTCAAAATGATGAGTGTGACCTTTAATCACCACGCCACAGGCCACTGCCCCCTGAATATTTTGAACTTGGCTTACAAAATACCATTCCAAAGCGAGAGGCAGTTCCAAAGCCCCGGGTACTTGAATGAGCTGGCACTCAAAACCTGCACGTTCAATTTCTTCGCGTGCGCCTTTTGCCAGACGATCAGTTAAACTTTGATTCCAAAGGCTTTGCAGAACAAGAATCATCAACGCTCACTTTCTCGCATATCACTATTTCGACGAGGTCGCTCGGCCGCCAGTTGAAGTAAATGTCCTAAGCGGTCTCTTTTTGTTTTTAGATATTCCACATTCTCGGGTTTGGAACTCATTTCAAGTTGAACTCGTTCTAGCACCTGAAGGCCATAACCATCGAGACTCACAATTTTTCGCGGGTTATTAGTGAGTAGTCGCATTTTGCTCACGCCGAGCGCGCGCAGAATTTGTGCGCCAATTCCATAATCTCTCAAGTCTGCTTTGAAGCCGAGCTTCTCGTTTGCCTGAACGGTGTCGAGTCCTTGCTCCTGAAGTTGATAGGCTTTGATTTTATTGAGAAGTCCGATCCCACGACCCTCCTGTCGAAGGTAAAGTAACACGCCGCAATCGGAGTTCTGTATCTGTTGTAAAGCAGCGTCAAGTTGGTCACCGCAATCGCATCGTTTGGAGTGAAAGACGTCTCCGGTCAAACATTCAGAGTGAACGCGTACGAGACAGGGGGTGTCGGGTCGGGGGGATCCTTTAACGAGCGCTAAATGTTGAGCCGAATCCACCGAGTTTGAAAACAAATGAAGTTTAAAATATCCGGTCTTCGTCGGCAGATTCACTGAGCCCTCATCTTTGACCAGAGACTCCGAGTTCATCCGGTACCGAATCAGGTCGGCAACTGTTCCAATCTTTAATCCATGAATTTTGGCGAACTCAAACAAATCATCTCGGCGCGCCATTGTGCCATCTTCTTTCATGATCTCGCAAATCACAGCTGCCGGGCGCTTTCCAGCAAGCCGAGCAAGATCCACGCTGCCTTCAGTTTGACCCGCGCGCTTTAAGACTCCGCCCACTGCGGCACGAAGCGGAAAAACATGACCAGGAGAAACCAGATCATTGGTCTTAGCTTCAGGGTGACTAGCCACGCGAATGGTGTGCGCTCGATCAGCGGCTGATATTCCAGTGCTTACTCCTGATCGAGCTTCGATACTAATAGTGAAGGCGGTTCCATAGGGAGATTCGTTTTTTCGAGTCATGGCCGGCAATTCGAGTTGATCGACAATCTCAGGTGACAGACTCAGGCAAATAAGACCGCGCGCGTGTTTAGCCATGAAGTTGATTTGATCGGCAGTGATGTTTTCTGCCAGGCAAACAAGATCCCCCTCATTTTCTCGGTCTTCGTCATCGACCAGAATGATCATTCGGTGGTCTTTCAATTCGGCAACCAATTCTGCTGTGCTTGAAAACTTTGGTCTATCGATCATACGAACCTTCCTAAAGAGGGGTCTTGAGTGTCTCGAGAATTTATTTTTTCGCACTGTAATTTTTCGACGAGTTTCGCCAGATAGTCACACTCCACGTTGACTCGTTGATGAATGGTCCATTCGCCAATGTTGGTTTCGCTCCAAGTGTGAGGAATGACCATGACCTCGCAGTCATCTTGAAAAACCTTATTAATCGTTAAGCTGATGCCGTCAAAAGTAATGGAGCCTTTAGACACGCAGTAGCGGGTGAGTCCGGGAGGCAAACGAAGAGTCACGCGATGAAAGTCCCCCGCGCGATCTATGGTTTGAACGATCGCTAACCCATCCACATGCCCCAATACAAAATGTCCACCGAGGCGATCGCCGACTGCCAACGATCGCTCGAGATTCACCGAGCGGCCCAGCTCCATCTCTCCCAAATTCGTACGCTCTAGACTTTCGGGAGACACTTCGACCCAAAAACTTTTTGAATCGAATGCAGTAACTGTGAGGCAAGCTCCATTGATCGCAATACTTTCTCCTAAAACTAAACGGTCTGAAAATGCATGGCTGAATTGGAGTCTCTGACCGCGATTCATATCTTCGCGTGCTAAAATCCTTGCCTTGGCCTGAATCAATCCTGAAAACACAGCCTCTTCTAGTATGAGATCAACTTGGGGGCAATGGACGAGTTGGGGGCTTCTAAATATCTGAAAATAAAAGAGATTTTAGTGTAAAACAGAGGGGGATCGTCTGAGAAAACTAGAACTCTTTAGGGGCGGTAGAGCTTCAGAAAACTCGAAAGATAAAGGTCGCCTTCCAAGAGATCATGGCTGCTCATTTTGATTTTTTTGATGCGGGGGAGTTTCGCGTCTCGCCAGTCTTGCCCGATCGAGAATTTTCCTCGACCACCCAAAAATCCAGAGCCATAAAAAAGATGGAGCCGGTCGGCTAGTTGATTCTTAAGGATGAGAGAGGCGAGTCGGGGGCCTGCTTCGACTAGAATTTCGCCGGCCTCCGCCTCGTGCAAAGCGCGTCTTAAAAAAGACTTCAGAGTCTCCCCCCTCTTCGAAATCATTACTCCCTTTGCTTGCTTTAAAAACTTCCAAGCTTTGGTTCGCTGAGGACTTCGGCCCCAGATCAGAATCTTGGTTCCGCGCTCCTCACCCCGAAGTCGAACCGTGAGGCGAGGGTTGTCGGCTTCGATGGTATTGGCTGTGGTGAGAATGGCTGAGCATCGATTCCGCAACTCATGAACTTTTTGCCGTGCCAGTTCGCCCGTGATCCACTTCGATCGCCCTTGATCATCGGCCATTTTGCCATCGAAAGTCATAGCGAGCTTAAGGTGCACATAGGGCTCTTTGCGTTTTTGATTCTTGATATAGGCCTGATTGAGAATATAGGCCGCTTGCTCTTGATCTCCCACCATGACTTCAATGGCTGAGGTCTCAAGGGCCGCAATACCTTGGCCGCGCACCTTGGGGTTGGGGTCGCGATGAGAGACGTGAACCCTCTTAAAGCCGAGTTCTTGAATGAGGGGAACGCAGGGTGGGGTGCGTTTTGAGCGGTGACAGCAAGGCTCTAAACTCACAAAGAGTTCGGCTCGTGAGAAATCACTCAAGCCATTTCGGCGGGCATCGATGATTGCCATGACCTCGGCATGGGGACTGCCAGGTCCTCGATGAAAGCCCTCGCCCAAGATGCGATCATCGAGGGTCACCACCGCACCCACTCGAGGGTTCGGCAGTAAACATCCGGAAGCTTGGTCGGCCAACTGAATGGCTCGCCACATGGGAGAAGTATTCATTCGGCGCATTATAGAGAGCTCGAATCAGAAGTGAAAGGAGCATTCTTTCTGAGCTCGTGAGCATCAAAAGCTTGCAATTAAAGAAACGCGCTCGTTACACTTTTAGTATGTTTGGACAATCCAATTGGAAGAACGAAATTAGCGCATCACTTCAAGAGCTTCAGAATCAGATTCTTGATCTTCAAAAATCAGTTCAGGACTTGAAGGGGCAAAATCATAAGCTCAACCAACAAATGAAATCTGTGGCGCGCAAATTGGTCCTTCGGTTGCCCTTGTCGCTCGAATCTTTAGAAAAGGGCCTTCAGTATGATTTGATTTTTTCAAATGAAATTGAGTCCTGGCTTCAGATCGCACGCGAAGGAATGATTCTCGATATTCGTTCTGCCGAGGAATACGAGCGCGCGGCTATTCCAGGCTCGGTCAATATTCCTTATGATCAACTCTCTAAGGTTTTAGACCGATTGAGTCGCATGCAGGCGTTCTTGATTGTGTGTGATAACGGTGTGAAAAGCGTTGCCGCTTCAGAACTTTTGAATTCCCGAGGCTTTCATTTTCTCTATGTTCTGAAGGGTGGTATGGCTCACTTTGAGGGTCAAACGGTTGCGGGTGAAGCCAACAGTCCAGAGCTTCGGCAAGTGCAGGCTTAACGGAGTCCACTAAACGGGAGTTTTCATCATTTCTCGAAGTTTCTGCCCCATGGATTCTATGGGATGCTGCGATTGATTTTGAAGTCGAGCCTCATAAGCCGCTGAGCCCATTTGCTCAATAAACTCATTCGCAAACTGGCCGGACTCAATCTCTCTTAAGATCTCAATCATTTTTGATTTCGTGTGAGCATCGATCACTCGATCGCCTCGAGTGACGTCTCCGTAGCGAGCGGTCGGACTGATTCGAGATCTCATGCCCGAAATACCCTCTCGCCAAATTAAATCGACAATCAGTTTGAGTTCATAAAGCGTTTCAAAGTACGCGGCCTCTGGATGATACCCATTTTCAACGAGCACCTCGTACGAGGCTCTCAGCAAACTGCTCACCCCACCACAGAGCAGCGCTTGTTCTGCAAACAAATCGCAAACCGCCTCATCTTTAAAGTTGGCCCAAATCAAAGCCCTTCGGTGACATCCTATCGCCAAAGCTAAAGCTTCGATCCAAAGCTTCTCGGAGGGAGCGGCTTTTGAGCGATCGGCGCTCTGAAAAGCCAGAATCGCCGGCAAGGCGGTAGACTTTCCGTAAAGTTCAATAAGTCCTGAGGCTGCTCCCTTCGGAGCAATCAAAACATGCTCGGGCCCTGAAGAGCTCAGCGGTATTTTTTTAAAGGTGCTGGCAAAGCCATGAGCAAAGACCAGAAATTTAACTGAGCTCGACTGCAGATGAGCAAAATAGAAATCGGCCTGGAGTTGATCGGGCAGGTTAAAAAGAATCACCTCAGATTGACTGATGCAGTCTTCTGGGCTGATGGGCTTAAATCCAAGTGAGGCGGCTCGATCCCAGGACTTGCCTTGGCGGAGGCCCAACGAGAAAGAAATTTTTGAACGTTGCAAGTTGATGGCCTCAGCAGCTCCTTGTGACCCAAAACCCAAGATTCCTAAACGTAGGTCCTTGAGAGCATCTCTTTCTTGTGGTTCGAGGACCTCAAAAGTTGTTGTTCGAGACTCGCCGGCTTGGTCAGCAAAGAGCTTTGTCATTTCGACTTGATAGCCGGTGCTGAGAATGAAGCCAATTTGGAAATCTTGGAGAAGCCGATGACTTCAGCTATAGACGAGCGCATGAGTTCAGGATCGTTGCATTTTGGTGTTCATCAAATCCCAGACGAAGGATGTCAAATTCGCTTTTCTGAGCGCATGCGAGATCTGTGTTTGCCCGGAGATGAGCAGGCGACCTACGAAAAAGATCTCGAGGAGCATTTTTCTAAACCCATCACCGGCGAGCTTCAGGCTTTCCGCGTGGGCACTAAGCTGCACGTCCGTGGCTTTTTCGAGACTCTCTACTCGGGCGAATGCGATCGCTGCGGCTCTGAATCTCAAGTCTCACTCAAGAGTCCCTGGGAGTTGTTTTTGATGCCGAAGTCTGAGTTTTCGACTTACGATTCTGATGGCGGAAAATTTCGCCATGGCAAACCTGGGCGAGACGATCATGATGATGTGGATTTTGGCGAGTATGATGGAAAGACCGTGGACCTTCGCCCCTTCTTGCGCGAAGAAGTGGTTTTGCAAGCCCCGATGCGCATTCTCTGCCGCCCCGATTGTAAAGGGCTTTGCCTCAATTGTGGCACCGATCTCAACAAAGCCTCGTGTCCCCCGGGCTGTGAGTCTCATCAAGTAGAAATTGAGACCGAAGAAGATCGACGGATTTCTCATGATGAGAAAAGCTCGTTGGCCGAAGCTTTTGCGCGACGCTCAAAAAAGAAAGAGCCATCCTAAACGGGTTCATCTCAGATTTTTTTGATCTTGAATTCGCTTTCGATAACGCCACGAGACGATCTGTGAAGCGATGATTCCAATGAGCAGGAGAGCGACAAAGCCGGGAAGAACTCCTAGTTCCTCTGCTTTTAAGACGCCTTTCAAAATAAAAAGAATCCAGAGAATCCCGCTTAGAGAAATCGCAAGCGCAAAGCTCCAAAAGCCCGACCTTAAAAAACCCATGCTTAAATAGAGCGGAGTTCGAAGGGCGGGCGTAAACTTGCTGAGAATCACAATCCAAAAACCCCAGCGCGCGAAGAGTTTTTGCCCCAGCGCCACTCTTTCGGGTTTGAGAATTCTGCCCACGATCCATAGTCTTTGTCGAAATCGCCCCAGGCCCGCGCCAATTCCGTACAAGAGAAAGTCACCCACCAGCACGCCCGTGGAATTCGCCCAAAAAGCCATTTCAAAACTCATGCTTCCTCGTGCAACCAAAGCGGCACAAAGCAAAAGCACGCTGTCTTCTTGAAGAAAGGTCAAAAGAATAAGGCTCGCAAAAAGCTGAATCTCTCCCATCTGCGAGATCTGAGATTCCAAATTTTGCAGGAGTTCCGCGATCACCGCCCCATTGCGCCAGGCTTGGCCGGCGTGGGCAAGCGTTCCTTTTCCTCCCATTCAGGCTGGATAAGCAGTTTAAATCGTCTAAATCGCGAGTTTTAGACCTTGTTTTTGCGAGTTTTTTGGTGTTCTGATTACCTTTAAACAAGTTTTGAGGTGAAACATGGCCGTTCCTAAGAAGAAAACATCGAAGATGCGAAAAAGAATGCGTTTTTCGACCTGGAAGATGGGTGTCCCCAATGTCTCTCTGGATAAGACAACAGGAACCTATACCATGCCCCATCGCGTGAACCCGAGTTCGGGCACCTATCGGGGAAAAGTTGTGATCACAACTGAAGCATAACTAATGAAAAGTAAAATAGCCCTCGACGCTATGGGTGGTGATTTTCTGGCGATTCCCAATCTTCAAGGGGCCGTCCGGGCAGTCACTCGTGCCCTTGAGTCGGGCGATGATATGAAGGTTTTTCTCTGTGGGCCGGAGAAAGCTTTGCTCGAATCGGTTGAAAGGGCTGCTCAGGATCTGGACTCAAAGCCGGAGTATCGACTCGATCGATCTCTCTTCACTAAATATCTTTATGACGGTCATCTCGAGATTGTTCATGCTTCCGAGCTGGTTGAGATGCACGAAAGCCCATCTGTAGCCGTTCGCCAAAAAAAGGACTCCTCCATGGCCAAAGCTTTTCAGCTCGTCAAAGATGGGCGCGCGGATGCTGCGGTTTCAGCGGGTAACTCCGGAGCGATGATGGCTTACGGCATCGCTATTTTGGGCCGACTGCCCGGGGTCAAAAGACCAGCGATTCTTTGTCACTTTCCGTCGGTGACCAATCAAGAGGGGGGCACGGCTCTTCTCGATGCCGGTGCGAATGCGGATTGTACTCCTCAGTATCTGGAGCAATTTGCGACGATGGGTAAGATTTATATGCAGACGGTTTTTAACCGTCCTCAAGTGCGAGTGGCCTTGCTCAATATTGGTGAAGAAGAAGGTAAGGGCAATGAGCTCGTTCGAAACACACACGATATTCTCAAACAAAGAATGCCCGAGAATTATGTGGGTTTCGTAGAGGGTCGCGATCTTCTGCAGGGCAAAGTGGATGTGATCGTTTGTGATGGATTTGTGGGCAATGTGGCTCTCAAGACCGCAGAGGGTGTTGCAAAGGCCGTGAAAAATATTCTCAAAGACGAACTGACTCGGCAGCCGATTTGGGCTCTTGGAGCTTGGCTTGCCAAAGGCGGATTTAACGCCATGAAAACCAAGCTCGACTACCGAGAATACGGAGCCGCGCCTTTGATTGGGTTGAATGGTTTGGGCCTCGTGGGCCATGGGTCCTCCGACGCAAAGGCGATCTCGTCGGCTCTGCGCATTGCTTCACTTTACGTACGACAAGGGCTGATGAGTAGGCTCTCGGCAAGTTTTTCAGCGGCTGAAGATCAAATCGCTGGAGGAGCGCGATCATGAGTGAATTTCAAGCTTTCTCGTTGCAGGGCAGGGTGGCATTGGTCACAGGGGCGAGTCGAGGGATTGGAGCAGCGATTGCTCTTCGACTTGCCAAAGCGGGTGCAAAAGTTTGGATCAACTATCAATCAAACGAGGCGGCGGCTCAGAAAGTTTTAGAGGCTTGTCGAGCTTTTTCAGCTCAGTCGCAAATCATCGGCTTCGATGTTTCAAACTCTTCGGCAGTCGAGGCTGGGATAGATCGAATTGTTTCAGAGGACTCAAAGATTGATGTTTTAGTGGCCAACGCGGGAATCGCTCGGGATGCTCTTTTACCTCGCTCAGATGCCAAGCACTTTGAAGAAGTGATCAACACCAATCTTTTGGGAACGATTCACTGTGTGCGTGCAGTCAGTCGCAGCATGATGAAGAACCGCTACGGAAGAATCGTTTGTGTCAGTTCAGTGGTGGGCGAAATGGGCAATAAAGGCCAATCGGCTTATGCCGCTTCAAAATCGGGCATCTTTGGATTTGCGAAATCAGTGAGCAAGGAGCTGGGTAGCCGCAATGTGACATGTAACGTCATCGCGCCTGGTTTTATTGAAACCGAGATGACTTCGGGCTTGCCTGAAGAAGTTCAAAAATTCTATCTGGAGAATATTGCCGTGAAGCGGTTAGGATCTGCCGAAGAGGTGGCCTCTGCAATTCACTTTTTGTGTGCTGAGGAATCTGGATATATTTCTGGAGCTACCTTGGATGTTAACGGTGGCCTGCTGATGCGATAGGCTCGATGAAAATTTTTGGTGTAAGAAAGAGTTTTAAAATAAGGAGAATCCAATGGAACTCGAAAAACGTGTAACCGGACTGATTTCAAAAAGTCTGAAGATTCCAGAAGAGAATGTGAAGCTTGAAAGCTCATTCGTCGGTGACCTCGGCGCAGTCTCTCTCGACATCGTGGAG
>JBILFF010000067.1:0-11669 GCA_044351695.1 Bdellovibrionota bacterium
AGTTTCAGATCGACATTCCAGACAAAGATGCCGAGTCCATCAAAACAGTTCGCGACGCTGTTGATTATATTAAAAAGAGCAAAGCGGCCTAGGGTTTATGAATCGTCGAGTCGTCGTTACAGGGATGTCGGCGATTTCATCGGTTGGCATTGGGACTCAAGAGAATCTTGAGGCACTCAAAGCCGGCCGGTCAGGCATTGCACCGATCACTCGGTTCAATGCCGAAGGCTTTAAGACGAGCTTTGCAGGTGAGGTGAAGGGCTTTAATCCCGACATCTACATGGACCCTAAAGATGTCAAAACCATGGATGTCTTTATCCATTACACTTTGGCAGCTGCGCATGAAGCCATCGCGCAGAGTGGGCTCAGCACCAATCGCAGCAGATTCTCAGAGGCTCTGGGCGAGCGTAGTGGATCCATCATCGGCAGTGGAATGGGGGGGCTTCCCGATATCGAGGCCACCAAAGAAACCATCGTCAATCGTGGCCCCACACGTGTGAGTCCATTTTTTATTCCAAAGACGATTTCAAATCTCGCGGCAGGGCAAGTCGCTATTCAGTATGGGCTTTATGGCGCCAGCTTTGCGACCACCTCTGCCTGCTCGTCGGGGGCTCATGCCATTGGCGAGGCTTACCGCATGATTAAGCATGGCTATTTAGATGTCGCTGTGAGTGGTGGGGCGGAGAGCACCATTTGCCCCCTCGCCATTGCGGGCTTCAATGCACTGCGGGCTCTTTCGACTCGCAACGATGCCCCCCAAAAGGCCTCCCGGCCCTTTGATAAAGATCGTGATGGTTTTGTGGTGGGTGAGGGTGCAGGCGTTTTAGTGCTCGAAGAAATGGAGTCCGCCAAAAGGCGAGGAGCTCCGATCCTGGCAGAACTCGTGGGTTATGCAGCCAACTGTGATGCGCACCACATTACCGCACCGGCTCCAGAAGGTCGTGGAGCTGCGCGAGCGATGATGATGGCTCTTGCTGATGCGAAGTTAAACGGACCGGAGATTGGTGCGATCAATGCGCATGGCACTTCGACCGGTTTAGGCGATATTGCCGAAACTCAAGCGGTTAAAAGCGTATTTAAGGACCATGCGAAGCAACTTAAAATGACTTCCACCAAATCGATGATCGGGCACACCTTGGGTGCGGCCGGTGGTATTGAGGCCGTGTATTCGATTTTGGGGCTGATGCATCAAATTGCGTTTCCGACGATCAACTTAGATCAAGCAGATCCGGAGTGTGATTTGGATTATGTGCCAAACACTGCTCAAGACTTCAAACATGAGTATGCCTTGAGTAACAGTTTTGGATTTGGGGGCACGAACGCCTCGCTGATTTTTAGGAGACTGTAATGGTCTTCATCGCCTGTGATCATGCCGGGCTTGAGCTCAAACAATCCTTAATGCAAAAGCTAAAGTCCGTAGCCTGGCGCGATTTGGGGACAGAGAGTACGGAGTCTTGCGATTACCCAGACTATGCGGTGAAATGCGCTCGATCGGTGCTCGAAAATTCGGGCAGTGTAGGCGTTCTCATTTGTGGGACCGGAATCGGAATGTCGATCGCAGCAAACAAGGTCAAAGGAATTCGGGCCGCTGCGGTGAGTGAGACTTTTAGTGCCAAGATGGCTCGCGAGCACAATCAGGCACAGATTTTATGTTTGGGGTCTCGAGTCGTGGATCTTGATCGGGCGGCTGAATGTGTCGAAGCTTTTTTGAAAGCGAAGGTGGATCAAGGTGAGCGCCACGCGAGACGGGTGGCCAAGTTGAATCGTTTAGATGAAACGGGGGGCGAAGCATAATGGAATCCAAAGATCCTTTTTTTGAACTCGTTCGACGTGAAGAAGAGCGGCAAAAATCACAGCTCGAATTGATTGCCTCAGAAAATTTTGCCTCACCTGCCGTGATGGCAGCATCGGGCAGTGTTCTCACGAACAAATATGCTGAGGGTTATCCAGGTAAGCGCTACTATGGCGGCTGCGAAGTGGTCGATGAGGTCGAGTCTCTGGCCATTGATCGTCTCAAAAAACTTTTTGGGGCGAGTGATGTCAATGTTCAGCCGCACTCCGGATCGCAGGCCAACATGGCGGTTTATTTTTCGTGCTTGGAGCCCGGTGATTGCATTTTGAGTATGGATCTCGCTCAAGGCGGGCATCTGACCCATGGCTCGAGTGTTAATTTTTCGGGTAAGCTCTACAAAATTGTTCATTATGGTGTGAATGCACAGGGTCTGATCGACTACGATCAAGTGCGTGACCTGGCGCGCACCGCAAAACCAAAAATGATTGTGGCGGGAGCATCCGCTTACAGTCGATTTATTGATTTTAAAAAATTCAAAGAAATTGCCGATGAAGTGGGTGCCAAAACTTTGGCCGATATGGCGCATCCCTCGGGTCTGGTTGCTGCGGGATTGCACCCAAGTCCGGTAGGGATCTTTGATTTTGTGACCTCAACGACGCACAAGACTCTGCGTGGTCCTCGCGGCGGTGTGATTTTGATGAAGCCTGAGTATGCCAAGTCGGTGAACTCAAGAATCTTTCCGGGTATTCAGGGCGGGCCGCTGATGCATGTGATCGGCGCCAAAGCCGTAGCTTTTGGAGAAGCACTCGACCCTCGTTTTAAGACCTACGCCGAAAAGGTCATCAAGAATGCAAAAGCACTCGCCGATCAGCTGCAATCGGGGGGCCTTACCGTCATTAGTGGTGGCACGGATAATCATATGATGCTTTTGGATCTTAGGCCCTTTCAGATCACGGGCGATGTGGCCGAAAAAGTTTTGGAGCGTTCAGGCGTGACGGCCAATAAAAATATGATCCCGGGAGATCCTCAGCCTCCGCGCGTGACTTCGGGAATTCGTCTGGGGTCACCGGCTCTCACCACTCGTGGATTTTCTGAATCGGATTTTAGACGTGTGGGAGATTGGATTTTAAAAGTGCTCAAGGCTCCACAAGATGAGGCCCTTCACAGCAAAACGCGTTCAGAAATTGGCGAGTTTTGTAAGAGCTTTCCTCTTTGGACGTGGTGATCAAACGTGCAGTGCCCCATCTGTAAATCTGATGAGACTTCAGTCGTTGATTCTCGAGCGATTAAAGAAGGCCTCGAGGTGCGTCGTCGCCGTCAGTGCGAAAAATGTAATTATCGTTTTACGACCTACGAAACCATTGATCAGTCCTATCCGTGGATCATCAAAAAAGATGGGCGACGCCAGGCTTTTGATCCCGAGAATATTAAGTCAGGCGTGCTCAAAGCTTGCGAGAAGCGGCCCGTGAGCATTCATCAAATTGAAGAGCTCGTCAGCCAAGTCATTCGAGCGATTTTAGATCGAAACGAAAAAGAGGTTCGCACAGCCGATATTGGCGAAGAAATCATGAAGCGCCTCAAGGCTCTCGATCAAGTGGCCTATGTGCGTTTTGCCAGCGTATACCGTGAGTTCAAAGACATTAACGATTTTATGTCAGAGCTCAGCTCTCTTTTGGCAAAGAAAAAGTGAAGAAATACAAGGGCTATTAGCGTCGCGATCCCGAAGTTAAAGGGTTCTGTGGACCCTTCGAAGCAGTAAATAATGGGAGGCATTTTTTTTGACAATTGGTTGATTCAAGACTACACGGGCCTCCAATGGGACAGCGCCATTTGGCGCGCGAGGCAGCCCTGGGCTTTTTGTATCAAGACGATTTGAGCATTGAGACAGCTACCTTAAGCGCCGAGCTCTTTTTAAAGCATTTTTTTGCGGATGAGGTCATCAGCGACCTCTTTTATCGTATGGCGCTTGGAGTTCAGGCTTCGCGATCCGATATTGATGAAAAACTTCAAGCTTGCACGGAACACTGGAAGATCGCTCGTCTTGAGCGCATCGATCGGGTCATTTTGCGAATGGGCGCCTGGGAGTTGCTCAATGAGCCCGATACCCCGATTCGAGTCATTATTGATGAGGCCGTCGAATTGGCTAAGAAATTCAGCACTACGGACAGTGCGGGCTTCGTAAATGGAGTTTTAGATCAAGTGGCTAAAAGGTTTCGTGAAAAACCTGATTCAGAAACCGAAAAAGCCTTTGATCTCGAGGCCAAAAACTTTAATCCTTAAGCCCTATGCTAGTTTTTAAGAAGATCCCAGAGGAGCTCGATCAATTCGAGGCGGATCTCGTGGTCGCTGTAGTAGGTTCAGACGAAAAGCCCCTTCGTTCTACCAATGCCTGGTTAGATTGGAGACTCTACGGCACTTTAACGGAATTGATGTCTCGGGGCTTATTCAAAGGTGAACTGGGCGAAAAGTGTCTCCTGCCCACTTACGGGCGTTTTAAATTTGATCGTTTGGTTTTGTTGGGAGCTGATGAAATTTTTCATGTTCATTCGCTTCCTTCGGATGAAGAAGGCTCTCGTCGTTGGACAAAAATCGCTCATATTTTGGAGTCCACCGTGGGCTCCTTGAATGTAAGCCGGGTAGGGGTGAGTTTGCCTCGGTATGAGGTGGCTGAACATGAGCGGGCTCTGATGAGAATCTTGCAGTCGACGCAGTTGCCCAAGAGCACCTCCCTTTTTTTGTCTAGGGCCTCTCATCCGGCAAGTGCTTTAGTCATGTAGTAAACGCGATCGCTAAGTAGAAAGCGAAGTAGTGAAAGGTAATCAAAAATGAAAAAGCTTTGTATCTTGGGCGTGCCCATGGACTACGGAACCAACCGACGCGGTGTCGATATGGGGCCATCCGCTATTCGTATTACGCGTGTAGGAGCTCGACTTGAGGCGCTTGGATTTCAAGTGAGAGATTGGGGCAATATTGAGGTTGGAGTCAGAGAGTCCATCGAAGCCCCGGGTTTGGTCACGAATAAAGCTCGATTTGCCGAGGAGATTGCTCGGATTTTAAAAAATCTTTCAGCGGAGATTCAAACCGTTCTTCAAAATGGAGAGCGGCCGATTGTTTTGGGTGGAGATCACTCGATTGCTATGGGAACCGTGGCGGGACTGGCTGAGCATTACCACAACCAGGGCAAAAAAATCGGCATCGTATGGATGGATGCTCATGCTGATATTAACACTCCAGAAACAACCATCTCGGGGAATGTGCATGGAATGCCGGTGGCGCATATTATGGGTTTTGGTTCAGAGACTTTGCTCCAGATTTCGAAGCTTCGGCCCATGGTGGATCCAGCCAATATTGCTCTCGTCGGTTTGCGTGATCTCGATGAGGGCGAAAAACTGACGATTCGCTCAAAGGGCGTTCATGCTTTTACCATGCGAGATATTGATGAACTCGGCATGAAAGAAGTCATGCGGCGAGCGATTGAGATTGCTACCAACGGAACGCACGGCTTTCACGTTTCCTTTGATATGGACTGGGTAGATCCTTCGACTGCGCCTGGAGTGGGAACTCCGGTACCTGGCGGCGCAAGCTATCGCGAGGCTCACTTGGCTATGGAAATGGCGTTTGATACGGGTAAAGTTTTGTCGATGGAGGTCACCGAGGTGAATCCGATTTTGGATCACAGCAATAGAACCGCCCAGCTCGCCGCAGAGGTGATTCTTTCCGCTTTTGGTAAGAAAATTATTTAAACCTTTTCAGTCGATGAACTGGCGGTCGATCACTCGCCACTCGCCGAGTTGTTTGCGGAGAATAAAAATTTGCTGAGTCTGAGAAGTTTCGATCCATTTAAGGACGCGAAGGCTTTGCGTGGGACTATAGGCCTGTGTCCACTCTCCTTTTAAAGCTTGAAGACTCACGGGTAGATCGTCACCTGAGATTTTAACAAAGTTCAAATCAGAAAGACTTTTTGAGTCAATCTTCCAAACGTGTTGGGGGGCTAATCGCTGTTCAACCTGACTCACGTAGGTGCGAAGAGAAACCATTTGATACGGGCTGTTCGTCGATTTTTGAAGAGCATCGTCCAGTGCCGGAGTGATTTTTTGCGAGAGAAGCTCGATGCGCGCTTGAATGCGAGTCCATTGCTGAATTTGAGACGGAATCACTTCGAAGCTTTCGTGGTGAAGACGATAGCGAAATCGAGCGTCGAGAGCTCTAAGCACTGTCAGACTCTTTTGACTTTGCAGCAGAGCCGCTTGTCTGGCGCGTATGAAGAGTTCTTCACGTGTAAGTATCGAATTCAAATAATCAATGCCACGCTCCATATAACGGTTTAAAGACCGGGCCGGGTGGGACTCCACAGAACTCATTTTTTGAATCGCACTGAAGCTGAGTTCTTCGGTGCTCAGCAAATCGTCTATCGACTGGATGAGTCTCTGAAGCTCCGAAATCGAATCCTCAGACTTGCCGATTTTGGATTCATAGCGACTCAGGTGGCGATCGATTTTTTCGAGTGCCAAAGCTCTACTTTTCAGCAGTGCTTTAGACTCTGGAGCGCTGAGAGGTGCTTGAGAAAGAGATCTCCAGTGTTTTAAATCCGTGGGTGTCAGTCTTGATTCGGCTAACAAAAGTGCTTGTTCCAAATCTTGTCTCGAAACCTGCGACTGACGAGACCAATACTCTTTGAGTCGAGGGAGCCGAAGGTCTTTCCATCGAGGAAGCGGTCGGAGAAGTAAAATGCTTTCTCCCGCACGAAACAGAAGACGACCTGTCTGACGAGCCCAAAAGCTGATCAAAGAGGGCGTGCGACCAAAACCAATTCCCTCGTATCGCAAGCGTAAACGCTCTTTCTCTAAAATCAGGGCATCGAGTCTTTTGGCCTCCTTACTGGAATCCGCTGTGAGTTTTAGTCGCCGCGCTTTTAAATCATGAATTTCTTCAAGGAGTCGTCGAGAGCTGGAGTCGAGTTTTTGCAGGCGAGCCTCAATCGATCGAATGGAAGCCTGTCGCTGAGCGTGTGCGTTTCTCCATGAGAGACTAGACCCTCCCAGAATTCTCTGAGTAAGAGCAGACCCTGCCGCGAAACTTGAAAAATCCACCGCCAACTCTCCACTTCTATACCAAGCCTCAATACGATCGAGATCCTGTGCGGGATCCAAAAGCCCCTTGCCGGTCACCATTAAATCTTGCAGAAATTCTCCAAAAAATCTTCCCACTGGAGAAGAGGTACCTTTTTCAAGCTGCAGTTCGTACCACTGCAAGTCGTTCGGATTTTGAGAAGCGGCCGTGTGAAATCGAAGACCCGTATCTCCCACGACAAAAACAAACATCCACTGAGCTCCCTTCCATTTAAAGACGAAAGTCACAATGCTGCCACTGAGCACGCCTAGGGGGATTCTCCAGGGATTCTTTTTCACTCCCGCGACAAAACAGGCCAAGAGCACACCAGGGCTACTTGCATCGATCCGAGATATTCCTTGGGCGGTTTCAAACAGTTGCTGAAGCTGCGTCCTGGCCTCCTTGAGTTCCTCTGAGTTTTCGATACTAGAATTTTGAAGGAGCTCTCTCTCTAAGTCTTTCAGCGGCCACAAGCGCTGCTGTCTCTGGAGTTCATTCCAAAACTTTTTGGATTCATTTAGGAGGTAGTGTTCTGAGGGAAACAAATGAATCATGAAAGCCTGAATAAGAAACTCAGGATACCAGCCATAATTTAAACTCCCCGAAAACTCCTCCATCGCAGATCGCATCGAATCGCGCTCTCGGGCTGAGGAGGGGAGGATGCTCTTCTCGTCTAAAAGAAGAATTTTCGATTCGTCGAGCTCGATCCACTCCCAGTCCAAAAGCTTTCGATCTTTCAAACTGAGTCGAACCACCTCTCGAACGAATTCGTAACGCTGATCAACCTTCGTGATGTTTTCGTTGGCAAGGCGATCGAACAGGCTTTGAACCTCAGGAAGAGCAGCTACCAATTTCTGTGCGGCTGAGCCAAACTCTTCAATCGGCAGGTGAAAAAACGAGGCATCTAAAATCGATGCGCCGATCTCAACTGAAAGTGAAGGAAACAGAAGCGAGCTCATCAGGTAACGCAATTCGACAGAAAGCTGACGAAAGGCAGAGTCTTCTTGCTTCGTATTCAACCATCGTCCCGATTCCACTTCGGATCGAGCTCGACGAAACAATGTGATTTCGTCCCCTGAGAAAAGCCCCGAGTCCTCTATCAGCATGTCGATTTCAATCGGTAGAAGTGCCAAGCGAGGATCTCGAGCTCCGCGATCGAGTTGATCTGAAAGCTCTAGGATGGGAAACTCAGACGAGAATCGACTCCAAGCTCGTCGGTATTCTCCGTACATCCAGCGCAGCCCCGAGCGCTTCTCTGATCCAAAATATCGAGGAGAGTTCCAATCCAGCGCTCGAGAGTCTTTGAGGATGACCTTCCAAACCAGCTCATAAAAATCTAAGTCACGCTTCCAGGCGTGAGCCCAGCTCAAATCAATCCTTTGAACTTCGTTTTGCCACTCCTCAGAGCCCAAATTTTTTTGAAGCCTGCGTCCAAAAAATAAGTAGCGGGCGTAAGCGAGGTGAACATCTTCTTTTGGAGAGGCTGGATGTAGCTTCTCGAAAATGTCCGAGAAGAAATCAAAATCCGACAAGTCTTCAAGCACTAAAGAGAGATCAAAGTTCTCTATCGAATAAAAAATGAGCTCCTGTGCGCTCGAAAGATCCTCGAATTTCCAACCCGGAAGAATGAGTGCCTCTGCAAAAATGGGGTAGCGCAAAATAAATTCTCGATAAGATCGCTCCAGAGCAAGACGTCTTCGTAGATCAATAAAGCTTCGTCGATCTTCGGGTAAGAGATCCCAAGTGGACTCGGCGGTTCTTTGAAGCCATTGAGGATCTTCATGAGTCACGCGCTCAAACTCAAAATCTAAATCACTCAGCTGAAGATCGAGTCGCACACAAGTTCTTAAGAGTCCCTCGAGCTCCTCTCTTTGGTTTCCGGCTTTGAAGTGTTCGTAAGCACGCTCGAGACATCGTCGCTGCTGAGATAGCAGGCCCGGTTGAGCGGGGCTTCCCAAAATGAACAGTCGTCGAAGGTCTTCGCGTATCTCTAAATACTGCAAACTGCCCATTGGCGGCATGGAAAGGCTTGACGAGCCTTGCGCCCCTAAAACGACGACAGAAAAAAAGAGGCTAAGAAAGGCGACAAAAAGACGCACGGGCCTGAGCCTAAAAAGCCTTTAGGGCAGTGTCTATGTAAATTGCCTAACCCGACCGGGCATTCGATGACGAACGCTTTGATAAAGCTTTGAGATTGTTTTGCTTTTGGTCCAAGACGAAGAAAACCAAAGCTTAAGATGAGAAGCCTCAATTTTCTCGCAAAAGTAATGCTCCGCCCAGCGATCTCCAAGGGCATATCCAAAGTGATGAATCTCATCCCAAACCCGAAGTCGCCGCAATTTTGCGCGAACCACCTTTTGTCGAGCTTTGCCGAAGCACAGATGCTCAGCGAATCGGCCAAAAGCTTCGTGCAATAAATAATGCGATAAGGGAAGCGGCTGATGATTCTTGCTGCGTTGTCCTCGCTGAAGAGCGTAAAGGTGAGCACACTCCTCAGGCACTTGATCGAGAGTTGACACCCAAGCGCAGGGTGGACGATCCAGGGTCACCCCACCCTCGGCTGCTTGTTGATGGTGCACAAAACTCTTCTCTACTTCCGTTCGTTTCTTTAAAGAGCCCTTCGACTGGGGGCTTAAAAACAAATACACGGGCGGGCGCTTGCCCGCAGGACCAAAAAGTGAGCTGAGTTGGTGCCAGGCGAGATCAGCGAGAAGATCGACCTGTTTTTGAGTCATCAAAAGCTCTCAACAAATTCAGCAAGCGTGCGGATCGGAACTCCCGAGGCTCCACGAGCGCCAATAAAGTCACGCGGACTATCGTACCAACCACAGCCCGCGATATCGAGATGGCACCAGGGCACGTCGTTGTGAACAAAGTGTTTCAAGAAAATGGATGCGGTCGAAGCACCAGCCTCTCGCACTTTTCCGATATTTCGCAAATCGGCCACTTCACTGTTGAGAAGATCCGCATAGAAATCTTCGTAATTGGGTAGAGGCCAAATGCCCTCGTTTACTTCCTCTCCGCATTTGATCAAAGCGGCCTTTGTCTTCTCGTGGTTGCTATAAACACCTGCTGCTGCATTGCCTACCGCCAATGCGCATGCACCGGTCAATGTGGCCACATCAATGCAGGCCTTGGGTTGATATTTTGTCGTTGCCCAAAAAAGAGCATCCGCCAAAATCAGACGACCTTCTGCATCGGTATTGAGAACTTCTACGGTTTTGCCACTGGCCATCGTGATCACATCTCCTGGTCGCTGAGCATGGCCCGACGGCATGTTCTCTACTGTGGGCACCAGCACGACGAGATTCTTCTTGAGACCCAAGTCGGTCGCAATCTTAAAGGCGCCCAATACAGAGGCTGCCCCAGCCATATCGTATTTCATGGTCTCTTGAGACGGAGGTGGTTTTAAAGAAAGGCCCCCTGAATCAAAGGTCACGCCTTTTCCGACGAGAACAATGGGCTTCTCTGATTTTTTTGCGCCATGATACTCGAGGATGATGAAGTGAGGCCGATTGGCTGAGCCACGACCTACAGCCAAAACACCGCCAAAAGCATTTTTGCTGAGTTTCGCCTCGTCCCAGATTTCTAATTTGATTTTCGATTTCTGAGGCGAGCTCATCGCCATTTTCTTTGCTTCTTCAGCCAAGCTTTCAGGATAGAGTTGAAGGGGGCTTGTATTAATGAGTCGACGCGAAAAGTTAACTCCGCTCGCAATGATCTTTCCTCTCTCACAGCCCTTTTCGGCCGCTTTCAGTTCTTTCTTGTCGAGAACCAAAAAACTCCAACTGAGCCATTTTCTCTTTTTTACGGCCTCGGCAGTTTTCATTTCGTCTGGTCGATATTGAAAGAGCTCGCTGCCGAGCATCAGTGCTTCGGTCACCTGATTTGTCTGAAGCTTTGCAATCGTGGGCACTACAAAGCCAATCTTGCTTTCAATTTTTCGCTTCTGAAGCTCAGCCACCGCAACAGCCGCCCCACTTCTGAGGCGATGCAGGTTGACATCCGCTCTTTTGCCCAGTCCCACGAGGAGCAGTCGTTTGGTGAGAGGGTGGCCCGGAAGATAAGTCATCAGAGATTCCTTATTCTTTCCTTGAAAATCGGATTCGAGAGCTAACTTTAAATAGTCTCTCAGCGCGGCATCATTCCACAGGCTCAAGGGTTTTTGGCTGTCGTCAAAAAATACAACCAAACATTCGTGTTGAGGAGCTTGATTAAGAACATGAACAGACATGCAGTGACCTTTCTTTGAAACAGGCTTTATAAATAAAGCAATTTAACAAAACAATTCTTGAGTTTGTTGCGCCGAACGATCCTCAAAGAAGCTCCATTCGGACTAACAAGTATGACTTAAGTTATAAACGTGTTCTCAGAGAAGACTCAATTCTAAATCTCAATCTAAGGCTGAGAAGGGCTGGGCGGCTCAGCAGGAGTGGCCTCCGTCGGGTTACTCTCCGTCGGGTTACTCTCTGGCGGGTTACTCTCTGGCGGGTTACTCTCTGGATTCTCTGGTTTGATGAGGCCCGGAACAAAGCCCTCTTCGAGTCTATCTTCTGCAAAGCTGGCATTCAACATAATGATGTCGACTCGGCGGTTCTGCGAGCGTCCCTCTTCCGTGTTATTGTCGGCGACCGGACGGTAAGACGCATAGCCCGAACTCGTCATTCGTTTCGCATCGATCGAAAATTCATCGCGCAAGAGCCGTAGCATCGATGTTGCCCTCAAAGTGCTTAAGTCCCAGTTATCATAAAATCGGCTTCCCGCGACG
>JBILFF010000165.1:0-3572 GCA_044351695.1 Bdellovibrionota bacterium
TATGAATATCAATCCCATCACCAAATAAGCGATGAATCATGGCCGAGCATTCAATATGCCAGCCGGGCCGGCCCCGACCCCAGGGGCTACTCCAAGAGGGCTCGCCCTCTTTGGCAGCTTTCCAAAGCGCAAAATCCGCTGGATGCTCTTTAGTGTCATCGGCCTCAATGCGCACACCGGCAATCATTTCGTCTAACTTTCGTCGGCTTAATTTGCCGTAACCTGGAAAACTAAGAACCCGAAAATAGACATCGTGACCTTTAACGTATGCATGCCCTTTCTCGATGAGCTTCGCAGAAAGCTTTATCATCTCTTCAATATTTTCGGTGGCTCTCGGCGTGTGCTGAGGAGGCAGAGTACCGAGGTCCTTAAGCTCCTCCGCATAAGCTTGTTCGTATTTAAGAGCTAAATCCGATGGCGTTAACTTTTCTTTTTTGGCCGCCTCAATGATTTTGTCATCCACGTCGGTGTAATTACGCGCCACGATGGGCACGTAGCCTGCTCTTTTTAAAATCCGCACAATGGTGTCAAGAGTCAGCGCCGCCCGTGCATTGCCAACATGGGTGAAGCCATAAACGGTTGGGCCACAGCAGTAAATGCGCACCTCTGGACTGCGAGTGGGCTGAAAGTATTCTTTTTTCGCACTTAAATTATTCCAAAGTTGAAGGCTCGTGGGCATGGCTCCAATCAGTCTAGAAACTCGAGCTGCGAAACACAAGATTTCAAATAAAACAAGGCGAGCACGGGCAGATGAAAGGGGGCGTGAAAGCAAAGTCCAAGAGTGTTTAACCCGAGCCCAGATAAAAGAAGTGTCCTAGACCGACGGTAAACATGAAGCAGCCGTAGAGGGCGTGCTCAAGACAAGAGAGAAGAAATGATCTGGTGTCGACATAGGTTTTCGTAAAAAAGACTCCGCCTACAAACGTAAGAATGATCGAGGCCCAATTTTCATAGATGATGTGCATATACGAAAAGGCCATCGCCCCTCCCAAGATAAAAAAAACGGTTTTTGAAAACAGTGGCCGGTATCGCAACTCAAAAAACTTTCGATAAATAATCGATTGAGGGATCACCGAAAAAACCGGGTAGAAGCCCATCACTAAAATCCAAACCCCGAATCTCTCTAAAGGAAACTCAAAAAATCGATCGGGAGTAATGACAAAGACGCTCAGGGCGATGAGAACGGCAAGAATTGCAAATCTTTTGAACACAAAAATCAGATATTCTTTGGGAGGATTCCACGTAAAAAGCTCTTTGATTTTTCCTTTGGGGTGTCGCCAAAGATAAATCAAAGCCACGATGGTCATAATCCACAGAAATCCGAGTACCGGAATCGGGAACAGTTTTAGAAAATATAAAAAAGGAACAACGCCAAAAAGACAAACAAACTCAATCACGCGCACAAGCCGATAAAAAAGACGTTTTCGATGGCGTCCCCGGATCGGCCGCAGCCTCATCCTTTGTATCTTAGGGAGGGACTCAAAGATTGGCAATGAGCTCAGTTGCCACCCCCCAAAAAGCTCGGCAGGCTTTCATTCATGAAGGCTGTTTGGTTACTTCAACTCGGCACTCCTCAAGACCCTAGTGTTTCGGCGGTGCGTCGGTATCTCTCTGAATTTTTGATGGATCGACGCATGATTGCCCTGCCCTATTTTTTGCGGCTTTTGTTGGTTCGGGGGATTATTGTTCCCTTTCGAGCAAAGAAGAGCGCGCATGCTTACCAAAATGTGTGGTCCGACCAGGGCAGTCCCCTGATGGTTCACTCTGTGGAGTTGCAAAAAAAGCTCCAGCAAAAATTTCCTCATATTCCGGTTGTGCTTTCGATGCGCTACGGAGGGCCCTCGATCAAGGAGGGGCTTCGACAGCTTCGTGAGTTGGGCGCAGATCGCGTTTTGACGATTCCCCTCTTTCCGCAGTATGCGTCTGCAACAACTGGCTCCCTGCTTGAATTGATTTTTGAGCATCTGAAGCGCGAAGAGAATGTGCCTGCTCTTCAAGTTAAGGCTCCTTTTTTTGATGATCCCGGCTTTGTGGATGCGATGGCGGCGCTTGCTCCTAAAGATCTTCAGTCCTACGATCGCGTCCTCTTTAGTTTTCATGGCTATCCCGAAAAATATTTAAAGAAGAGCTCGCGACAGTGCCTCACACAAAACTGCTGCGATCAGATCTCTGCACGGAACTCATTTTGTTATCGTGCGCAGAGTGTGGTCACGGCGAAGCTCTTGGCTCAAAGACTAAATCTTGCTCGCGAGAAGTGGGAAATTGGGTTTCAGTCGCGTCTTGCGGGCTCCAAGTGGACGGATCCCTATACCGATGAAATTCTTGAGCGGTGGGCAAAAGAGGGCATCAAGAGTGTCTTGGTTTTCTGCCCCTCTTTTGTGGCGGACTGTTTAGAAACCGTTGAAGAAATTGGTATTCGAGAACGTGAAAACTTTCTTAAACTCGGAGGCGCGCGCTTGGATCTCGTGCCATGTGTAAACGCATCCCCGGCGTGGGTCGACAGCCTGGGCCAAGAGATTCAAAGTTTTATTCAATAAATTCAATGGCTTAAGGAGTGCGCCACGAGTTCGTTGAGCGTGTTATCCTAAATTATGAGGAGTCCAGCGAATCTATCTGGGGGGGTGGCCGACTCGTTCGTGTCGGAATCAGAATATTTTCAGATTCCGGCCAATTTTTATCATTCAGATGAAATCATCGATCGAGATCTTTTTATCCTCTATCAAGGCCAATATCTTTTATTTCGGCCCAAAAATCTTGTGTGGAAGGCTGAAGATTCGCAAAGACTTGAGCAATTTAATGTCAAAAGCCTTTGGGTTCGGGCGAGCACGCGAGATGAGCATTACTTGTTTCTTGAAAGTAATTTGAGTCGAATTTTACAGCAAAAAAAAATTTCACGAGCTGAGAAGACGCAAATTCTTTTTGAGACTTCAGAGCAAGTCGTTGGACAAATATTTAATCGTCCAAACAGTCCAGAAGCGGTCAAAAGATCCGTCAGTCTCATTAAAAATTCTTTAGACTTCTTGAAAAATAAAGAAAATTTTCATGAACTCATGAAATTCGCTGCCACCGACTTTAGCGAGTATGCTCATGCCATTCAAAGTGCAGCCTACTCTATCGCTCTGGCTCAGCGTGTAGGACTGACCAGCTTCAATGATCTTTCAGCCATTGGAGTGGGTTCTATTTTGCATGACTTAGGCAAGAGCAAGATTGATCGGCGGATATTAGAAAAAGAAGAGGCTCTCTCTGACGATGAGCGACAAGAGATTCGTCGTCACCCGGAGTATGGCTTTGATATTTTAAAGAAGACTCGTGCCATTCCGGAGCTGTCTGAGCTGATTGTTCTGCAGCACCATGAAAGACCTGGCGGCCGTGGCTATCCGCACGGTCTCGACACCGATATTGTTCTTTGCGCTAAAATTGTCGCGATCACGGATTGTTTTGACAGCCTGACTTCAGATCGACCCTGGGTGCAAAAACTCGCATCCTTCAAGGCGATTCAAATGATGCGAACGGACCTAGCGATGGAGTACGACCAGAACCTGGTTCTCGAGTTTATCAAAGTTTTAGGCGTA
>JBILFF010000134.1:0-5322 GCA_044351695.1 Bdellovibrionota bacterium
AGCCTTCAAAATCGAGTCATTCGTCTAAGAAGCGAGCTCCAAGATTTGAAAGATCGTCTGCAAGAGCATTCGCCTCGAATGCGTCTTCAAGATTTTCGGCATCGCACACAAATCGCGAGCGATCAGCTGATTCGGTTGGTAGAAAAGCGCTTAACCGAAGCGCGCTGGCAGCACAGAAGTCTACAAGATAAGCTACGTCTTTTAAGTCCGCTCAATATTATGGAGCGCGGCTACAGTATTGTTCGGAGTAAAAGAACCAGTAAGATCATTAAGAAGGCTTCTGAAGTTCAGATGGGAGACGAGCTCCTCATCGAACTTCATAAAGGTAAGATTACAGCTCGCGTGTGAAGGCGGAAGCCGCGGTTTGTGTGCCCGAGCACTGAGCTCCGGATCCTTAATCTGCTCTGACCGTGTTTTTAAACATCTTCTCGGGCTCGTGAAAGATCGAGATATTGTTGCCCTTAAGGCTTGGTCTTTTGGCGAGGTACTCAATGCCCACTACAAAATTGCGCTCCGAAAGTTCGGCGTATTCATAGTCTCGCCCCATTCGCACCGCATCGACGGGGCAGGCCTCTTCGCAGTATCCACAAAACACGCAGCGCATGAGGTCGATCTCATAAACGGCTGGGTACTTTTCGATATTGGGGTTCGGGCTTTCGGCGGCAACGATGTGAATACAGCTCGCGGGGCAATTGGTCGCGCAGAGCATGCACGCGGTGCACGCAATCTCGCCCGTTGGCTTTAGGGTCAGAACATGAACCCCCATAAAGCGACTAGAGTACTTGCGGCGCTTCTCAGGGTACTCAATCGTCAATGGTTTTCGAAGCCCGACGAGGTTGAGCACAAAATGTCGGCCCGTCATCAGAAGGCCTTTCACAATCCCAAACCAATAAGATCGTTTCTCTAAAGAAGATAAAGCGCTCATCGACGTGCCTCCCGGGCAGATTGTGTAGGTTTCCGATATTCAAGCGTTAGGGCAGATACTATTTCTTCAACCGCCCAAGCATTTTTAAACATTCTAAAATCGGATTCAATTCGTTGTTCTAATTTTTTATGATTTAGAATCGTGCCATTTTTTTCGTAGTGGCTGATGGAGGGAATGGTTAGCGCCTGAGTAAAAAGATCTGAAGCCAAAGCTTGGGGGCTAATCAAAACCGTAAAGCAATCTGCAGGGAGATTCGATTGAATACGCTGAAGACTCGACAGAGCGACGTCCTTCTCAGAGCCGAATACAATCAACTGCGCCACACGAGCGTTCGCTAATTTTTCTTCGAGTTGCTCAAGAGTCCCCAAGCTGAGTCGTTGAGCTTTGGTGATTTTTAAAAAACCCTGCGTGTTACACCAGGGGTCAGCACGTTTGAGTAACTGATCGACAGACTTGTCTTCTTTGGCAATTCTCTCAGCGTTTTCGCCGTAAAAGTGACTAATCCCAAACTCGTCTCTAAAGGTTTTAACGATGCTCTCGAGCTCTTCGTTCGTGAGGTCTGGATGCAACCAAATTGCCACTTCATCGGTTCGTTCGGTAGCGATCAAGGTTCTTAAGTCCGCCACCCAAGTGCTCACGGCCTCGGCGGTAGGCAGTTCAAGCCCTCCGAGCTTTGCTGCAGTTAAGCGTTGATCATAATTGGCGGTTTTGTAAGTGGGCCGGCCATCGTCGCACATCCAGTAGCCATTCACCTCGTGATTCTCGCGGGGCTTAAGTCGATAAACATGTTTGCCACTTTTGTGATGAACAAAAACGTTACAGCCCTGAGAGCAACCATTACAGACCGACTTGCTCTCTTGTAAAAACCACACGCGCTGTTCAAAACGAAAATCCTTCGAAGTCAAAGCCCCGACCGGGCAGATATCGACAGTGTTCACCTGGTAGTTATCTTTCATCACCTCATCATTCACTGTACCTACGACAGACCGATCACCTCGATTGTAAATTCCAAGCTCTCCTGTTTTTGAAACCTCTTGCGTAAATCGAACACAGCGGCCACACAAAATACATCGCTCTTTATCGAGAACAATCTTCTCGCCCAGATCAACGACCTTTTGCTTATTCACTTTATGTTCGCGCATCTGGCTGTCGTATTTGCCGACTTCCATATAGTAGTTTTGCAAACCGCACTCACCCGCTTGGTCACAGATCGGGCAATCAATCGGGTGATTGATCAGATGAAACTCAAGGCTCGCTTTCACGCCCTCTTTGACTTTTGCTGAGTCGGTAATCACCTCAAGCCCATCAGAGCACTTCATATTGCAGGCGATTTGAAGCTTGGGATTGCCGGGCTGCTCGACATAGCACATTCGACATTGTCCAGCGATAGAGAGCCCGGGATGGTAGCAGTAATGAGGAATTTCAACGCCGACACTTTCAGCGGCGTCTACAAGATTCTGCCCGGTAGAAACTTCGTGTTCTTTTCCATTAATTTTGATCTTAGCCATGATGCTTGATCCTCTCACTTAAAGTGGAGCCACCTTGAGACGCACTGAGGTAGGCCTCAAACTCTTCAGGAAATTTTTCGATATAACTCAGTACAGGCATCGCAATCGAATCTGCCAAAACGCAGATGGTGCGACCCATCATGTTTTGAGAGGTCGACTTGAGAAGTTGTAAGTCCTCGCGTCGTGCTTGTTTTTCAGTAAAGCTGTGAAGAATTTTTTCGAGCCAGCCCGTGCCTTCTCGACACGGCGTGCACTGGCCGCAAGATTCCTCGTGATAAAACTCGGCGAGATTCTTGAGGACCTGAACCAAGTCTCGAGTTTCATCGAGAATAATCATTCCACCCGATCCAAGCATTGAGCCCTTCGAAGCAATCGATTCATAATCCAGGGTGCAGCTCATCGCTTCTTCGGCAGTCATGATCGGCGCCGAGGATCCCCCAGGAATAATCGCTTTGAGTTTGCGGCCTGACTTCATTCCGCCGCAGGTCTGCTCTAGTAAAACTCGAAACGGAGTCCCATTCTCGACTTCGTAAACACCCGGACGTTGAACATCGCCACTCACGCTCCAAAGTTTTGTGCCCGTGCTCTTAGGCGTGCCGAGCTTCGCATAGGCCGCGGCGCCATGGTTGATGATCCATGGTACGCAGGCCAAAGTTTCTACATTATTCACGACGGTTGGGCATCTCAGGTAGCCTTCAACCGCCGGAAACGGAGGCTTTAGTTTGGGCCAGCCCTTCTTGCCCTCCAGAGAAGAAATCAATCCGGTTTCTTCTCCGCAAATGTATGCACCAGCGCCTCGATGGACATACATATCGTGATCAAAGCCGGAACCTAAAATATTCTTACCCAAGTAGCCCGCTTTGTAGGCTTCTTGAATGGCCTGCTCCACAATTTCAATCGCATAAGTGTATTCACCGCGAATATAGACGTAAGACTTCGCTGCTTGAATCGCGTAGGAGCCAATGATCATGCCTTCGATCATCAGATGAGGCAGATGCTCGAGGATCACTCGGTCTTTGAAAGTTCCCGGCTCTGACTCGTCCGCATTGCAAAGTAGGTAGTGAGGCTTGTCGATGTTCTTAGGAACAAAATTCCATTTGTTGCCCGTCGGAAAGCCTGCTCCCCCCCGTCCCCGGACACTTGAGCCTTGCACTTCTTTAATCAGGGCTTCGCGATCCATCTTTGAGCCCAAGACTTTTTTAAGTGCCTGGTACCCCCCTTTAGCAGAGTAGATCTCTAGAGTGCGAATGCCCGGCACTTGAACGTGTTCTAATAAAATTCTTCGCTCACCAGGCTGTGGACTGAGATCAACAGCCATGGGCTTCATATTTTTAAAGTGTGACGTTTGTTTAATCATGGAATCTCCGGCTCCCCTTTTCGACAACTTTCAATCAGTCGGTTGAGTTTTTCAGGAGTCATATTTTCGTAATAGGTTTCATTGACCATCATCATGGGTGCCGACCCGCAGCTTCCTAAGCACTCCATTTTTTGAACACTAAACTTACCGTCAGTGCTCACCTCGCCTGGCTTGATCCCAAAGCGCGCACAAAAGTTTTTATACATTTGATGGGTGCCGGCCATCCAGCAGCTCAGAGTCATGCAAAATTGAAAGTGATGCTGGCCCACAGGTCTTCGGTGGTACATCACGTAAAATGAGACCACCTCCATCACCTGCGCTGGCGAGAGATCCATGATTTGCGCAATGTAAGCCACCACGGGATCCGAGATGTACCCGAATTCATCTTGTGCCAAATGAAGAACCGGCAAAAGAGCCGATCGCTTTGAATCATATCGGCCCAGGATTTCTTCGAATTTTTTCTTCGATTCAGGTGAAAACTCTACTTTGTTTTCTACCAATTTTTGAGCGCTAGTCATTTTTTCTCCTTCATTTTCATCGATCCAGCTCTCCCGCAATCACATTCATCTGTCCGAGCGTTGCAACCGCATCGGCGATCAAGCCCCCCGTGATGGTTTCTTCAAAAGCCTGATAAATGGCAAAACACGGTGGTCTAACTTTAAGACGGTACGGACGACCGCTGCCATCGGAGACCAAATAAAAACCCAGCTCTCCATTGGCCGCTTCGGTATACGAGTAGACGTCTCCCTTCGGCGGCTTGATGCCCTCAATAATGAGCATGAAATGATTCATCAAAGCTTCAATGTTTGAATAAACCTGCTTTTTCGGTGGCAGAGTGATGAGCGGGTTGTCGACTTGAGTCGGCCCACCGGGCATTTTTTCGAGCGCTTGGCGAATGATCTTGCAGCTCTCGCGCATCTCTTTGATGCGGATCAAATATCGCGAGAAATTGTCGCCATCGTTAAGAGTCGGAACATCAAAATCAAATTTTTGATAATCATAGTAAGGCTCTTGACGGCGTAAATCGAGATCCACTCCACTTGCTCTTAGGCAGGGTCCTGTGAATCCATAACTGATCGCATTTTCTTTGCTGATGATTCCGGTGCCTTTCATTCGAGCAAGCCAAATCTTGTTGTTGGTAAGAAGCGCATCAACTTCATCCACAGTCGATTCAAGATAATCGATGTGAGCGAGCGTCTTTTTCTTCCAGCTCTCGGTGATATCTCCGGCCATTCCTCCCACGCGAGTAATAGACGTGAGCATGCGGTTGCCGCAAAGCTCTTCAAATAGGGTGTAGGTGTTTTCGCGAGCAGAGAAGCAGTACCAAAAAGTAGTGAGTGCTCCCATGTCGACCGAGGTCGTGCCAATACAGACCAAGTGATCGATGATTCGAGACATCTCGTTTAAAACCACTCGGATGTATTGAGCGCGAAGGGGGATCTCAATGCCCAAAAGCTTTTCGACTGTGCGACAGTATCCATCATTATTCATCGGAGCCGAGCAGTAGTTTAGTCGGTCTGTGTAAGGGATGA
>JBILFF010000111.1:0-7146 GCA_044351695.1 Bdellovibrionota bacterium
TTTCAAAGCAGCGATGCAAGTAACCGATTTCTGTTCGTGCACGCTTAATCGTTTCGCCTTCAAGTTCGACAAACCATCGAAAAGTTCCGTGTGTCGCGGGGTGGCTGGGGCCCAGGTTGAGCGTGTTGGTCACGTCGGTAAGAATATCTTCTTCTTCGTTTGGATTTTTAGGAAGAGTCGGAAATTGAAACTCAAGAGGCTTGCTAAGAACTTGATTACCCGTCGCTGGATAATCTTTGCGAAGCGGATGCCCAACAAACTCGTGATGGGTGAGAATTCGAGTCAAATTCGGATGACCCTCAAAAACCACGCCCATCATGTCAAAGGCTTCGCGCTCAAACCAATTGGCCGCTTTAAAAATTTTACAAAGGCTTGGGATTTTTTCGCCTTCTTTGTGCGGAACCCTCATTCGTACGCGGCGATTTTGGTCGCGATTAAAAAACTGATAAACAAGTTCGAGCTCCTGCTCGCGCTCGGGGTAGTGAACTGCGGCGATGTCCATCAACCACTGAAACTTTTTTTGATCTCGCAAAAATTTGGCAATCTCACGTACAGCAGCGGGCTTTACAGTGAGAATGATTTCATTCGCATTCGTTTTGCTGACGACCGCTGATTCGATCGGTTCGTGGGGGATGCTCTCTTTAAGTTGTTTCTCTAATTGAAATAAATATTCCACAACTACTCCTTCGCAGAGGCCAGGGATTCGGTCACTTCTAATGAATCTCGAGACGTTAGCTCAGCGGCTTCGCGACGAGCGACAAGTCTCTGCTGAGGCGTTTCTCCTTTTGAGATTTTTTCTTGGAGCTTCATAATGGCGCCAATCACCGATTCAGGTGTTGGAGGGCAGCCCGGGACATAGACATCCACCGGTACAATCGACTGAATTCCCTGAACGGTGTGGTAAGCACGATAAAATCCACCCGAAGAAGCGCAGACGCCCATCGAAATCACCCATTTGGGGTCGGGCATTTGTTCGTAAACACGTCGAAGGACGGGGGCCATTTTTTCGGTGATGGTGCCGGCCACGATTAAAAGATCGCTTTGTCGGGGCGAGAATCGAACGACTTCGGCACCAAATCGCGAAACATCATAGTGGGCTCCGACCACAGCCATGTATTCGATTCCGCAGCAGGCCGTTCCAAATGGAAGCGGCCAAAGCGAGTTCTTTCGGGCCCAATTGACGAAGTCCTGAATGCGGGTCGTGAAAAGAGGCACATCATCCAAGGGGGTCATGGTTTTCATCTTGGTTCTCCAATACGTTTTGAGATCTTTTAAGGGCCCCTGAGGACCTCCAAAAAGCAGTCTCTTTGCTTCACTTTTGCAGCCGCCAGAGGGGGGGTTTTACGGCCCGCTCATAGCCCCTAAATCCTAGAGTTTTGGGGCTTTAGACGCAATAATCAATGACTGCGAAAAATGAGAATGGCGCTTATATCGATTTTGGGATCGAGTCGCGGGGCTTCAGTTTAATTTTTGGGGTTTCCGTTGAACTCCGAAGCCTTTTCGGTTTAATCCTCAGAGGTGTTTTTGCACAAAGCGCGGTGCCTGTAGCTCAGTTGGTTAGAGCATCTGATTGTGATTCAGAGGGTCGGCGGTTCGAGTCCGCTCAGGCACCCCATTTTGACCGGGTACAACCGGACATAGGGGTAACGTCTAATACCGAGCACATAGGTTACTCAATATCCGTTGGGATTTGTCATTGACGAGAGGTTTATGAAGTCTAGTCAGACCCACTGTATCTTTTGTGAAGTTCCGTCTGACCAATGGGTTTATTCAACGAGAAATTGGTTTGTGGTTAAAGATGGCTATCCAGTAACCGAGGGGCATTTATTAATTCTTCCAAAGCAACATCGACTCGATTTTTTTGAGCTATCCGATGATGAACAATCAGAGCTGCCAGAACTTCTAAAGATATTGAAAGCAAAGATTTGCGCCGATGATCGCCGAGTAAGTGGTTTTAACATCGGCGCAAATTGCGGCGAATCAGCCGGACAGAGCGTCTTTCATTGTCACATTCATCTGATTCCAAGAAGAGTGGGGGATGTTGCTAATCCAAAGGGTGGAGTGCGAGGAGTGATTCCATCAAAGCAAAATTATTGAGTTTAAGAGATCCTCAGATGAGAGTTCAGCCTTTCCGAGTTTTGGAGCGCTTCAAAATGGTACGCACAGACCCCAACCAAAAAGGCCCTTTGGCAAGTCTTGCTCCACGCATGGCCCAGAGCAATCTGGTGGTGGATAACGATTGCCGATGAGGCATTTCGTCGCTCAGTACAGACTTTAGAGATTAATGTGACTTCGTTTTATTTTTGAGCGTAGCATTTACGAGGGGCGTTTTTATTTTATGACAGTGTCGCACATTCCTTTTTTGCTGGGTGTTTTAAGTGTTCTGCTGGCCTCTTGTGGTGGGTCTTCAAAGAGAGTGGCAGAGGAGCCGCTTCAAACGGTCGAGCGAGTGGATCTCGATCGATATTTAGGCAAGTGGTACGAAATCGCACGATTTCCGTTTTCAATTCAGGAGGGCTGCTTTGCTACTACCGCGACCTACCAAAGGCGCTCCGACGGAAATGTGGACGTGTTGAACGAATGCCGTATGGGCAGCTTTGATGGAAAAATAAATAGCGCTCATGGCAAGGCATGGATCGTGGACGCGAACACGCAAGCCAAACTGAAGGTGAGTTTTAACTTTTTTATGGGGCTCTTTGGAGGAGGGGACTATTGGATCATCAGACTCGCCGATGATTACTCGTATTCCGTCGTGAGTGAGCCCAAGGGGCGATTTCTTTGGATATTGAGTCGCAGTCCCCAAATGGATGCCAATCTCTATCTCTCGCTCGTCGAGGATCTTAAGGACGAAGGTTTTTTAGTAGAGTATTTACAAAAAACCCCTCAGGCACTTTAGAAAAATTAAACTTTCTCGCCGATAACCTTAAGGTTCGAAAACTCGTAGTGTCCCCAGACTCCAAGCTCTCGGCCAAATCCTGAATCTTTTGTTCCTGCCATGGGTATCGAGGGGTAGGACCTCACGGGTTGATTCACCCACAAGGTCCCGCATTCCAGTTGTTGTTTGAGTCGCTCTATTCGACTCTTTTCGTGGGTAAAGATCGCTGCGCCGAGTCCAAATCGAGACTGATTGGCTCGTAAAATGACTTCGTTCTCGCTTTTAAAAGATTGAATCACAGCCACTGGACCAAAAACTTCTTCTGTCAAAAGAGCGCAGTCATCGGGGGCATTCACAATGAGACTCGCAGGAAAATAAAATCCTTTTTTATTCTCTCGCTTTCCGCCCACTAAAATTTTTGCTCCTCTCTCTGTAGAAGATTGAATCTGACGTTCAATCTTTTCAAGTAAATCGAGCCGAGCGAGAGGTCCTAAGTTCGTCTCGGCTTGTTCAGGAGCGCCTGTTTTCAGGGCCTTCATCTGATTTTGAAACTCAGAGATAAACTCGTCAAAGATCTCGGCCGCCACATAAATTCGTTTAGCAGCTAAACAACTCTGCCCGGCATTCACAAATCGAGCCTCAACACACGCGGCCACGGCCTGTGGCATTTGTGCATCAGAAAAAACAAGATAAGGATCTGAGCCCCCAAGCTCCAGAACCATCTTTTTCAGATTCAGCCCTGCCATGGAGGCGATGTGGCGACCGGTTTGATCGCTTCCTGTAAAAGAGACGCCTGCTATTTCTCTTTGCGCAATCAAAGCGGATGTTGTTTCGTTTGATGCAAAAAAAACGTCAAACACATCTTGAAAGCCTTCTTGAAATATTTTGTTAATCAAAAGAGAGGTGCTTGGAACGTTCGGAGCCGGTTTGAGCAGGCAGGCGTTGCCCATGGCGATGGCGGGAACCGCAAAACGGATGCACTGCCAGAGGGGATAGTTCCAAGGCATAATCCCTAAAATCACGCCCAAAGGTTCCCAAAAATATTTTACGCTCGCAAAGTCTTTTGAAGAGCTCTCGATTAGAATCTGCTCTAGATGCTTTGCCGAAAACAAGACAAGCTCGCGTGATTTTTCAATCTCAGCTTCTGATTGGGTAATCGGCTTGCCCATTTCTTGAGTAATCAAATTTGAAAGTGCCCTCTTGTTGGACTCCAAAAGCCTCGCGAGGGTGAGTAGTTTCTCTACGCGCTTTGCAGCTGTCAGAGTTCTAAATGACTTTTGAGCTTTCGAAACACTTTTCAAACGCAGGAGGCAGTCTGAAAGAGAAGTTTCTTCGTAAGCGGTAATAAGCGTCTCAGTGGCGGGATTCAAACTCCGATACATCATGAGGACCAAGAGTAGATGAGAATTCAAAGCTCGTTAAGCAGAGACAAAAAAGAGAGCGCTTTAGAATAATTACTTCAATCAAAGCGATCCACGCGTTAAAAAAAAGAATGAGCAAGTCTTTGGAGTTATCGACTGATGTGTCTCGGCTCGATTTTGAGACTATCTATGAATTTCTGCGAAATATTTATTGGGCAAAGGGCTTGGGACGTGAACGATTTAAGCGGGCGATGGCTCATTCGATCAATGTCGGCGCTTATGATGCTGGAAAGTTGGTGGGCTACGCTAGAATCGTCACCGATTCGGCGACCTACGCCTACTTGTGCGATGTTTTTGTCGTGGAGTCCCATCGTGGGCAGGGAATTTCAAAAGCGATGATGAGATTTATTATGGATCTTCCAGAACTTCAGGGAATCAAGCGATTTGCGCTAGTGACTCGAGGCGCGCACTCACTTTATCGGCGCTTTGGCTTCGAAAACACGCCAACTCCCGAGAACTACATGGAAATCAATCGCGGCGGTTATGAGTGGCTTAACGAGTTTTAAATTCGAATGTCCTGTGTTAGGATTTCTCTGGGTCGAGGGGGTGATTTTCTGCGGAGTTGGGTGCTCATTGCGGTTTTGATTCAGTCTCATGCGATTGAGGCGAAGCCGTGTGTGACCGAGCTGCTAAAAAATTTTCGTTTATTCGTCGACCATGATTCGGCAGCGCAGGATCAGGCTGCACTGAGACCCTTGGGTCTAAATCGAGAAGACTACACCGCTCTTTTAGATAGATTCATGTTTGATCCAGCCTTCATTGGCGCTGAGGCCGTTGTGATTTATGGAAGCCGCACTCATTTTAAGGTCGGTTATCGGCCGCAGATCAATTCAGATTTAGATCTCGCTGTGTTTTTTACAGGGGGTTTTGGGGATGCTTGGTTTGATCGGGTCGATGCCGTGAACCGAAGCCTTCAGCCTCTTTCGGGCAGTGTGGGATTTTCAATTGAAATGCAGGTTCCGCCAGTAGAGACCTTTGATGAATTCTTAGCCCGGTTAAAAGTTCCAGAAGGTGAGATGCAACGAGTAGCTTTGGTGGATCGGTTGGCAGAAGAGGGGCGTTGGAGTCGAGAACAACACCGGCAGGCCCAGTTACAGGCGAGAGCATCTACCTGGTTTAATGAAGAGGCAATTTTTTTAGTCAAAAATCAAAACAGCTTTCAGAATTGGAAAAGGCTTTTGCAAGCGAATGGATACCGTCACATCATTCTATTGAAGGATGTGCGGGCAAAGTCTCTTTAGTTAATTGTTGGTGCCTCTGGCCGGAATCGAACCGGCACGGCCTTGCGGCCCCAGGATTTTAAGTCCTGTACGTCTACCAGTTCCGTCACAGAGGCGTTCCGATCAACGCAGAAGTTCAAAACGAACCGGCGATCCCCAAGGTATAGAGTGGCTCAAAGGCTCTGTCAAAAGTTGCCTTTGAGTAATCTAAAAGTAATTAAAAGCCGAGTTCGGTCCAAAGATCGGGCAGACCCATAGACTCGGGCGCTGGCGAGCAATTGATGCGTTCAAATTCAATGCTCCAGCTGATCAACTGGCCTTCATCACGTGCGACCACATCTGCTAAATGGAGTGCCCAAAGACCCGAGACATCTGCCTGGTCCAGCTTGATTTTGAACTCAAGCTGATGCGTTCGGCCGGAATTTCGGGGAAGCGTGAGAGGGTAGGCGCGGCCGTTGGAGCCGACCATCTTCAGTCGCAGATCACTCAGATAAGCATGATCCAAGCTGATTTTTAAATTTAAGTACTTTGCTCCTCCTGCGATGCTCACCCAATGAAAGCTGATCACTCCATTGGCGTCGTTATCGGGAACGCGAAGTGCTGCTGTTTGTTCGAACCTGCCTAACATTTGGCTCGCGCCAAGCATTTTCGAAATATTCTCAAGACCCTGTCGTCGACCAATCTTCATTAACATCTCGAGATTCAAATCAGATCCGCATTCGAGGTTGGGATCCAAGTAAACCAGAAAGGGCTCATCTTGACGGGCTCGAGAGAGCGCAAAAAGTTCATTAAAACTTCCTTGGCCTCGAATGGGGACGATGCCTTTAACGCGACTCTTAAGCTCTGATCTTAAATTCGAAAAATCCTCTTGGGATCGATTAATCAGTACGGGCGAAATCTCAAAAGCCTCGCCGGGCTCTACAACAGCGTTGCCATTGCCAAAGACCTCTGTCCAACGCATGTCGGTTGTAGCGATCATATTCGGTCTTTCGGGTTTAAACCAACAGCGGGGTCGTGCGCTTCTCCCAAAAAAGTCGGCACTCGTACACGAAACTTGAGAGGCGATGTTTTCAGATTCCAATCCATTAAGCATGCCTCGCCCTGGAATAAGGTTCGATCGAAAATCACGCTCACACAAAGCCCCTGCAGTGTACGTGTCGAGTCGACATTGTGCTGGGGGGTGAGAGGTCATCGTGCTGCTGACTTGAGTGGCGTCAGATGCTAGAAAGCTCACTTGCCGCCCCGAAATCGTGCCTAAGAGATTTGCTAAAGAATATCCAGCCATCGCAATTCGGTAGCAAAGATTTTGCTCGGCCGTCGTGGTCCAGACTTGATCGCAGTGACTGATGACGAGGGGGTCTGCAGTTGCTCGAAAGCCGGCATTAATTTCGAGGTCGTTCTTCCAAACATTTCGGGCGCAAGCTTGGCTCGCCCAGTAATCGCTTTGTCCTTCTGAGCTGGCCCAGCTGTTGCTGGGATAAAAGGGGAATCCCGCAATGTGATGCCCAATCTCATGGCACACCACAAGGGCAAATCCATCGTCAGTGACCTCAGGTCGCCGAGCCAGCCCACCAAACATCGTGATCATCCAAGTGTTTCCAGACTGATTGGCGAAAGCGTTTACTGTGGG
>JBILFF010000060.1:0-12433 GCA_044351695.1 Bdellovibrionota bacterium
GACGGCTAGATTATCCGTGTGACCTTCGATCGCCACGAGCCGATCGGTGCTGGTGAGAACTTCAGAGATGATTTGAATAATTGGATAAAGCTCTTGAGGAATATCTGCGGAGTTGGGTTCAAACAAATAACCCGCCGAGATGCTTATCACTAATCCGCGCTCATCAATTCTGAACTGAATGGGGCTTGCCTTATCCTGGTAGATGACCTCTAGACCCATCCGCTCCAGACTTTCCTTAATCTCCTCCATAATCTCCTGGTTCGTCACACTTCGCTTCGTCAAGAATCTGCGCGAGGCTACGGGCTTGCCATCGAGACCCATGACATCAATTTTTTTTGATTTATCGCTGCCTGATTTGTTTCCGACAAAAGCCTCTGAGACTGACTCGGAAACAGATTTCATTTTCTTAGGGTCTTGAAGGCTCTGAGCATACATGACGACAAAGAAGGCAAACAAAAGGGTCACCATGTCTGCATAAGGAATAATCCACTTCTCATGGTTTTCATGCTCTTCGTGCTTTTTCTTGCCCACTCTAGAATTGAGTCTAACAAATACTTTAGCGAATCACGATAGATAGAATCGTCGACGCGAAGCATAAAATCAGCGTTTTGTTTGCCTGCTGAGAAGCGCAATGTCAGAATAAGAACTGAGGGTTTGATCATTTGAGTCTTTTTTCATCTCGGATCGCGATCGATTTAGGAACGGCGTACTCGGTCATTGCTCAGGTTGATAAGGATGAGTTGGTGCGAACGGCTTCGAGCATTGCAGTAGACAAAGACACGCAGCAGCCAGTGGCTTTTGGGGATGAGGCCAAAAGAATGCTGGGCCGATGCCCCGATCGTTATGAAGTGATTCTTCCCCTAAAAGATGGGGTGATCGCAGATTTTCAAGCGACTCATCATTATCTTCGTTATCTCATTAGTTCGGCGACCAAGAATGCCTTTGCCTTTCATTACGATATTTTTCTTTGTGTGCCGTGGGGGGCCACAGCCGTAGAGCTTCGTAGTTACCATCAGGCCCTGGGTGGCCCTCGAAGAAAAATCTATTTGGTACGCGAGCCTTTCGCCGCCGCCTTAGGCATGGGTCTAGATATCTTAGGAGAGTCTCCAGTGACCGTGATGGATATGGGCGGAGGGACCACAGAGATTGCGACGATGTCTGGAGGCTACATGATTCACGCCTCCTCGCTTCGGGCAGCCGGTAATTTTTGTGATCAACTTCTGATGGACGGCATTCGTCAAGCCTACGAATTCGAGGTGGGACAGAGCACTGCAGAATTGCTCAAGATGCAACATGCCAGTGTATGGCCGGTTTTTGAGGATTATGTTTTTGAAGTGAAGGGTTTGCTACGACGGACCCAGCTACCCGATCAAGGACAGATTGACTCGGCCGATCTGAGAAGCTTCTTAGATCCTTACGCCTTGCGTGTTGAGACTCAGCTCAAAGATCACTTGCAGCGCCTGCCCTCAGAGGCTCAAAAGCAAATAGAGCTACAGGGGATTGTGCTGGCCGGGGGGACGAGTCTGATTCACGGATGGAAGGAGCGGCTTGAGCATCGAGTCGGAATCCCTATCCATGGCTCTACAGACCCCACTTTGGCGGTGATTCGAGGGATGAAGAGAATGATTGAGAACCCGAGTCGGTATAAAGATATCTTTAGAATTTCAGAGAGAGTCTTTGCTGGGTGACGATCGGCTTGGTCTTTGCTACACCGAAGCATGCGACAACAGCGTAATTATCGTCGAAGAAGTCACCGGCGCATGCGGCGCCCTTATTATCGCCGCAACTCTCCCCCCAAGAATCACGACCACTTATTGATAAGGCTTTGGAATTTTTTATCCCGGGTCTTTGATTCGGTGTTTCCGAAAAAAGAGAAACAGAAGCATGGTCAAATTGTTCCGTTTTTTAGCGAGCCGCTCTCAAATATCGAGTTCTTGCCAGCATTATTTTCGTCTTATCCAGAGTTGATCGGTAGACTGCCTTGGGTGAGCTTACGGGGCTGTGAATCGCCTTCTACTCCTAAAAAAGTTTCTCGAGCGCAGCACTACTTTGGAAACAACCACATTTTTATCAAGAGAGAGTCGCGCGACGCTGATTTAATTTCAGAGTCTCAAGCTAAAAAACTTGAGTTCGTTTTGGGTGATATTCTTCAACAAAATCCGGACGAGATCATTTATTTTGGTGAAGTCGAGGATGCTTGGAACCTCGCTTTGGCTCAGGCTTGTTCGATCATTAAAATGCCTCTCCGAATGTATTTGTTAGATGCTGAGAAAACGGCTGAGGAGGACTTTGATTTAGTCGGCATTCGCTCTCTGGGAGTAAATTTACGGATTCTTGAATCCGAGACTCAAATAAATCGGTACAAACGTTGGCAGAAAATGAGGGCCCGCTTTAAGAAAATAGTCATCCTACCTGACGAAATGAAGCTTCCCGTCGCCGTACTGGGTTATGCAGGGGCTTTATTTGAGATAAAGACGGCAGTTGAGCGAGCAGAGCTTCCGCTTCCACAAATTGTTTTTGTGCCAGTCGATACGGGTGTGAGTTTTGCCGGCTTAGAAATTTCGAGGCGACTTTGTGGTTTCAGTCAGATGACCTTGATTGGGATTGTGAACGACGAGTCGAGAGTTTCTTCTGCCCAAGAGCTCGTTGATTTGATGAGTGGGGCCGCAAGCCTTTTAACTCCGCATCTGCAGGGACTCGATCTGGGCGCTTTTAGCGATAAGGACTTTCAAATTCTTGAAGTGAAGCCTGAGGAATCTCAGCTGCCGCACCTGGTCCGCTGGAGTTCTCGCTTTATGGAGCTTGAAGGGGTGGAGTTGGAAACAGAGTTTTCTGCTCCCGCACTCAAAAAAATGGTTGAGGTGGTTGAGGACAAAGCATGGGACTCTAAGGTCTTGTTGTTTTGGAACTCTTACAGTGGGCAGCGCAACTTTGATCTAGGTGGACGAGAGTTTCTCGAGGTCAAAGAGAGTGTTCGGCGGAAGAAGTTTGTCCGCCGGTCGAGCTAAAAGGTAGCCCTGGCCATAATCACAACCAAACGCTCGAACAACTGAGAGTTCTGGAGCCGTTTCAATGCCTTCAACGAGGACCTTGGCGTTAATTTTTCGAGCAATGTCGGCTATCGCTTTGAGCAGCTCTTGTTTGACGGGGTTGTTGTGAATTTCTCGGATGATCGAAATGTCGACCTTGACGTATTGAGGCCTGAGATGAGCAATGGCTTCTAAGCTGCCGTAGCCAGAGCCGATATCATCTACGGCAAGACCAAATCCGAGTGAGCTAAAATAGTTTTGCTCTTTTTGAAATAACTCGTAGTTCTCAATCGCAAATCTTTCGGTCACTTCAAAAACAATATTATCGCCCCGCAGATTTGCTGACTCCAAAATGCGTTCAAGAGATTCGCCCTTAAATTCAGGATCATGCATGGTCGTGGGAAATGTGTTGATAAACAACTTTTGATGAGCGCCCAGCCCCGATAGATTTGAGATTGCTTTTCGACGGCAGAGTCGATCGAGCTCAAATGAGAGATTGGTTTTGTCGGCCACACCGAAAAGCATGAGAGGGCTTTCCATCGCTGAGCCCTTAGGCCCACGACTCAGTGCTTCAAAAGCAAAAATCTCGCCCGTATTTAAGTCGACGATGGGCTGGTAGTGGGTGATGATGTTTTCTTCAATAATGATTTCCTTCAGCGACTCATGAATTCGGATCATGAATCGGTCGCCATTGAATTTAGCGACCTGCTTTGCATCTTCAATCAATCGGTAGATAGTTCTCTCCGTCGATAGCAGAGGATTAAATACAGTATAAGAGTAGCCAATGTCGGCTTTTAATATTTTCTTGGTGTAAGGAAACGTGAGCTGAAAAATTTTTGAATTTAACGCCTGAGCAAATCGATCAATAATATTTTGAAGATTATCCATCTTCAAAAAACTGTTGTATTCGTCTCGTCGACCAGACAAGAAAAGTAAAAAGTTTTCGTCTGAGGGGTGTCGAATCGTCAGAACATCTTCCTGCCGAATGAGACTGCCTTTTAACTCTTCGATGGCGAGAACAGTCTGTCTTAAAATGTCTTGATAGACTTGGTGGCCGTAGTCGTACTCGATTTTACAAAGATCGCTCGCATCGATGTAAATCATTCCAAGAGCGCGTTGATGAGAAAGCGTCTGACCCAATTCAGTCATGTGATGAAGAAAAGTGTGTAGGCCAGATTGAGAGCAATAGTGTGGACTCGAGTTCTTCTCAGAGACCTCACTCAGGCTACCGTGGCTTGGATATCGAATCACTTGTCCTTATCCCCTTTAACGCAGAGCCATCCCAAAGTCCGACGAATGGCTCGGCATCACCCTCTTCCTTTGCGCGCCGTCACTCTCTATTCTAACGGAACTTTCGGATTTGTGTCTTTTCCCCCGAGATCCTTGCAGTTTATGAGATTGAACAGACGGGGTCAAACTTGGTATTTTTAGATATGGCCCATTTGAAAGATCCCTCGTGGCTCGGCACCCTCAGTTTTTCTGAGTCTTTACCTCTACTTTGCAGAAGAGTGTCGGTTTCGTGGCGTTGTCGCGCTGGGTCATGCTGTTTTGTCGTTTTTTGCGGCCTCTTCATTTTTTTTCCTGATTCGGCGACTTGTGAGAACCAGGCGAGTGGGACGGAGGTGACTTCGGAGACTTCGAAGGCTGCAGAAGAGAGAATCTCTCTGAGTGAGCTTCTCCATCGAGCTGAAAAATCTGCATTTGTTCAGGCGGGCTTGTCGGCGGTTATCGAGTCGGCCCGACTCAAAATAGATCAAGTGCAAATGGAGAGATGGCTCAATACCTTTGAGCTCTCTGCCTTCACGGGGGTGGTGCCCGATGTTAAGGCTAATGACGCATTGGCTAGTCAGAATGCACAACAACTTCTTTTTGGACTTAAATCCGATCAGATCGATGAGGGCGCCCTCTCGCGGTTGGGCCCATTTGTAAAATCGGAGCTCAAGATGGTGCAGCCTCTTTATACTTGGGGAAAAATCTCAGGATTTGAAAAAATGGCAGAACACAATTTGCAGGCTGCTCAGGCCGAAAAAGAAAAGCAAGTAGCCGAGCTTCGCTTGATGGTGAAGCGAGCCTACTACACTCTACAATTGGCTCGAGAGTCTTCAAAAGTTCTCGAAGAAGTTCGCAACCGACTGAGTGAGGTCGAGAAAAAAGTAGAGGAGCTTTTAGTAAAGGGGGGGAAGTCCTCCGAGAACGTCGAAGAAACAGATCGCCTTAAGATTCGCGTTTTTCAAGCCGATGTAGAGAGCCGCTCCCTCGATGCTTATCGCGGCCAAAAAGCTGCTTTGGCTACGCTCTTTGAGCTCACGGGGGCTGCGGGCAATTGGCGTCCAAGTGAGGATAATCTTCAAGCGGAAGTCGTGTCGGGAATTGAGAAAGATGCGTTGATTGCGAATTCGATGCGGGCGCGACCTGAGCTGCGACAAATCGAAGAGCTCATCAAGATTAAAACAGCCGAAATGCAAACGGTCCGATCCGCCTACTTTCCGAGCTTTTTTGTGGCGGGTCAGGTGGATTTTTCTTACGCCCCGGGCCGTACAGATATTGAAAACCCTTACCTGAAGGACGACTTTAATCGCTTTGGAATGGGAGCTGCTTTGGGCTTAAAACAGGATTTAGGACTTCATCGAACTCGAAATAAGCTCAAACAGGTCGCGGCAGATATTCAAGCCCTACGGGCTCAAAGAGAGCGGGTGGCCATCATGTCTCGGCTTAGAGTCGATGAGGTTTTTGAGCGAGCGGTGGCGGCTCAAAGGGCCATTGAAATCAACGAAAATGGCTTTCGCGCGGCAAGAAGCTGGCTCACATCTGCGGGTTTGTCTTTTAGTTTGGGGACTTCTCCCACAAAAGACGTTCTAGAGTCCTATGCAGCCTATTTTAAGGCTCGGGTGGATTTGCTTCGGGCGATCTACGAGCTCAATGTTTCTTTGGCCGAGTTGTCCCAGGTCAGCGGATCCGAGATTGTTGATCGCTTTAAATAGTTGAAAACACTCAATTGTACCTGTTGGTTAAATTAGCCTTAGGGGTTGCAATTTAGGGCAACTACCAGTTAAGAACTGACGGTCATGACATCTTCACAGAACCCTAAAAAAATCAAGTTAGCCATTGTGGGCTTGGGCAACTGCGCGAGCTCTTTATTGCAAGGAATTGAGTATTACCGAAGAGCGGATAGCAAGACGAAAGAGAATCATATCGGCCTCATGCATTATGATTTGGGTGGATATTTACCAGAGTCCATCGAAGTTGTTGCCGCCTTCGATGTGGATAAGCGCAAGGTTGGTCGAAAGCTTGAAGAAGCCATTTACGCTAAACCGAATTGCACTCAGCAAATCGTTTCGGAGATTCGTCCGTCCGGGGTGATCGTGCAAATGGGACAGGTGTTAGATGGTGTGTCTCCGCATATGGCAGACTACCCAGAAGATCGCAGCTTTCGAGTGTCCGATGCAAAGCCAGTGGATGTTGTTCAGGTTCTTAAAGACTCGGGCGCTGAAGTCTTGATTTGCTATTTGCCCGTAGGAAGCGAAGAAGCTGTACAGTTCTATGCAGACTGTTGTTTGAAGGCAAAGGTCGCGATGGTTAACTGCATGCCCGTGTTTATTGCTTCGCGACCCGAGTGGGCTGAAAAGTTCAAACAAGCGGGAGTGCCAATTGTAGGAGACGACATTAAGTCTCAAGTGGGCGCAACCATTGTACATCGTGTTCTCACTAAACTTTTTGAGGATCGTGGTGTTCGAGTGGACCGCACGTATCAGTTGAACACTGGCGGAAACACAGACTTCCTAAACATGTTGAATCACCATCGTTTGAAGTCCAAGAAGATCTCGAAAACGGAAGCCGTTCAATCTCAGTTGAAGGTGCCTCTTGAAGAAGAGAATGTTCACATCGGCCCTTCCGATTACGTGCCATGGCAAAAAGATAACAAAGTTTGCTTTTTAAGAATGGAGGGCACTGGATTCGGTGGGGTGCCCTTGCATTTTGAGATGCGTTTGAGCGTTGAGGATTCGCCCAACTCTGCGGGCGTGGCGATCGATGCGATTCGGTGCTGCAAGTTAGCTCTTGATCGAAAAGTTTCGGGTGTTCTTCACTCGATCTCATCGTACACGATGAAGCATCCTCCCATTCAGTTGAGGGATTCAGAGGCCCATAACAATGTTGAGAGCTTCATTGCCGGAAGAATCGAAAGCTAAAGTTGATTCTGGAAAGCTGGTTCACTCCGTTTTCTTAGCATCGAATGTAAAAAGCTGGTGGGTGCACGAGTTGATGCACCCCCTGGAGCAATACCTTGTTCGCCGTGGGATTCATCCCAACACCATCACGTGGATCGGCGTGTCACTTACTTTTTTAGCTTGTGCTTTAATCGCCATGGACGTGCTCATTATCGGAGGTTGGCTTTTATTTTTTGCAGCTTCATTTGATTTTTTGGATGGTCGCGTGGCGCGAATTACAGGCAAGAGTTCGGCTCAAGGGGCTTTTTTGGACTCGGTGCTCGATCGCTACATGGATAGCATGATGTTTTTTGCGGTGGTCTGGCTTTTTAAGGATTCATGGATGGGGATCGTGGCTGTGTTGGCTTGGTTTGGCTCGATGACCACCTCGTACGTTCGAGCAAAAGCCGAAAGTATTGGCTTAAAAGCTTCGGGGGGCGAAATGCAACGGCCAGAAAGAATTCTTTATGTCGGAACAGGAGCCACTTTGTCTGGATACTGGGAGTGCCTCAATTATCCTTTTCGCGATGCCGCTTGGTCGGCAGAGCCGTATCTTTTGATGGCGGCAGTCATTTTTATAGCTGTTGTCTCTAATAAAGTGGCGATCTCAAGAATCCGAGACTGTCTGAAGCAGCTCACGACAACGTCATGAGCCTCTTGCCTCGCGTTTTTATAAAAAAGGGTCGCGCGGGCGGGCCCTTAGGACGAAACCCTTGGGTGTATCCGGATGCCTTAGAGAAGCCTCAATGTTTTATTGAAGATGGTGCCGTCGTGGATCTTTTTGAAAGAGAAAGATTTCTGGGGCGTGGATTCTATAATGCTCAGTCACAGATTCGACTGCGAATTTTGACTTGGGATTCTCAAGAAAATATTGACCAAGATTTTTTTGATCGGCGCGTCGAGGCGGCGATCTCACTTCGTCAGGATCTTCAGATTCTCTCTTCGACGAATTCAATGAGAGTGATTTTTAGCGAAAGTGATGGACTGTCGGGTTTAGTGGTTGATGCTTTTGACGATGTGCTCGTGATGCAGGTGACGAGTTTAGGCCTTTACCGGCAGCTGGACTCGGTTGTGGCCGCTCTAAAAAATCAGCTCAAGCCACGGGCGATTTTTCTTAAGCAAGATTCGATCTTGAGCCAGCGTGAGGGAATTTTAGAGACAAGGGATGGTTGGTTGTGGGGAAGCCCCATCCAAAATTTTTGGCTGAGAGAACACGATTTAGAATTTAAATTGAATCTAGAGTCCTCACAGAAGACGGGATTCTATTTGGATCAGCGCGAGAATCGACGACGAGTTCGAAGCATCTCTAGAGATCGATCCGTGGCAGATTTGTGTTGTTTTTCGGGGGGCTTTGCTTTGAATGCGGCAAAGGCCGGTGCGAGATCCGTGATGGGAGTAGACTCTTCGGGCCCAGCCTTGGATTTGGCGCGTGAAAACGCGAATCACAATGGCTTGAAGATTAATTTTTTGGAGGCGGACGTAGCGGATTGGTTAAATTCGTCGAGTGATTTATTTGAAGTCCTGATATTTGATCCTCCCAAGCTCATCCCTTCTCAAAAACATAAAAAAGAGGGTTTAAAGTCTTACTATCGATTAAACGAATTGGCTTTAAAGCGAGTGCAGCCGGGCGGCTACTTTATGACTTTTAGTTGTTCGGGCTCTCTGGATTTCGAGGAGTTTCAGTCGCTTCTTCAGGCGGTGGGAAGACGCTCAGGACGGCATTTACAACTTCTGGAGCGGCTTCAAGCGCCGAGTGATCATCCGATTTTACTTTCAGCTCCGTCGACTCAGTATCTGAAGGGTTTTCTTTTTAGAGTCTTAAAGGCTTTGTAACTCAACTTTTTGAGAGAAGGCTGATAGACTTTTGACATGTCATTTCAGCAATGGTCCTCGCACAAAAAAAATGAAGGGTGCAACTTGGATGTGGCATTCAAATTCGTATTTATTTTTTTTTCGATAGCACTGCTGGGTCTAGATTTGCCCGCGCAAACGCTCTCCACAGGGGGGTCGGGCTCGCTTTCAACAGGAGGCGCAAGAATCCAAGCTCAATTGACTCCCGTACCGGGCTCCACGATTTTATCACTGGCCTATCCTCTGAAGCCCAACTCCGCGACGGCGTTTTTGACTCAAGAAATGGTAAGATTAGAAAAGATTGTCGGGAGCGAAGGATCTGCAAAGCTCAAACAACAAGAGTCCAAGATCCGATCCCTGATTTCAGGCACGCTTGATTTGAATCGCTTGGCCGAGAGGGCGCTTGCAGCGTTCTGGAGCGACTTGGGCAAAACGGCCAAAGGCAAGAAAGATCGCGAACGCTATCGACAGCTCTTTCAACAGCTGGTCGAAGAGAATTATATTGAAAAAGCGAAGACCTATGTAACGGGCAAGTATCAAATTCCTTTACTCAGTGAAACCACCGAGGGTGATCGAACCATCATTAGTGGTGAGATCAAAAAAACCGATGTGAATTTGCGAGTGGAGTTTCATCTCATGTCTCGTCCTTCTGTCTCAAAAAGCGCGCCTTCAAAATCTTTTCGGGTGGTTGATGTAAAGCTGGATGAGACCTCACTGGAGGCGACTTATCGAAGTAGTTTTAATCGCATCATCAGAAAGCAGGGTGGTCTGGCTCAGGGATTCCCAGAACTTTTGAAAGTGATGGAGCGACGATTATCGGAACTCAAGAAAGGGGTAGCGACTAAATTATGAGAAAGATGAGCTTCGTCAGGGCCCTTGAAAGTCTTTTTGTTTTAAGCCTATTTTTTTTGGATCATTCGATCGCTGCAGCTGATTCTTTAAAAGAGTTTCCAAGAGAATCTTTTTTTGAGTTGAGATCGGGTTCTCAAGTGATTGGTCGAAGCTCGCTCAAGCTTCAAGAGCAAGCAGGCCTCACTCGATTTATCGAAAGGTCAGAAATGAAAGTGACTTTGTTTGGTAAGGCTCAACTCATCCAAACGGATTTGGATGTGGGTGTCGATTCCAAGATTCAGATCCAGAATTTTGTTTATCAAATGACCAGCCCTGACTCAAAGCTGGAGATTCGCGGTACAAGGGCGGGATCTGTTTTTAGGGTCGAAAAAATACAAGCCGGAAAGTCTCAGTCGAGGGATATTGCGATTCAGGAGCCTTTACTGTTGGCGCCTTTGATTCGAGTCTTCGCGCTTCAAAGGACTTTGCCAGAAGAGTCCGGAAAAATCGTGAGCAGCGATGCTTTTCTTTTGGAGCCTTCTGCTTTGGCGGTGATTCCGATGAGTATCCAGACCTCTCGAACTGATTCTCAGCGCCCAAGTTGGAATCTCAAGGTAAACTATCTCAATCAGAGTTTGGTGAGTAAAATTCGGGGGGATGGATCGCTCATCGAAGAGGTGACCGACATTGCTGGGATGCCTGTGGTCGCTCGACCTTTGAGTCGTGCGAACTTTGATGGGCTGACTTTAGTTTCGACTCGTCAGGATTTGGTGCAGCAGGCACGAGTGGACTTTCCGTTCATCAAGAATCCAAGAAATTTAAAAAGTTTTTCGGTACGAGTATCGGGAATCCCCGCGCATCAATTCCAGTTGAATCGCCACCGCCAAAAATTTATGGGAGATGTCTTAACGGTGACGAGAGAAGCTCCGAATCCCAAAAGCGCTCCGGTGCAGTCTCTGGTGAGCCGTTCGGATTTGAAGAAGTACTTAGATGCTGAGGTTTCGATTCCAGTTTTCGATCCGGCGATTCAAAGAACAGCGCAGCAAATTGTAAAAAATGAAAGTGACCTTTGGAAGCGCGCTTTAGCCATTCATGATTTTGTCTACCGCACTCTTGAAAAAAGAGCCTTCGTGTCTCTGCCAGACGCTCTAGAAGCTTTGCAGAAGAAGCAGGGAGACTGTAATGAGCATGCCGCACTCTACACGGCTCTAGCAAGAGCAGCGGGTATTCCCACCCGGACGGTGGTGGGCTTAGTTTATAGCGACATCTTGCAATCGAACCAGGTGCCCGGATTTTTTTATCACGCGTGGGTCGAGGTCTTTACGGGTCAGCAATGGATCGCTATTGATCCAACCTGGAATCAAATTCCTGCGGATGTAACGCATCTCGCTTTTGTCGAAGGAGGGGCAGACCAGCAGATTCAAATCGCCTCTTTGATGGGCAAGATTCGATTAAGCCCGCATAAATCGGCGGAGGTCAACTAAGTGGCTCGGCCCAAGCGCCAAAGTTTTCGATGCAAAGAGTGTGGAAGTCTGCATGCCAAGTGGGCGGGTCGATGCCCAGATTGTGAAGCATGGAACTCGATCGAAGAGATGGCAGGGCCCGGAGCTCGGAGCGCGACATCTACTGGAGCGTCGTTGATTCGATTTACCGAAGTGGAAGTCGGCGAAGCTCTTACGTCGCGGCCTCTGGGGATCGCTTTTTTAGACCGAGTTCTTGGTGGAGGGCTCCCTCGATCGGCGGCTTGCTTGTTGGCGGGAGAGCCGGGGATCGGCAAGAGCACTCTTCTCTTTCAGATGTTTTCGTTGAGCGATCGTAAGTGTCTTTATGTGTCGGCCGAAGAATCCGTGGAGCAAGTGGCTTCTCGGTTTAAGCATCACCAAGCAAAGAGTGATCAGCTTTTTATTTTAGCCGAGAGTCGTTTGAGCGAAATCGTTGCTCATATTGAGAGCCTGCGACCTGAGATCGTGGCTATCGATTCGATTCAAATGATTTTGGCAGATACCGCAGCAGAAAAATCGAGAGGCTTTTCGAGCTCGATTCGCGAAACTGCCGAGGCCTTGGTGGGTTTGGCAAAGTCGATGGGATTTCAGTTGTGGGTCGTGGGCCATGTGACGAAAGACGGCGATATCGCAGGCCCAAAGCTTTTAGAGCATTTGGTCGATAGCGTTTTAACATTTTCTCAAAGCGATGAGCCGGGAATTCGAATTCTGCAGGTTCAGAAGCATCGATTTGGGCCTTCGGGCGAGATTGCACTTCTGTCGATTTCAGAAGCAGGCTTGAGCGAGAAGCTTGATGCAGAAGCTTTTTGGATGTCTAAACGATCGCAGGATTCTCCGGGCTGCGCCTTTGTGCCGATTTTGTTTGGAAGCAGGGTCTATTGCGTGGAGATTCAAGCCTTGGTGACTCCTACTTTTTATCCTGCGCCGCGCAGGAGTGCCTCAGGCTTTGATCTCAACCGGCTGAATTTAATCTGTGCGGTCTTAGAAAAACATCTTGGGCTTAGTCTTTCTCGCT
>JBILFF010000126.1:0-5706 GCA_044351695.1 Bdellovibrionota bacterium
TGTGCGGCGCGTTGCGACTTTGGCTTCATCGAAAAAAAAACTGCAACTGCGATCAAAATAATGATCACCAAAGCTCCAAAAAATAAAAGTACTTTGTGGTTTTTTTGATTCGATTTTTTCATTCGAAAAAGTGTACCACAGCAGCGCAGGATCTGAAGCATGAGAACCAAGGCTTGTTGATTCATTCGAAGCCTTCAGTTGTAGTGATTCTATCTGCAGTGGCTTTGTTTTTGAGTGGTTGCGGTAAATTCTATACGATGCTGAAAAGACCAGGAAAGCTGGCTGACTCTGACGGCTCAGTTGAGCGTGGGAGCGGATGTCGGGCTTTTTGATGTGGCCGTATTGGCGCAATATGGCTTTTCACCGGGATCAGGTCTTGAAAGCTCTTTCTTGTTTGATGATGCGATACTGAAGCATTTCTTTAATGTAGGCGGCGGTATTAGTTTTTAATTATAATGAGTCGTGAACATCATAGAATTTGAGAAGGCTGTTACTCGGCTTGAAGAGGCTCTCGCTCAACCCAAGAACGAATTTATTCGAGACTCCGTGATTCAGCGATTTGAGTTTTGCGTCGAGCTCGGCTGGAAGACTTCTGCAAAAGTCTTAGGGATATCCTCCTCGGCCTCCCGAGACGTGGTCAGAGATATGGCAAGGGCTGGCGTGATTACGTCTCCTGAGACATGGTTTGATTTGATTGATGCTAGAAATGAGGCCAGTCATACCTACAAAGAAGCTGTGGCCGAAAAAGTTTACGCCACAGCAAAAGACTCTTTAAAAGCCTTTAAAAATTTATTGGCGGAGCTCAAGAAACGATGAGTTGGGGGCTTACGTCAGAGGCTCTAACGACTTTTGAAGATCTGGTCGTGCGCCCCTTTGTTCGCTGTGGGGCGAGGCTTTGGGTCTTTGGATCAAGGGCGCGCGGCGACTTCAAAGAATTTTCAGATCTGGACGTCCTCTATGAACTCAGTGGCGCATTGCCGCCGGGCTTTTTGGGAGAGGTGCGAGATCTTCTAGAGAAGAGTCGTCTGCCGATAAAAGTTGATTTGGTCAATGTGGCCGAGTTGGCCGAGGCTTATCGAGAGCAGGTCTTCCGAGAGCGGAAACCGATCTCATAGTTTTTACGACTTTTTGGCTCGGCTCAATAGAAACCGATCGTGGCGTTCCGCGTTTTGATCGGCGCTATGAGACCAACAGATGAAACGGTGTCGTTGGATCTTCAGAGAGGGCTCTCCTCTGAACGTGCTTTTTTAAAGCGCTTCCAAACCTGATCCATAGAATCTTCGCGTGTACGAGCACTCCAGAGGCTCGACCCTAAGGCCAAAGCGAAAATCGGAACACTATGGATAACCTGAAACAGGATCGAGCAAAGAAGGGCCTCCTCCACGGCAAAACCCATTTTTCCTAAAATGAATATGAAAGCCGCTTGAAGAGTTCCAAGATTTCCGGGAGTCAAAGGAACGATAATGGCTAAATTAATCACCACCAGCACCGCCATCGATTGCAAAGCCGAGAGCTCATGACCCACACTCGTCGCAATCCACTGAAGGACAATCATTTGCACCCACCAGGCCCCCGCCGATCCAACCAAAATTCCACCTAAAACTTCGGGTCTTCGAAGACGCGGCAAGATGAGAAGCAGCTTTTGAATAAACCCAAGTCGCCCTTTGAAAAATCGAAGAGCCCAATCATCCACAGGCTTTGAGAGCAAAATAAACAGGACTCCCACGAGAACGATCACTCCTAAAGTGCCCGAGATTTGTGGATCAATATAAGACGCCGATCTTGTCAGCAGCGCATCAAACAAAAACATCACCACCAACACTCCCCCTTCGAGCGCAATACTCGCCATGAGCGCTGCGACCAAATAAACTTTAGCGTGTGGATCTCGAAGCGTGAAAGCTGCCCATCTAAAAAGATATCCTGACCGCGCCGGCAAAACTTGGTCGATCGCCGCACCCATACAATTCACCCGAAAACTCCGCCAGAAACCAATGCCCTTCAGATGACGAAGAAGAACCCAAAGACATAAGCTACGAAAAATCCAAAGCAGCGGCAGAAGGCCCAAAGACCAAAACAGCGGCTCGAATCGAATTGATTTACTGGCGGCAAGAAGCTGATCCCATTCTATCCGGCGCAGGTAAACCCAAAGAAGTCCTGCAACAACAGCGAGACCCATGAATCGAACGAGCCATGAAAGGGAACGCGAAGACAATCGCCCTAATCTTTCATTCGGGATTAACGAAGACAAGGATTTTGCTGGCCAAGAGCAAGATTACACTTTTATGTTTTGTGATCTGAAAGGATGACTATGAAACAAAAAATGTGTGATGCCTTAAAAACGATGAACGCTTTTTTGGCTGCTGCGGCCATCACTTTAAGCCCAGCGCTTTTTGCAGAAAACGCAGCCCCTAAAATCTCGGGCTTTTTGGATGCGCAGTATCAGTATCGCAAAAAAGCGATTGACCCAGGCTTTGTCTTGAACGACGGCGCCCTCTATCTCTTGGGAGAATATGGCGCGATCAAAGGATTGCTTGATTTTCCCTTTGCAGGAGCTGTGGGCGAAGACAGCAGCTTCACGTTTGCAAAAGAAAAAGCGCAGGCTTATCTGACTTGGACAGCTACCGAAAAATGGGATTTCACCGTGGGTCAATTTGATACCGTCTTTGGCTTTGAGGCCAACGACAGTAAAGATCTCCAGTTTACTACACCCGGAATTCTTTTTGAAAATCTCTTACCCACCACACACTTGGGCGGGATGATGGAATTCACGATGAGCGACATCACCATTAAGGCTTTAGTTTCGAATGCGAATAATAAAAGCAGAATGTTTAACGGAACAGAGGCCACAGCGAGCTCTGAATATCCTGAATTTGGCGCTCAAGCTGGATACGCTGATGAAATGTTTCACGTCAGTGCAGGAATGCTTCATCATCAACAAAAAGGGCCGGCCGGCGCTTCGAATCTCTACCAAGTAATGGCAGGGGTCGCCCTTGACCCGATCACGGTGGAGGCTGAGTTCGACGTCAAGAAGGTTGGCTCAAGCGATGCCGGCATGGGAGGCCTTCTGAACGTCGTTTTCTCGGCGACTGAAGAACTCTCGCTGGCAGCTCGCGCCGAGTTTATTCGAAAAGTTCCAGAGGGTGCCTATGAAGTCATGAACGGGACTTTTGGTCCTCAATACGCTTTAAGCGAAAATCTCACGTTCAAAGCGGACTACAGCTTTAATGCAGCAAAAGAAGAAAAAGCCGAGAAGCGCGTGAAAGAGCACTCCTTCAACGCTGGGGCTTTGTTGATGTTCTAAGTTTTTACTGAACTGACATTAAAATCTCGAGTACTTACCCTTTGCCACTCCCCAAGCGGCCATGGCGATTCCAATCAAGCAGGCAACGAAGGAGACGAGAACACAGCGAGTCAGTGAGACTTCGCCATGATCATAAAAACCCCAGCGGATCCCATTCACCATATAAAAGAGTGGGTTCCACTGGGCCACGATCTGCCAAGTGGGACTGAGATGATTCACTGAAAAGAACACGCCCCCTAGATAGATCAATGGAGTCGCTACAAAGTTAGCCACAACCGAGAGTTGATCAAAGCTTGCGCTCCAAAATCCCGTCCAAATTCCCACGCAAGAAAAAAAGACCGCGCTCATCAATCCAAAAACAACAAAGAGAAGCGGGTTTTGCATCGTGATCCAACTGCCATCCCAAAGAAAATGCGTGAGAGATCCAATTCCAAAAACGAGGAGACCACACATCAAAGCCCGTACCACTCCAGCTCCTATATAGGCTGCCGCGATCAAAACGCTGGGGACGGGAATCACTTTAAGATCCTGCAGATCATTATGGAACTTGCTCGAAATAATCGAGCTCGCCGAATTTTGAAGTGCATTATTGAGCATCGACATGGCGACCAAACCCGTCACCAAAAATCCAAAATACTCGCGGCCCATCACTGTGGCTAAACTCAGTCCAAAAACAAGAATGTAAAGCAAGGAGTTGATGATCGGACTCATCACCGTTTGCTGCCAGACTGACATGTAACGTGCGATTTCTTTTTCAAGGAGAGAAATAAAACCTGAAAAATTCATTTGGATCTCTCCTGTCCCACCAACCTTAAGAACGCATCCTCCAGAGCCCCCTCCTCTACTCGGACATCTTCGAGCTCCTCAAGTCGGATGCCCAATCGATTCATCACCTGACCCAAGGGCAAAGCCTGCGGCACCGAAACACACCAATCACGATCTCGACTCTCAAGCCACGAGTATTCGCTCGGAATCTGCGTGGGCCGCTCTCTCTGATTTAAAAATCGAAATCTCAAACTTCGACGAGAAAGTGTTTCGATGAGAGTTTTTGTTTTGTCGAGCGCGATGAGCTTTCCTTTGTTTAAAATGGCGATGCGCCCACAAAGCTCCTCCGCTTCTTCGAGATAATGTGTCGTCAAAACAATTGTTGTGCCCAAGCGATTTAATTCTCTACAAAAATCCCAAAGAGTTCTTCGAAGCTCTACATCGACCCCCGCCGAGGGCTCATCCAATAACAGAAGCTCAGGAGAATGAAGCAAAGCCTTGGCAATCATCACTCGACGTTTCATCCCGCCGCTCAGTTGCGACATTTTTTTATGAAGATGCTCTTTGAGCTCTAACCGATCGCTGAGATACCCGAGGCGATCCTCATTTTGTCGAAGCCCAAACATGCCCGAGTAAAAACGCAAAATTTGATCCACTCTAAAATAACCATGATTCACAATCTCCTGAGGTACAAAACCTGTTTTTCGTCGCGCCGCCATACTCCCCGCAGGCTCGCCAAAAACTTTTACCTCTCCACGACTCTCTTTCACCAAACGAGTGATCGCATGAATGGCAGAACTCTTACCTGCTCCGTTCGGGCCGAGCAGTCCAAAAAACTCTCCTCTTTCGACCGTCAGATTTAAATTCTGAAGCGCCGGCGACTTTCCTTTTTTGCTTTCGTACTGAACGTCGAGATCACGAATTTCTAGAGCGAGACTCACTTTTTTTTACTCCAACCAATCCGGCAAAGACGACGGCCTCTTGAGATTCAAAAACTCGGTCATCGTGTCCCGCGCTTGCCGTCCTTGAGCCAGATCTTCAAGAACGCTAAAACCTGTGGGGCAAGTGATGTTCACCTCACTCAGCCGGCTATCTATAAAATCGAGGCCCGCAAAAAGAATTCCACGCTTTTTCATCCATGGGCCCAGGCGCTCACAAATCGAAAGCTCCTCGGGCTCCATCGGTCGCATAAAAGCTTGCCCACCCCGCACGAGGTTTGAAACAAAATGCCCTTTTTGTGGTAAGCGAACAAAATCTCCCAAAACACGACCGTTAAAAATCAAAACGCGTCGATCACCTCGCTCAAAAATCGCCTCATGAAAGGGCTGCAAGATCACCGATTCGTCTTCCTTCCAATAAGCTTTGGGATCTTGCAGAAAACTCTCACGAACCAGCAAATGGATATCGCGCCCCCCGTGACCGAGCCACGGTTTTGAAATCAGATGCTCGCCTTTCACACGTTTTGCAAAATCTAGAGCCACCTTGAGATCATCAGTGACACAACTCTCAATCGTCTCGTTTTTGCCAATAACACCCTCGGCTACAGCAGAAAGAGCGATCATTTTTTCGTGCTCTAGAAGAAGAGCAGACGGAGGATTAAAAAAGCTGATTCGATTTTCGTAGGGACGCAAAAGCCAACA
>JBILFF010000115.1:0-6622 GCA_044351695.1 Bdellovibrionota bacterium
ACGCGGCAGCTGAACTCGCGATCCCGCATCCAAAACCACTCGCGCCCGAACAATCACACGATCGCTCACCCACGAAATCAATCTCGAATCCACCCACGCCACCGAGTATCCCAAAGCCACCGCCTCACGCATCAGGTACAAAGTCGAATCCGAAGAAGGCTTGAGCTGCTCAACGGGATCGGCGACGAATAGAATTTTCTTCAAATCTTTCAAAACCACCCTCCTCAAGCAGTGTCTGCGCTGGGTTCTTACGATTCTTTAAAATTTGATCAAGAGGGGCAAGAAACTTCTCTTCTCCAAAGCCACGACGCCATAGCCCGAGCTCCGCTCGCTTTAAAAGACTCTGAGCTTGAAGCACGAAAGAATGCTCGGTGAGCGCTTTTTTTGAAGCCAGATCCGTGGCACGAAGCACGTTCTCGATTGTCGCGCGACTCGCTTCTTGATCCAGCTCTTGCAGATTTTTTTCGTCCTGAAGCAAGCCAAGCATCAAGGCAAAACTGGCCATTCGAACACTCGGCTCATTTTGATCTAAAAACCGAAGCTCCACACAACAGGGCTTCAGACGCACATCATAAAACAATTGCCGAATCGCCGTTAGGGCATTCGTTTCTTGCAGAGCAGAACTCAAATCTTGCCAAGCTCGCCCCGCCGCCGGATGCGCCACTCCGTTTTCGTCGAAGTAGAACATCAGGGGGGTAGATTCGACTAAGTTTACATAAGAAGACATGTTGAAAGCAGAATCAAAAAGTCCGGGAGGGATCCCACTCCGAAGCGCATCTGTTTTTTGCCAAATCGCAATGCGCTCCGCAAAACGACCCGTCGATTTTCTTTCAAAAAAGGGCGAATTTCCAAAACAGGCGATAAAAACGGGGGCGAGATAAGCCCCTACCCTCATCTGCTGAATCCCATGCTTCGCGCTCCAATAATCCAAATTCACATGACACCCGGAGGTGAGCCTCATCATGTCGAGGCCTCGGCCTCCGAGCTCCTGAAAATACTGAGTCATGATGGCATAACGAGGGGACGGAATGATTTGAATCGATGAAGCCGACTCATACGGGTTAACCGCCAACCACTCATATGCCCAGCCCTGAGCGGCTGCACACGAAAGCAGCTCTTGTTCACGCCTCTCTTGCAGAGATTCCAGGTCTTGCAGATGCAGCGAGGGTCGCGCCGAGAGCTCAAGCTGCGATCCAGGCTCCAAACTCCACTGATCCCCCTCCTTTTCAATCGCCAAAATCTCGGAACCCACGGTGTAGGCCGCCTTCCAAGCTTTTTGTTGGATCATTTCCTGAAAAACGGGGCGGATCTGCTGCGAGTAGCGCAAAAGCTGACCTGCACGATCAAAACCATAGCGCTCAATTTCGACCCCGACTTTTAAGGGCGAAGCCGAGTTTTTATCGCGTGACAAAAGATTTAAAATCAAACTCATCTCTTCTTACCCAAGTGAGCGGACTGTCTCTGATTTCGATCCTCGAGAAAAGCAAAAAGCACGTTGTGGCGACTTTCGTTTTTACGCTAGATTTGGGCCGTGCTTCGCGAGCAGATCGAACAAAGACTCAAACAAAGATTTCCGGACTGCCGCTTGGAGATCGTGGACCTCACGGGCGGCGGCGATCACTATCGTGTGCAAATTCGGTCGTCGGAATTTCAGGGCTTGAGTCTCATTAAACAGCATCAAAAAGTATACGAAGCTCTCCAAGATCTACTCAGCGGGCCCTTGCATGCGCTGCAACTCGATACGGGGAGCTAGACTGAAAGGATGATCGACAAGTTATGACAAATCACCCCATGCTTCCACCTGAGATTGTAAAAAAACTCGAAGGCTGCATCCAAAGCGCGGATCTTGTTTTGTTTATGAAGGGAAATAAAAGTTTTCCTCAATGCGGTTTTTCGGCTCGAGTGGTTGAGGTTTTAGAAAATCTCGAGGCTCCCTTTAGTACCTTTGACATTTTAGAAGATGAAGAATTGCGCTCGGGTCTTAAAATTTACTCAAACTGGCCCACATTTCCTCAACTGTATTTAAAAGGCGAGCTCGTGGGCGGGCACGACATCGTGATGAGTATGCTTCAGAGCGGAGATCTGCAGAAGCTTTTCAAAGATCAGAATCTTATCGCAGGCTAAGCCCATGAAGCCCATTAAGATTTTTACCAAGGACTATTGCCCTTACTGTCACCGAGCCAAGGCTTTCTTAAGCAGCAAGGGCTGGAGTTTTGAAGAGATCGATCTTCAAAATGACGCGGCTAAAGCCGAAGCTCTTTTTGCGCAAACCGGATTTCGCACCGTCCCACAAATTTTTTTTGGGGAGGAGTGCATCGGAGGCTACGACTCGATGATGGAGCTCGAGCGTCAAGGACTCCTCAGCTCTAAATTGAAGGGATAGAATGATTCGATGAGCACGGCATTTCAAGAAGAGGAAGTTTTAAAACGACCCCGACTCCAATTTTTACAAAGCCTTTCGCCCGAGTATCTCGACTACCTTGAGGGCAAATACTACGAAGACCCGGACTCTCTTTCGCCCGATCTTCAACTTTTTTTTGATGCACTCGATTTAGCACGCGAAGAAATGCGCGCTGGAGGCTACGCCATGGCCGATGACTCATGGCAAGTCGTCGACGAGCTGCGTGTGCACGAGCTGATCGAAGCTTATCGACAGCGCGGGCATTTAAAGTCCAAGATTGATCCCTTAGATCTCTATAAATCTCCTATTTCGGCACATCTCGATCTCAAAGACTTTGGTCTTCATGAGGTGGACCCTCAGCGACAGTTTCAAGTCGCTAAAGAATTAGGCCTTCCACCCTCAAACATCAAAACGATCGTTGAGCATCTCGAAGCCACTTACTGCCGATATGTAGGTGTGGAGTTTCACTATATTCGCGACGAAGGTATTCGATCGTGGATTCGAGAAAAAATTGAGAAGAACAAAAATCAGCCGCTTTTTTCTCCTGAGGAGAAGTTAGAGATTCTTCGTCACGTTTACCGAGCCTCTCTTTTCGAAAACTTTTTACAGACCAACTACACGGGTCAAAAGCGATTTTCTTTAGAGGGTGGCGAGGCCCTGATCCCTGCTCTCAAAGCGGGGATAGAGGTCTGCGGTGATTTGGGCGCAAAAGAAGTGGTGCTGGGCATGGCGCATCGCGGGCGTTTGAATGTACTCGTGAATGTTTTAGAAAAGCCCTATCAAGAGGTGTTTAAAGAGTTTGAGGGGGTGGAGCTTCCCGATCATTTTGAAGTCTCAGGCGACGTCAAATATCACAATGGTTACTCTCAAGATATTCGAACCAAATCAGGAGTGGCGATGCATCTTTCACTCGCTGCAAACCCCTCGCATCTGGAGTGGGTCAATCCTGTCGTCGAAGGAATGGCGCGCGCCAAGCAAGATACCAAGCATCAAGAAGATCGAAATTCGGTGGTTCCGTTTTTGATTCATGGAGACGCTGCGGTGATTGGACAGGGAGTGGTCGCAGAGACTTTAAACCTCGCTCAACTCTCAGCCTACAAAACTGGAGGCACCGTCCACATCGTCATCAATAATCAAATCGGCTTCACCACGGGGCCAGAGGATGCACGCTCATCCCTTTACTGCACGGACTTCGCGAAGAGCTTTCAGCTGCCGATCTTTCATGTGAATGGAGATCAAATCGAAGATGTGGTGCACGCGATTCGCTTGGCTAGTGAATACCGAATGAAGTTTAACCGCGATGTGTTTGTCGATATTTGGTGTTACCGAAAGTACGGCCACAATGAGGGCGATGAGCCTCGATTTACTCAGCCCAAGATGTATGAACTCATCGAAAAACACCGCAGCCCACTGGAGATCTACACGCAAAAACTGACCGACGACCATAGTGTAGAGCAAGCGGCGGTGGATCAATTTGCGCTCGGCTTTAAAGATGACTTGAGCAAAAAGAAAGAGCTCGTAAAGTCTGGATCTCGCAAGGTTGAGGTCGATATGTTTCGCGGGCAGTGGGTCGGCCTTGAAACGGCCAATCGCGAAAAAGTTTTGTCTCTGGTGAATGCTCCCGTCGATTCAAAGCATTTTGATCAAGTCATTCGAGCGATTCACGAAATACCATCCAATCGGAAGGCTGTTTCGAAATTTCAGAAGATGATTGAAGCACGCCTCAAGCGTGTTCAAGAAAAGGATGAACTCGATTGGGCGTGCGGCGAACTCATGGCTTTTGGAAGTTTGTTGCTCGAAGGCAAATCGGTGCGGCTTACCGGACAAGACGTGGTGCGAGGAACCTTTAGTCAAAGACATGCCGCCATGCGCGATACCGAAACGGGTGATCGACACTTCTTTTTGGATTCCTTGCGTTCTGCGGGATCAAACATTTTGATTCACGATAGCCCTCTTTCAGAAGCAGCCGTGATGGGCTTTGAGTATGGCTACAGCTCCTCTCAACCTCACACTCTCGTGATCTGGGAGGCACAGTTTGGTGATTTTGCCAACGGTGCACAAATCATCATTGATCAGTTTATCGCTTCGGCAGAGGCTAAGTGGTACCGAATGAATGGCCTCGTACTAATGCTCCCCCATGGCTACGAGGGTCAAGGCCCCGAGCATTCAAGCGCCCGACTCGAGAGATTTCTTCAGCTTTGCGCGCAAGACAATCTTCAAGTGGCCTACCCCACGACACCCGCTCAGCACTGTCACCTTTTACGTCGACAGCTTCATCGAAAGTTCAGAAAGCCGCTGGTCATTATGACTCCCAAGAGCCCTCTGCGAATGCCTGAGGTGGTATCTAAAAAGAGCGACTTTACAGATTCAGGCTTTCAGCACCTTTTGATCGACCATTCCCCCAAAGCCGAACGAGTTCTTCTGTGCAGCGGTAAGGTCTATTGGGATTTGATCAAAGAGGCCAAAGAGCGAAGAATTCTGGATCGTTTAACGATCGTAAGAGTCGAGCAGCTTTACCCCCTCGATAAGCCGGCCCTCCGAAAGTTATTTGAGCAGTACAGAGGCGTGTCGGACTGGAGATGGGTCCAAGAAGAACCCAAAAATATGGGGGCCTGGATGCATATGAAGCTCAATTTTATCGATTTGGGCATTCCACTCAGCTTCGTGGGCCGCTCCCCCGCAGCCTCCCCCGCTACAGGATCTTATTTGAAACATGAAAGAGAACAGAGACAACTGATCGAAGACAGTCTAAAATTTTGACGTATGTCAGTAGTTGATGTGGTCGTGCCCTCCGTGGGCGAAAGTGTTTCTGAAGGTTCTATTGGTCGATGGTTTAGAAAAGATGGAGAGATCGTCAGAAAAGACGAGCCTCTGTTTGAGCTCGATAGCGATAAGGCTTCGATGGAAGTCACAGCGGCTTCGGGCGGACGCCTCAAGATTCTGGTCAAAGAAGGACAAACCGTATCGATTGGATCGACGGTCGCAAAAATCGAAACCGATGCCTCTGGGCAAACAACGACGAATGGACCATCAAATTCTAGTGCTGCAAAAGTAGTCACCGCTCCCGCAAAGAGCGAAGCTTCAGCGAAGAAAGAAGCCTCATCGAAGACAGAATCCCGAGAGGAGTCAAAACCAACAAGCCCCTCGGCCTCCGTGGATGACGACAAGATCAAAGCCTTTTCACCCAGTCGTCGAAAAATGATTCGACATGGAGAGCTCAGTATTTCTCAGGCGAATACGGGAATGCCGCAACTGGGCAGCAGCAAAGAAACGCGCACCCCAATGAGTTCTTTGCGAAAAACGATCGCGCAGCGCCTCATGTACTCTCAGCAAAGTACGGCGACACTCACCACTTTTAATGAAGTCGATATGTCGCAAGTCATGAGCGTGCGAAATCAACTCAAAGAAAGCTTTCAAAGTAAACACGGTGTGAAGCTTGGCTTTATGAGCTTTTTCTCGGCGGCGGTCCTTCATGCACTGAAGGCCTATCCCCTCGTGAATTGTCATATTGATGGCAGCGATGTGGTTGATCCAGGATCGACGAACCTGGGAATAGCGGTGAGCACGGAGCGTGGCCTTGTGGTTCCTGTGATTCGCGATGCTGCCGGCCTCAGTTACGCACAGCTCGAAAAATCCATCGCACAGCTGGCAGAAAAAGCGCGCGACGGAAAGCTCAGCATTCCAGACATGCAGGGTGGAAGCTTCACCATCACCAACGGAGGAGTGTTTGGCTCACTCCTTTCGACCCCCATCCTCAACCCCCCACAAAGTGGAATTTTGGGCATGCACAAAACCGAGCATCGCCCGATGGCCATTGAAAAAGAGGGTAAATGGACGGTCGAAGTGCGGCCCATGATGTATGTGGCCTTTAGCTATGACCACCGCCTCATCGATGGAGCGACTTCTGTAGGATTCTTAGTCAAAGTAAAAGAGTATCTCGAGGCGGTGACGACTCAGCAGGTGATGGCTTAAGCGCATCACCTACTCGAGTTTGTCTTTTTACTTGTGAAACCTCGCGTTGAGAATCTCTTGCATCGCACGAAGCGCATCGATCCATGTAAAAATGCCGACGAGTTTTTGATTATCGACCACGAGCGCGCAGCCATATTTATTTTCGGCCATCATGGCGCAGACCTCGTCTAGCGGAGCAGACGGAGAAACCGTAAAGACCTCAGTGACTGAACAATCCTCAATCTTCGTAGTTTTAATATCAAAACCTTT
>JBILFF010000166.1:0-3497 GCA_044351695.1 Bdellovibrionota bacterium
TCTTATGTCGATTGCGCCTTACTCAAACTCAAAACGCAGGCATCCAGATCTGACCCGCCACGAAAAATATGGCCTTTGGAGGTCCTATCCCTCTTTCAAAGAATATCGCTAAAGAATCTGAACGATCTCAGAAAGAAATGGAAGAATCTCAAGAAAAACTCTCTGAACTCGAAAAGAAAACAAAGGACTACTCTGAGCTTAAGCAGAAGGCTCAAAAAGATAAGACCTTCGAAACTGTACGAGAGCTCTTTAACGACGACGAAGCCCGCGTCTACCGGCAAGGCAATAGCCTGGTGATTAGTCTTAAAAAGATTAACTTCGGAGTAAACAAAAGCGAGATCCCGAGTCCGTCGTTTGATCTTCTCAAAAAGGTTCAAACCGCTATTAACAGCTTTAGCGAACCGACTGTCGTTGTGGAAGGCCATACGGACTCAACAGGAGACGCAACTCTGAATCAGACTCTCTCTGAAAAACGAGCCGAAGCAGTGAAAGAGTATTTTCTCTCCAATAACTTGATGCCCCCTGAAAGAGTTGTCGCCGTTGGTCTCGGCTCCGAAAAACCACTCGCCTCAAACAAATCGTCCGAAGGTCGAGCGGTCAACCGACGCATTGATATTGTGATTAAAGAATAATCCCGATCGCTTTAAGGCCCTTGCCCCTTTCGTCTTTGACATGATACTCGGGTTCGCAGTGAATAAGCGCGAACTTCTTAATTTGGCGATTGATGCTGTAAAAAAAGATCTTCAACTTGCTCTTGAAGCATCTTCGTCGGCTCGACAGGCGGCAACGGATGCGCAAGCAAAAGCCGAGCACAAGTACGACACTCGGGGTCTTGAGCAGTCTTACTTGGCTGATGGGCAGAGTCGACGAGCCAGCGAGCTCATCGAGAGTCTCGCGCTCTTAGAATCGATGCCTTTGAAGTCATTCGATGAGCATTCGGTGGTTGAGATGTCTGCCGTTGTCGAACTTGAAAGTGAAGACGGCGAACTCCAGCGATTCTTTATCGTACCTCGCAAGGGCGGAATTAAGCTCAAACACGAGAATCAAGATTACACCACTCTCTCGCTCGACAGTCCGATGGGCGAAAGTATTCTTTCAAAGTCGGTGGGCGACAGCGTTCAAGTCAAAGTAAAATCGAAGACGATCGCTTATGCTATCGTTGCGATTCTTTAGATTTCGCGCATCTCTAGTTACCAGGCGAGTCTTTGTCGAAGGATCTGAGCAGTCGATAAACCTTCTTCACCGAATCAAAAACCACTGCAATTCGATGATTATTGCTAGATCCCCCAATCTTTATTTCGTGCGTCGCTCCTGTTTGCCTTACCAAGAGACTATCTTGATGTAGTGGCTTGATGCCCGAGCTTGTGCCGTTGGATCTTCGCAAGAGATACCGAAGCCATCGAACTCCAAATCGATTGACTCTCATAAACTCTAAGACTTCTTTACTGATCACAACTCTCTGAAGGCCGACATCGGGCGCATCGATAAATCTAAAGGTATAGGTGCGGCCGGCTTCAAAAGAATCGACGCTCACGTCTTCTAAAGACAAAAGCGCATTCAGTTCGGCAGCCGGTTCCTTCTTGTCGTTTCGACCTTGGGTGTTTCCTTGGGATTGAAGTTCTCGCCCATTCTTCAGCCGAATTAAAATATCAAGCAGCTTGTCTTCTTGCGTCTCGGTTTCGCCCGAGAATTTCTTTAGCAAATAGACAGTCTTGAACCTTAAGCTATCCATCATTGATTTCAATCGGAGCTCCGGATCGCTTTGCACAATCGAAGCCCATGTAGCCAAGAAATTCTCACTCCCAGGATACTCAAGATTCAATTGATCGACGACAGATCGAACTTCAGAATCTATCGCTTCAAAGTACACAACAGCCTTGGAAATTTTTGTCGGCTTCGGCGCTTCTGGCGACTCGACAGCCGAGGGAACTTGGTCGTTTCGAGCCACAGTTGAGATGGGCGTATAACTTTTAGTAGCAGGAGCCATCACCATCGGCTGAGTGTCAATCAGTGGATATCGCCCATCAAAAGTAGCGAGGCTCTCCGTAAACAACTGAACCTTCGTAAGCTTGGTCGGCTTGTCTTTAACATCAAATGTAATCATGGCCTGAAAACGCGGAGTCACAATCCAGTAGTGACCTTTTACCAGTCGTCGGCTTTCAAAAATGATCGCCGAGTCCAATTCAACGGCAGTCTTTAAAAGACTCAAAAAACCCGCCACTGAAAGCCCTGCGACAATCACCTCGGTCAGCTCCTTAGTATCGAGACCATGACTTTTCGCCTCCGCACCGATCTCTGGTTCAAGTTGTGAAACCATGGGCACAAAGTTCAACCACTCAAAAAGAGGCAGAATATTTTTACCCGTCTCAGAGTTTGGATCTATTTGATCTAAACTCGAAATGAGGGGGCGAACAAAATTCATGATTTGATCCAAAAAGATTTGCTTTTGAGCTGGGCTTAACTGCGCAAAGCCCTTTCTTCTGGAAGCTGAGCCCTTGAAGCTGCCCCACTCTCCAGAAACGTTTTTCATTTCGTCTCTTTGCCTCATCAACGGATTGGTCTCAGAGTCTGGGCTCACGAAGCTTACGAACTTAGCAAACAATTCATCGAAAAATTGTTCTCTTGCGTAGCTTGCCGAGAGTACGGCTCTCAACTCCTCTAAGGTTTCGGAGCGAAGGCGATCATATCGAGTGAATCTCGTATCGCCCTCAACCATATAATCCATGAACTTCTCCTGAAGGGGAGTCAAAGCGCCGTTAATCACGCCGCCTCTCAGGGGAGCATACATGGCCATCTCGTTGATCAACCTTGCCAGAACTTCTATCGATTTGAATTGTGCCTTGGGGTCACTAAAATCAGACTGCGATACTCGCGTTACTTTATCCACGTGCGATAACAAGGCTCCGCAAAGCGATGGGTCGCGTGAAACAAGCTCACGAATATCGGTCTCGGCGCCGCTGGGTTGTACCTGGAGGCTCGAAGCCTCGATTTGACCAATAAACAAAACGCCGATTGCCAAAACACCAACCAATATTAAAGCCAAAAATGCAGAATATAATCGAAGAGCTAGCATACTTTTGCGCTTCTTTAGCGGACTTCGACCATAGTCGCAAGGTGGCCCAGTCTTTAATAAAATCAATAACTAAGATGAGCTGGTGAGGCCGAGTGGACGAATACCCCACTTTTTGCTCTGGTCGACCGTGTATGGCAATAGACGTCTCTACAATTGATGGAATCATTTCTGCTTTCTACGACATCGTATCCATCCCCAAAGGCGAGCAGCGTCGCTGGGAAGATGACCTGTTTATTCACTGCCAAAATCCACACATTTTACTTCCGATTGGGCCTGGCGGGTCATTTGTTCAAATGACGATTAGCGAATACCACGCTCAGTCTCTCAGCGCCTCCCCCGGGCGAGATAGCGGGCTTACGCCCGAAAGGGTCGCGATTCTCACGATCGCGAAGCATTTTTCTTAAGATCCAAAAAATAATCAGGA
>JBILFF010000061.1:0-12250 GCA_044351695.1 Bdellovibrionota bacterium
GATCCAGATGGCTACTAAAAGTAAATGTCGAACGCGTTTCTGAAAGAAAACAACTCTCCAAATCGATAAAGCGACAAAAACAAGCCCTATCAGCCCTGACCTCGACAAAAGAAAATCGGCAAAACCTCTCGCTCCAAGTACTTCTGCGATTTTTAAAAAAGAAGTCGAATGAATAAGCGGGCTCAAAAAAATTGCCGCAAACGCAAGGTCTGGCACAAAAATATCTGTGCCTCGAAGCAACCACTCCACCCGTAAGAAGTGGGCGATCGCCAAACTAAAAGCCACAAACCAAAAGAGATTCGGCCCAAAATACCAGAGACACCACATCGCTAGGGCCGAGAAGAGATAAAGAAAACTGAATCCGACAAAACGAAAGACATTGCGAGATTTTCTAAAAAGAACAAAAATATCAACCGCACCATGAGGTAATCCAACTAAACCGATCATGAGCAATAATATAAAGTTGAGGATCCACTCCCCTCTCTGAGGCAAGGGATCGGACAGTAGGCCAACGACCAAAAAGCTTAAAAGAAGTGTCTCGTGACCATATTTCCGCACGATAGTTTTCAAAAATCTTTTCTCCACTTCTGCCGGTTAATAAATTTCGAACTTCGAAATACAGCAGCCACAAAACGGAGCTTGGGCATCGTCTTGATCACGCTCAACAAAGAGCGCCACGAAGGACTTTCTGATAAAAAGCTACTGATCGCCTCCCCTCCGAGCCGACGAAAAAATAAAGTAAAAAGTTCTGCCGCATATCGAGGTTCAAGCTGAAGGACTTTCAGAAACAAATTGTCGAGCCACTGAATGACGCACCACCTTAAATCAAAAGTATTCTCAAGAAGAGGCCCCCTCTCTCGAGAACAAAGGAAACTACGCCAAACCGAATAGCCCGTGCTTGCTCTCAGATGGCCGGCGCGAATCCCCAATGCCCGATAGTTCTTTGGCAAAAAGATCGGCGGATTGATCGTGACCAAGGGAATACAACCCCGCTCCCAAAATACTTTTTGATATTCAGCCCACTTCTTTGCTTTCAAAAAAGAGGCAAGCTCTCTTTCATACTCTAAATCATCCAAAACTTGCTCGCTAAAATACGTCAACTCAACCAAGATTTTTTTTTGTGACTTTGGAATGAGATAAAAAAACTTCAGACCCTCCTGAAAAGAGGGATCGATCTCCATAAGGATTGGCGTATTTATCTGATGGGGCCTTTTAAAATCTAACTCCCAACCCATAAAATGTTGGTACCAAATCGGCCCCCTAATCGCTGGTGGTCGTGCGTCAAAAACAAACTCTACCGTTCGGCCAAGCACCTCAAACAGACCCCCACAATCCCTGAGCCGATCCACCGTTTGGCCAAACTCGATTTTAAAAAAGGGAGAGCTCTTGATGAACTGATCAAGCTCAAAAAATAGGCGTCTTGCTTCTAAACATCGATAGGGCGTATTGACTTCGTAGCTTTTGTAAAAATCTTTACCCGAGGCTTCAAAAGATCGAAACAGCAATTCTTTTTGGGTCGGTATCTCATGCGCACTAAATGAACAAAATGTTTTCTCTGAACCGAAGTCTGGCCCAGCTTCTAAAATCAGGACGCGTTTGTTTTTAAAAAAATCTCGATGCGTCAGCAAATGAATCGCTGTCGACACCCCAGCCCCGACAAAACAAAATTCATAATCGGCTATCGACATAAGGCAGACCTTGAAGTTGTTGATGTAATTCGGAATGGTGAGGTACTCGACGTTCAATCCACCCATCGATTGCTAGGAATCTCACAAAAAAAACGAACGAAAGATATGCTTTTTCAAACAGAGAGGTGACCGCTCGAGATCGCAAGAATCGGGGGTCTAGAGACTTGCGGCCAATTCTTCGGTAGAGTGCTGAGGCCAGGCCCACCGCCAAACCAACACGAAAGGGCAGATAAACAAGCCCCTGCCTAGCGCTTTCATAAAATAGCTCCGCTTTGCGAATATACTTTCTTTTGATTCGAGAAAGCTCTTCGTCACTCATGCTGTGCGGAGGTTGATTACAGAACTCGGGCAAATAGATCTTTTGATTTTCGTAGTCCTCAAACACATCTCGAACAATATTGGTGAGCTGCATGGCCACTCCTAGATCGATGGCAAAAACATAGGCTCTCGAATCCTGGACCTCAAAAATTTTGGTCAAAATCAAACCAACCGTACCCGCAGCACCATAACAGTAACGCAAAAGCGCCTCTTCACTCTTAAGTTGCAAAGGTGGGCAATCCAACACCATGCATTTAATAAACTCCTCTAAGGCGTCTCGTGGAACGTCATTATTTTCTAAAAGCTCTGCCACTCTCACAAATCCATTCTGCTCAAGAGCCTGTTTTGGATCTGCAAGTAGCGCCTCTAGCCTGGTCCGATCTGATGCGACTTTTTTTTCGGCTAGATCATCAGCCCATCTCAAAAAAGCATAAATAGACTCCACTCGAGTCAACACTCTCTGAGGAAACAAAGCCGCCGCCCATGAAAACGTTTTTGAACCCTGTTTAAAAACATCAGATTCTAAATGGCTCATCTTCAACCCTTAAAGAAGCATTGATCGACGGCTCGATGCCTGCCCCCAAGGAGATTCAATCAATCGATCTAAAACTTTGCTGGAAGAAAGCACCCCTGGAATTCCAGCACCCGGATGCGTGCCTGCACCTACGAAAAAGAGATTCTCAAAGTCTTCACTTTTATTGTGAAATCTAAAATAGGCTGATTGAGAAAAACGAGGAGCAATTGAAAATCCTGTCCCCCAGGGCGCATTGTAATCTCTTTGAAATTCTAAGGGCGTCAGCATTTTTTCTGTCACGATATTTTTGCGCAGCTCTGGCATCAGATCTTTTTCGAGTCGCTCATAAATACTTGCTTTGTATTGCTCTGCTTTCTCACGCCAGTCGGTATCTCCTAAAAGATTTGGAACAGGAGATAAAACATAAAAACAATCACAAGCTTCAGGGGCCATACTGGAATCGGTCGCTGTGGGCCGGTGCAGGTAAAGAGACATATCGTCTTCACTCAACCTCTTTTTCTTAAAAATACTCTCAAGCAGCTCTTTATACGACTCCCCCATCACAATCGTGTGATGTTTGACTTCTGGGTATTGCCGACGAGTGCCAAAGTAAAGAACCACAAGACCCATCGAATAATCGAGTCGATTTAATCTACGCGATGACCATTTTTTATTGAAGCCCTGTGGAACCAGTTGCGAGTAAACAAAAGCAGGATCTGCATTGCACACAAACAAATCTGCCTCAAAAGTTTTACCGCTCTTAAAAACTGCTCGAGTGAGACGTTTAGCCCCCTCAAACTTGACGACCTCATCATTGAGATAAACTTCAATACCCTCTTCGTGCATCAGTTTTTTCAGAGCTGCTACCAAAGCCCCAGTCCCTCCCATCACGTAACTGACGCCCCATTTTCGCTCAAGGTAGTGAATCAAACTGTAGATACAGGTCGTGTCGAATGGATTACCCCCAACAAGCAACGGCTGAATGCTAAACGCTCTTCTGAGTCGATCATCCCGCAAATATTTTGAGACCAGCTGGTAAACACTACGATGCGCACCTAACCTCAACATATGAGGTATCTCTTTAATCAGAGACCCAATCTGATGAAAGGGCTGATCGCTCAACTTTAGAAAACCAATTTCAAAAATACGCTCGCTTTCTTTAAGAAGCTTTCGGTAGCCCTCCACGTCTGGAGGACTTAATTTTCGGATCTCTTCGAGAGTCTGCTCAACGCTTCCCCCATAGTCAAAAATTGAGCCATCGCTAAATCTAAACCGATACCACGGAAACACGTCTTTGAGTTCGAGATAGTTCTCGATTCGCTTCCCAAACAGCTCAAAGAGCTCCGCTAAAAGAAAAGGGGCAGTGATCACTGTTGGACCCGCATCGAAGGTAAAACCGTCTTGTTTAAAGACTCGGGCTCTTCCGCCCAGCTGATCCAACTTGTCGGTAATCGTGACCTCAAAACCCTTTGCCCGAAGTCGAAGCGCCGCCGAGATCCCTCCAAGACCAGCACCAATCACAAGAGCTCGGCTCATCCTAGGCCTTTTCGCGAAAACAAAAAATTTTGGTGAATCAAGAGATCACAATTTACCGCTACGCGAGGATTCACCCGCTTCATCTTGTTTCTAAAAAGTCTTAGATGGGCATCGATGATTTTAGAAACGGCGGCAATAATCGAATGTTTTTTAATAAGATCTTTTAGAGTGGACTCATCGTTAAGTAATTGCTCCCATCGGTCTTCACCGCATGAGGTCTCTACACGCTCAGCCAACAAAACTAGGGGCAGCGATGAGGTCCGATTTCGAATATCGAGCGAAAGTCCCTCGTGAGAAACCAAGTTCACATCGTTTGAGAATTGAAATGCCAAGCCTAAATGATGAAGTGCTTCCGTTAAGGGTTGCATGATAAGCGTCTGACCCAAAGCAAGACAGAGCATCTGGGGTCCCGCAGCCAACAAGGAGCCGGTTTTCAAAATCGCAATTCGCTCGTAAGATGCCCGACTTAAAACGCGCCCCAGAGATTGCTGTTCCAAAATCTGACCGTGAATGATCTCTCCGATCACTTGATTTAAGTGATGTGCCAAAACTTTTGAATGAGAGCCTTCCAGTTCAAGTAGAGGTCGATAGGCCAAGGCAGCCAACAGGTCTCCAACGTTAATCGCCTGATTGACTCCCACTTGTTTCCAAAGAGTTCGCCGACCGCGCCGATAGACTTGGGAATCCTGAATGTCATCGTGACACAAACTCGCCTCGTGAACCATTTCTACACTGGCCGCCACAGACTCACACAAACGATCATGAGCCGACAAGCCATCTCCCACCAGCTTAGTCAACTGGCTACGAAACATTTTGCCACTGAACAAAAGACCTGTGGCACCTTGTAAGTCGAGACGAGAAAAATAAGAAAGCGCCCTTAGACGCACACGACTAGTGAAGTCTGCCAAATGGCAAATATCTTCCTGTGGGTCGCCGAGGCTTCCCACAGGAATGATTTTCTTTTTAGTTCGACGCAAACTTCTTCGAATCCTTTGCGGCGAGAATATAAATAACGAGACCCCAACCAATCTTGTTCACTGCATCTGCAAAGTTGTAAACGAGATTGAGAGCTTCGGGGTTTTTAAGAACATAACCAATCGGATAGATCGACCAACCCACCAAAGCAAAAAGTCTCAAGAGATTAAAGCCAGACTTTAATGATTGGCTCGCACTGGCGGTGCTGACCTTGCTGGCCTCGCCAAAGAAAACTTCGTAGAGAACGATGAACCAGCCCACCATTCCAATCCAGAAGCCCAGCCAGAAGTCCATGATGCCAGCCTCTCCCAAGTAACCAAAAACGAGCATGACGATCGAGCCCACTAAAAGCCTGACCAAAATGCCCGAGCTCACTTTTTGAACCGCGCTCAGAATCAAGTAAAACTCGACGCACATGAGCGGAACGGTGAGAGTCCAATCAATATAACGAAGTGCGGTTGGAGAAACTTGAGCAGCCTCCCAAACCCCGCGCATATAATAGTAGTGAACCGCTGCGATGCCCGTGATCATAGCCGAAACGGTAAGAGAAAGACGCCACTTGCCTTCGACATTGTTTCTCTCAACGAGAAAGAAAAAAGTCGCAGCCATCATGGCCATGCTTACGATAAAAAAGGAAAAGCCTGTGTAATCGCTCGGATCGAGCAGGCCTGCCTTTAACGCTTCTACTGTAGAATCCATTAAGTACCTCCTAAATGTTTAAGGCGACCAGATCAAACCATAGAACAGCCGCTCAAGTGCAAAGCTTATCGATCGCGGTTTATTTATTTCAATAATTATCTCGACCAAAACGTTTTATAAAGCGATTGACTTTCTGCTTAAAATTCAAGTTGGAGCCAAACCGAGCTTAAGTTTATCGACCGGTTCATCATTGAAAACTCGACGAACGCATGGGTGCTATTGAAAACTTATCGCTTCTAAGAATCCAAGAACTGAACAAACCCGAATCGCCCCAGTCTTTGAGTCGTACTCGCGATCGAGATTTTTTACGAGCTGTAGCCGCCGAGCGTGAGGAAACCCCTTTTCTGTCAGACGAAATGAAGTTGAAACACTGGCGTCGCTGAGCTTTACTTCAATCAAATGTGTTTTAAAGTGTGGTGATTGAATGACAAAATCGATCTCCTTATCTTCTCGAGTTCGAATAAAGTTTAATGAACTTCGCATGCCTTCGCTGTCTTCCAAAAAATCGAGTTCTTTGCGAAGACCGAGCGCTACGAGATTCTCGAGTTTCTGAGATTCATCCCCCTCAACACGAGCGCAGTCATAAAAATAGAACTTCGCCGCCTTCTTCAAAGCTCTCGCGATATTTTTCGAAAAAGGTGTCACGCGAAATATAATGTAGAGATCCTCCAAAATTCCGATCCACCGCTTAACAGTTTTATCATCACAATCCAAATCTTGAGCGAGAGAGTTAAAAGAAACCGTTGAACCTACACGTCTTGCAAGCATTTCGATCAACAGCTCAAGTGATTCGAGATCTTTTACTTGGTCTAAACTCAACAGATCTTGCCTCAAGATTACATCGAGATGTGAGCGTCGCCAAAGCCGATACTCCTTCTCTGAATTACCCAGATAAGGCTCTGGAAATCCACTCAAGCTGATCAAGCGACGATAATTATCGTCCGTGCTCCCCGATCCGGCCAACTCCTTCAGATCGAGAGGATGGAGTCGAAATGATCTTTGCCGACCCGCAAGCGAATCCCCCGCTTTTCGAAGCAAATCGAGACGAGCGCTCCCTGTGACGATCACTTTCTGCTTCTTAAACTGTTCATCATCAAAGAGACCTTTTAGCCACAGCTTCCATTTTTTCATTTTATGCAGTTCATCGAAGACAACGAGATCTGCTGAGCGGTCCCATTCAAGATCTTTAAAAACCTTGAGATCTTTTTTGATGTCGTAGTTATAGTAGGCGATCGACTTTGAAAGTCCCTTCGCCAAGGTCGTCTTGCCCACCTGGCGCGGGCCACTCAATAAAAGAATCTTTTTGCCAAGGCTCTTTTTAAGAGCCAATTCCAAATAACGACGCATATTGATATTTTCGGATCAGACTCCGAATTTGTCAATACATTCTCGGAGTAGACTCCGAATTTGCCAAGATTCGACCGGGCCCTTCATCACTGCCTTCCGGTGCTTTCGTGAAAATTCTTGCGAGGCTTTTACTTCTACCCCAAACCCAATTCTTTAAATTCAAAAACACTACTTTGGAATTTATAATAAAAGCGAAAGTATCAGTTTGGATTTTAAGAATCCCGGACACCCCTAGGATCTTCCGGTTTTAGGGTGTGTCATCATTGGGAATAAAGGTTTATCGAGCTTCTACTCTGCCGCGAGCTTTGCCGAAAGATTGGCGATGGCTGATTCGAAGAAATTTAGACAATCAAAAAGCGTTTCATCTCAAAACACTCGAGAGCCTCAAAGAGACGAATCAAAGTCTTTTTGAGGCTGCGGCTGTCTCACCCAACCACTGTGCCCGGGCACAGTAGGCTTACGCGCACGTAAGATAAATCAAAGCGGTCACCCGAAATCCTTATGAACCCGCCCCTCAACACTCACTGGGTCGACGTATTATCACAAGCCGCTTATGATAAAAAAGCAGTGAATTCAACAGTAAAGGTAAATTTAGAAGTAAAAAAGTACTTATCAACAATCGGTCGAAAAGGCGGACTCAAGAGCCGGCGACGATTGAGCTCCGAGACCGCTCGTCAGATGGTTTTGGTGCGTGAGGCGCAAACAGCTTTTCGAAATTTTTACAGTCGCTGTTTCTGGTCTTTTGATCCCAACTACAAGGAAGAGCGGTGGTCGAGAAGCCTTTGAAATAGGAAGCCGTTTATGCCGTTAACAGATTTTCAAGCAAGGATTGCAAAGCTTCTGGCTGGCAATCGAAACGAATCCAGTCACCTTGCAGGTCGTTCTGCGATTCACATTGAGCCAAATTCGATTCGCTATAGCAATGGTCTCGATTATTTTAACGACTCCGATCAAAGAGTCGTAGAAAGTTTTACATTAGACGAAAAATCTCTGATCAATGTACTCGCCTTCGTTGGTCGAAATGAGGCGCGGGATTTTTTAGACGTGATGGATATTCACAAAAAAGTTCTTCCACTCCCGGCACTCTGCTGGGCTGCAGCCGGCAAGGACCCCGGTTTAAATCCACGGTCCATTGTAGAGCTTCTCAAAAGAATAGGCCGGTTTCGGCAAGAAGATCTTGATCGACTTCACTTTGGACGACCAGGCGGCGTGATGCCGATTTATCGCTAGTCGCGCTAGCATTTCGCTAAGCATCACGCCGGCCAGAGCATCCCGAGAGCAAGCCTGCACCCATTTCACAAGGACAGGTCGCCCTCTTCAGAATCAATGGTAGGGCTTTCGAACTGAAAATAAATCGCGTTCAATACCTCTACGGCCCGCTCCTCTACTTCCACCAATCGAAGCTCCTTGGCCAGCTCTGGACGCACCTCTACGAGGTACCCAGTAAGGAGGTAGATAATCTTTAAAGCCTTAACCAATTGGGGGTTATCGATGGCGTGACGATTAGGCATAACCTCATCTAACGCAACGACGTAAGAATAAGCGGTCGCTTCAAATTCTTTCAAAGAAGCTTTCATTTGTTCGATCGATAGATTTGAAGCCGACTCCTCGATCTCTGTAATTTTTTGATCAATCAATTTAGACTCGAGCGCAAGAGAGGTTAAAGCTTCTTCACTCATCTCCAATTCGCAGTCCGCTCGATGTTTATCGATCTGCTCTTGGTGATCGCGAATTTTCGCGAACTGAACTTGAATTGGCTTTGGAATCGAAACCTCAATGTTTTGGTTCAAAAAAAGCTGTGCGTGCACGGTGCCGCTTGAATACTCGTATTCGGTCTTGGTTGAAAAATCGTACCCGATTTCCTCCGAGAGTACCTCTCTCTGGGCCTCGATCTTTTTCGCTGCCGCTTCGCACTCCTCGGCCGAAGCATAAGGTATTAATACATCCCCTTCATCGTTGCAGGCCGCCAAGCTTGAAAGACATCCCATCCAAAAAATAGCTTTTAAAACTTTCATCATCATTCCTTTCAAAGTTAAATTTTCAGAACTCACGACGCTCAAGCTTTGCAAGTCACAGACCAGCCCAGAACGGCCTCTAGGCGCTCTTAAAGTGGCCATTAAAGATGACACTGTGGTTTGCAACAACAATCTGTTGAGTTTCTAAACACTTCAAATGCCGAAACTTCGGTAATGCCCTCGCCCACAATCAGCTGAGTGATGAGCGACGAGCTTAGATAAAATAGATTTTAGAAAATCTAGGCCAATTCCTTTTTCTCGATCTCGGGAAAAATCATTAATCATAAAAATTTGCTGACGAGATCGGAGTTTCAACCGCTACAGCTCAAAGCTACTTTTTAATCAGCGAGATAAAATCGGGTGATAAGGTCGAAAAAAGGGGGGGCTTCTTCATTTCTTGCGTGCGAGTGAGCGTCAAACGATCGACATCGATCTCGTACCGTTAAAGCATGTGACATATGAAGACCAGCTTAAGGCAATCGCCGTCGCAGTGAAGTTTAACTTGCCCCCTGAGACAATCAATTTTTCGGCCGAGTACTTTGTCAAAAAGCAACCCGGGTGGCAGAAGCAGCTTGTCCTCATGAAAACAACAAAAACGATGCGGCTCTTTAGGCCCAATAAGAAATTATTTAGAAAATTAAAAATGGCCCGAGGCTCTGAAAGCGATCTTCAAGATATAAAAGTCTTCGAAAGTTTTGTGAATGAGTAAATCGAAACATCTTTTGCTCCAAATTCGAGAGACGAGGTCTTTGTCTCAGCGCGAGTTTGCTCGCCTCTCTGGCCTCAGTTTTCGACAACTTCAGAGAGTTGAAATGACCGACCGGTCGGTACAAACATTTCTTCGGGCAGGTGAACTCTTTCAGTAATTCTCTAGATTTCTAAATGCCGCGAGCGGACCACGCTGTTTCTGAAACAAGCGCAAGCGTGACGACAATGTGGGGAGCGCGGCTTTATCGAGGAGCCTTGAAAAATAGTTAGAACAAATAGGTCATACGCTTCAAAGCGATTCAGAGTCCGCTTTTTGTCGATAAAACAACGAAGGCTTGGATCGATTTGCGTGAAAGAAAAGAATTGTTGTCCGAAACGTGATCGGCGCCGTAAAAACTCAGCCAATCGTCGGCAGGAATAGGTTGGTGAGGTTGAACCACCGCAGCCTGAGCCCTGAGCATCCGATGGTTTAATGTCTAGGCCCAGACAACGTCAAATTTCCTGAAAACAATTGTCGCGCATTTTTTAAAATCTGCGAGCGGGTCGCGGGCTCTTGTTTTAGTCTCGCCGAGTGGCCCCAAACGGGTTAAGGATCGCGCTCGGCCGCAACATTGCAGGCTAATGGGCCGCGGCACTACATTTCTTCTAAAATCACAGAAAACTAGCGGATGTTTAAGAGATTAAGAACCATCTGCATCTGAAGATTACTTTGAGAGAGTGCTGCCACTTGAGCTTGTTGCAGAATTTGATTTCTGACGAGTTGACTCATTTCGAGTGCGTAGTCGACGGATTCGATCGATTCGATTTGCTCTGAGCGCAGAGACTTGAGCAAGCTCGCCCGATCGACTTCGCGATCGATTCGACCAAAACTTAGCGAAGCGGCAGTGAGTCGCTCTGTTAATTTTTCGAGAGCCTGATCGAGCATCTCAATCAAGTAGCGGGATCCCGTTTCGCTCGTGTCGGTGAAGAGGTCGAGTGAGAGACGATCTTTCGAGCCTTGTTTGTAAAACGAAATCTGACTTCCAGAAGTTCGAGAGGCGATTTCTGAAATTCCATCGCCATCAAAGTCACCGACCACGATTCCTCCAACGGTTGATGCGATGGTTTGCTCGGCTTGGAAGCTTCCGTTTCCGTATCCAAGCATATAGCTGAGGCTCTCAGTATAGCTCCCTATCACGATGTCCTTGGTTCCATCATTGTCGATATCTTTAGCATGAACTGAAGCAACTGTGCCGGTCGTTGCGATTGTTGTGGCTGTAGCGAATGTTCGAGCACCTGTTCCAAGGTAAAGTTGTAGGCTGGCTCCCGATCCCCTTAAGATATCGAGAAGACCATCGCCGTTTACGTCTGCAATGTCGAAGGCATATCCGCCGCCGACTGAACCTGTATAACATTGGACGCTGTTAAATGATCCATCCCCGCGTCCGTAGTAGGCATGAATCGAAATTTGATCGCCACTTGAGCTGACGATGTCATTGAAACCATCTTGATCGAGGTCGATAACTTTAACGTCTTGCACACTGCCTAAAACGCTGACGGTGGATCCCAAGAAGAAGCGTCCTTCGCCATCATTCAAATAAAGCGCTAATGAGGAGGAAATGCTGTCGTGGGTCATAAGATCTAAGTCGCCATCTTGATCTACATCTCCGTTTGCGACCACGTAAGGAGTGCTCAGGCCAGCGACTGTTGTGGCGGACTGCAATCTTCCATCGGCACCAGCGAAATGAATGTAGAGGTCGCCGTTATTATTATCGACACCCGCCACATCGTCTCGACCGTCGCCATTAAAGTCGGCGACAGTGACGGCATTCGCGTAGGGACCTGCAATAGTCATCTCGGGTCCAAATGAACCATTTCCAGCCCCCAGATAATAAGAAATCGTACTGTTACTCCAGCCTGGTAAAACGAGATCAAGGATTCCATCGCCGTTAATGTCGCCGCTACTCATCGAGGCTGCGTTAAAACTACTCGTGTTTGATCGTGTTCCGGTAGGGTTGAAAACTCCATTTCCGACTTCGCGTTTAAAGATGTCGTTGGCCGTGCTGCTATCCCACCCAAATTCTAGAGCTTCAGTTCCGAAGACGCTTAAGATTGCTAGATTGTCCTCAGAATTTTGTTGGGGTTTTAAGCCATTGAATTCGGTCTCGCTTGTAATGCGATTAAACTCATCGAGGTAAGTGAGCATTTCATTCTGAATGTTTGTTCGTTGAGATTCGCTCAGTAGGCCCGAGTTTGCTTGGACCGCTAGCCCTCGCATTTTTTGAACGATATCGATTTGTTGTGAGAGTGAGGCCTCCATTGTTGAGAACAAGCCTCGGGCGGAGTTCATCGACTGAATTCCCGCACTGAGCGCGCGCAGAGACGTGCTGAGATTGTTCGCGAGAGAAAAGCGCGCGACATCATCAGCAGGCGAAGACAAGCGAGACCCACTCGATAGTCTCCCTAAACTT
>JBILFF010000062.1:0-12243 GCA_044351695.1 Bdellovibrionota bacterium
CCTACGTGAGAAAGCTCATTCCTATTGCAGCGCTTCTGATTTGGATGTTGGGGCTCCAGTACGCTCTTCATGCCCAGGGAATGATCCAGTCCAGGGCCCAGCTTTTGAATGAGATTGGAGATATTCAATTGGGGCGGGTTCTGGGTCGTCCTCCGATCTCTATTCGCTCTCTTTTCATGGATATCGAGAAATCGACATTAGATTTGCGCGACGAAAAAGGTTTCGCTGAAATTCAGAAAATCCTAGACAGTTGGAAAGCGGGTAATGCCCAAGAGTCTTACATCCAGGCTGCTCGGTATCTAGAAAAGTATCCCTCGAGTATTTTTAGCGAGTGGCTTCATTTTTTTAAGGCAGATGCCTTGTTTCGAGTTCAAGAAGGGAAGGACAAGCCTCAGTATAGCTTAAGTCTTGAGGATTATGAGCTGGCCATCCGACGCTACCCTTTGAGCGCGCATGTGGAGCGAGCTCTCTATCAAATGGCTTTGAGTGAAGTTCGGTCAGGTCTCTTTCAGGAATCTCAAGTGACCATTCGAAAGGCCTTGAAGGATTTTCCCAATGGCCTTTGGTATGCAGAGTTTCTTTTGTTAAGTGGCGAGGCCTATCTTTTAAGCAAGAACTTAGACGCTGCTCTTTCTGAATTCTCTCAACTCATTCGTCGATTTCCCAAAAGCTCCGCTGCCGTCGACGCAGCATTTCGCAGAGCATATCTTTATTTTGAGCGAAACAAATTCAATGACGCACTGAAGACTTATGAAGATTTAGATCGCTATCACTCCCAGGTCCTGCAGCACTTGCAGATGCAAACAGAGGCTAGTGCCGAGAATAAGTTTGCAGATCGAGTTCTTTATGCAGAGACTTTATACTTAAATGGGCGCCATTCAGAAGCGGCAAAGATTTTTCAGGCGCTGGGAAATCTATTTCCTAAAGACCCTAGAGCCCCTCTTCTTTGGATTCGTTTTGGAGACTCATTTTTGCTGCGAAACATGATGAATCCTGCGCGAGCGATGTATGAATTCGTAGCCAAAGAGTTTAAGAGTTCTGCAACCGCTCAAGCATGGGCCAATATCAAGACGGCTGATCTCAACTTTTTAAGTGGATCCGTTCGAGCCCAGCAAGAGAACTGGGAACTCTTAGAGAAGGCTTTTCAAATGACTTTGACGGTACAGCCCGAGGTGGCCTCCCTCGCTCTGGCAAAGCTTGTTCAGTTTAGTATCTTTTCGAAATCTTACGCTCGAGCGCAGGTCATTCTTGAGCAATATCGAAGTTTATTTCCTAAAGGTGCGGAGATCGCTTGGGTAAATCGAAAAAGTTCTGAGCTCCTCGAAAAAGAGATTCTTGATCATTACAAGGCGGGTGATTTCTTAGCTGCTCTGACACGTTTTATCACGCACGAGAATGATGAGACAGTGTTTAAAAACGCGGAGGTTCTCTTTCGTTTGTCAGATGCCGCTAGAGAATTGGATTTGATCGAAAAATCATCCGAGATTTTAAATCGAATCATCTACCTCGAGGAGTCGTCTAGTTTTCGACAGATCGCGCTTCTTCGGTTAGCTGAGAATCTCATTTCTCAAGGTGAGCACAAGAAGGCGAGTGAGCGCTTGCGACGTTTCAACTTTGCCTATCCCAAAACCGCCTATCAGTACCTCTACGATAAACTTTGGGGCGATCTTTATCGGGCACTCAAGAATGCCCCACGAGCGCTGGAGCACTACGAGCGTGCTATTCGCGGTATTGGAGCGCAAGAAAATCGAAAGATTGAGTTGAGGCAGGTTTTGCTTTATCTCGCCGAGCTCTATGAGTCCGAAGGCTTATCTTTAAAGGCTATTGAAGCCTACGAGGCCTATCTCCGTATTTATGAAAAGCCTGAGCAAGTCATTCTGCGGGGGGTTCCTCTGACAGACCGAGACAAGCATCAGATCAAAGTGGCTCAGTATCGAATTGCAGATATTTACTTTGAAATGCGCGACTACGTGAGAGCGCTGACCTCGTATCAGCGAGTGAGTGAGCGTATCAAGGACGAGCCCTTCCTCTCGCATGCCCGTTATCGAATTGGAGAGTGCTTCTTAGCGCTAGGAGATCGCCAGGCAGCGATTAAGGCCTTCAAGGATTTAAAATCGGATGATCCACAAAATATTTGGGTCAGAGCTGCGAAGGCTTACGTCGATGGCGTTCAAATGGAGGTGAAGTATGGCATCAGAATCTTTAACTGATTCGAATCAAAATCAGACTCCGACCGAAAGTGAATTCGGTTTAAATCTTCTTGCTGCCACGCTTGCCCATGAGATTCGCAACCCGCTTCAAGCGATGCGATTGCAAATCGATGCGGTGAGTAAATCTGCTACGCAAGCGGACGCGATCAAGAGTCTTTCGAAAAATTTGGATCGTCTAGAAAGTGTTGTTCGACGAGTCGAAAGACTGGCGCATCGCTACGCTCTTCATTTAGATACCGTCAATCTTCGAGAGGTTCGAGACTCTGTTTTTTCGTCGATCCGATTTTGGCTGGAGGCTGGAGGAGTCGAGGTGGTGGAGGCCATTCAATGGGAGGGTGACCCGATGATTCAGGGCGATCGGGAGCTGATCGAGCAGGTGATCTTGAATCTGGTCATGAATGCCATACAAGCAATGCCCGAGGGCGGAAGGCTCGAGGTCTCTGTGAACGAATGTCAGCATTCTGCTGAAATCGAAATCATCGACTCGGGTATCGGCATGAATGCAGAGACGCTAAAGTTAGTCGGGACCCCATTTTTTACAACCAAAACTAAGGGCAGTGGCTTAGGGGTAGCCTTTTGTCGATCGATTGTGGCGCTGCACGGCGGGACGATAGAGTTCGAATCTAAACCGGATGAGGGAACTTTGTGCCGAGTGCGACTTCCGAAAGAAATTCGATTGGAGAAAGAGGGGCGGGTTTCATGATTTCTCAAACACCCAAAATTTTAGTCGTTGATGATGAAGCAGATATTCGTGAGGGCCTCGCACAGAATCTTCGGTTTGCCGGTTACGATGTGGAGACGGCCCAAAGTGGAGAAGAAGCCATCTATCAAATGAAGAATCATCGCGATATCGGCTTCGTTTTGACCGATTTTAAACTTCCCGGCTTGGATGGTTTAGATGTGATTCGCGAGCTTAGAAAGACCAAGCCGGAGACGCCGATCGTGATGATGACAGGATTTGGTTCGGTGCATCACGCCGTTAATGCCATGCAATTGGGAGCGACGGACTATCTTTGCAAGCCCTTTCGATTTGAAGATCTTGAGAAAATCATCGTCAAGTCTCTGCCCTCAAATGCCGAGGAGGCCGTTTCGCTGAAGATCGCCACCGACGACTTGCGAATGAAAGATATTTTGAGCAAGGCGAAGAGAGTCGCCATGAGCACAACGCCCATTCTGATTGAGGGGCCTTCGGGAACGGGTAAAGAATTGCTGGCGAGACAGATTCATGATTGGTCTCCGCGAAGAAGTCGATCTTGGGTGGCAGTGAATTGCGCAGCTCTTCCGGGGGGCTTGCTTGAGAGTGAGCTCTTTGGATTTGAGAAGGGTGCTTTCACGGGAGCACAAGAAAAGAAAATCGGAAAGTTTGAGCTGGCGGATGGTGGAACTCTTTTGCTCGATGAGATCGGAGAGTTGGATCCTCTGCTTCAAGCAAAGCTCCTTCGAGTCCTTCAAGAAGGCGAAGTGGATCGTTTGGGGGGAAGAAAGCCCATCAAGGTCGATGTTCGGATTCTGGCAACAACCAATCGAAATCTGGCGGAGCTCGTGAGAAAGGGTTTGTTTAGAGAGGATTTATATTTTCGTCTATACGGTGTTCGCTTTGAAGTGCCGGCCTTGGCTCAGCGGCGAGGAGATATCATGCTCTTAGCAGAGCGATTTGCTCAAAGAGAGAGTGAGCGGCTTCAGAGAGAGCTGAGTTTTGACGAAGGAGTTCTGGAGCGAATTTCGCAGCGCGACTGGCCAGGCAATATCAGAGAGCTGGAGCGAGCGATCGAGCGAGCGGCTATCTTATCAGACACTGGCATCATTAAGTTCGAGGACTTTGATTTCGAGCACGTAGACCCCTCGACTTCCGTGAGGTCGGAAGCTGAGCTTCAGTTCGTCACGTTCTCAAATTCCAAACCGATACGTGAGATGGAGAAAGAGATTATTCTTTCAGCTCTCGAAGCTCATCAGGGCAATCGCACGCATACCGCAAAAGCCTTGGGAATGAGTCTCAGAACTCTAAGGCATAAGTTAAAGCAGTATCGAGAGTCTGGAGATTGGGTAGAGGAAGCTCGGCAAGCCCGACTCGGCAAGATTGATCCGATGGGCCTAGACAAGCACGCTTTACGGGGTGAGAGCGTCGCATCAAAGCCTGGTTAAGAAATTGCAACGATGAAGATTGGAGGAGTGTGTCATGAAGTTTGATTTTAGTGTGCACGTCTTGTCTCAAGCGATGAGTCTTCGCTTGAAGAAGCATGCCGCCATATCGGGCAACATCGCTAACGCCGACACACCGGGTTACAGACCAAAAGCCGTGAGCTTTGAGGAGAATCTTCAGCGAGCTGTAGTGCAAAGACAGACAGACAGCTTAGCTCGTGTCGATGTGAAGGTGGAGGATGTGGATGATGGCGTGCCCCGCCTCGATGGCAACTCGGTCAGTATGGATCGACAAATGGCGAATCTCACCGAGAATGCCACCATCTATCAAGCGAGTGCTGAATTTCTTAAGAAAAAATTAGGAATGGTGAAGAGAGCGATAGGTTAGGAGTTTAAAGCATGGACTTAATGACAGCGATAAAAATATCTGCCTCAGGTCTAGCGGCTCAGCGCCTGCGATTGAATGTTCTGTCGTCTAATTTGGCTAACGCCAACTCGACTCGAAGTGCAGACGGCAGCGGTCCCTATCGAAGAAAGGATCCGATTTTTCAAGAAGTGAGCGCTGGGGATTTCGACAAAGCGCTCGATAAAGCCTCTCGCAATCTCTCGGGAGTAAAAGTGAGCGAGGTCACTGAAGATACAAAACCAGGTTTGCGGGTTTATGATCCAGGTCATGCCGATGCCGATCAAGAGGGTTATGTCACGATGCCTAATGTGAATCCTGTAACGGAGCTCACCGACATCATGCAGACGTCTTCTTCGTACGAAGCAAACGTGACAGCCATTCGAACAGCGCGAGAGATGATTAGTGCAGCTCTTTCAATTGGGAGGGATGGATAATGAAGATAACGGGACCAGCCATGAACCCCTTCGTGAAGCTCTCTCCAGAGCTTGAGAAGGTGATTCAGCCCAAGTCGAGCGATAAAGCCGATGGTTTTGGAGATCTTCTGACAGAGAAGATCAAAGAAGTAGATGCGTCGCAAAAAGCAGCGGACCAAGCGATTCAAGATTTTTCGACGGGGAAAAGCAAAAACCTACACGAGGCTGTTCTTGCGATGGAGATGGCTGATACGTCTTTGCGACTTGCGGTTACGGTGCGGAATCGAGTTCTTGAGGCCTATCAAGAAATAATGAGGATGCCTGTCTAATCAAGGAGGAATGAGTTTTGGATTTTCTTGTCAATTTTGTGACCTGGTTTAAGGGGCTTCCTGGGGGAGCCAAGGTCTCTCTTTTCTTGGTTTTGGTGGGTGTCGTGACGGCAGGGATTCTCTTGCAGAGTCAGGTGCGCACCGCAGGATATCAATACCTTTATACCAATCTAAGCATGACCGACATGAACTCCATTGCCGAGCGTCTTCAGGCCATGAACGTGCAGCCTGAGATCCGGGGGGATTCTGTTTTGGTTCCCGGTAATCGCGTGCTTGAGTTAAGAAACTTGCTGGCTTCCGAGGGATTACCGCGTGGCGGGGGCACTGGCTTCGAAATTTTTGACGAGAAAAACTTTGGCGCTACTGATTTTGAAAAGCGAGTGAATTATCTTCGGGCGATTCAAGGTGAGCTTGCCCGAACCATCTCGGCCATCGATGGAGTGAGCTCTGCCCGCGTCCACATTGTGATGCCTGAAAAAACACTCTTTGCTAAAGATCAAAAAAATCCCACCTCATCTGTGGCCTTGACCTTACACAAAGGTCGCCGTCTCTCTGATTCTCAAATCGCAGGCATCGTTCATCTGGTCATCACTTCGGTCGAGGGTTTGACGCAAGAAAATATTAATGTGATCGATCAAAACGGCAATATGCTCTTTAGGGCCTCGGGCGAAGAGGGGGTGAGTGCCTCCGGAAGACAGATGGAATTGCAAGGCGCCGCTGAAAAGCAAATGTCGAGTCGTATCAGCGACATTCTTGAGAAGGTGGTTGGACCCGGAAGATTTTCAGTAAGTGTTTCGGCAGATATGGATTTTTCTCAGATTGAGAAAACAGTGGAGCAGTTTGATCCCGAGGGCAGAGTGGCAATCTCTGAATCAGCAGTGACCGAAAAATCCAGCGGATCATCAGGAGCTGGCGGGGGGGCGCCCGGTGCAGCCTCGAATTTACCTGGGGGTGCGGCGTCAGGAAGTTCGCAGCGCTCAGAGAATTCTAATCGATCAGAGACCACAAACACTTTTGCAGTATCCAAGACAGTTCAAAGAATCGTCGAGCCTGTTGGTGAGATCAAGAAAATTAGTGTCGCTGTCGTTGTCGACGGCAATTACACCAAAGCAGAAGACGGAACCAGTACCTACGCGCCTCGAAGTGCTGAAGAGATTGCAAAGCTCTCAGAGCTCGTTCAAAAAGCCATTGGATTTAATTCGGCTCGAGGAGATGAGGTGCGTGTAGAGAATATTCAGTTCAAATCTCTCGAGGATCGTGATGTTGCACAAGAAGCTTTTATAGAGGCCACCAATTCGTCACGTTGGACCCTCTTCCTCATGGACAATGCGACTGTCATTGGAATCATTTTGATTGCGGGCATCATCTTCTTCTTATTAGTGAGACTTGTGAATTCCTACGCACCGCCTATGGAAGTCGCTTACGCTAACATTATTGGAGAGCGAGCGGGCGCGATCGCTTCGTCTTTGCCATCCGGGGGTGCGATACAAATCGTTCAGCGAGATTCTCCTGATGTTCAGGCAAAGGCAGAGTTACTGGCTGCGAAGAATCCAGACCTAAGTCTTGCAAAACAGGCAGAGGAGAAGCTGGCGCAGGCTCAAGCAGCACTCGCCGAGCAGACCATTACTTCAGATGAAAAACTTCGTCTGCAGGCAGCAAAAATGCAGGTCGAAAAGTTGATTCAAGGCGGAACAGATGAGGCAGTCCAAGTGGTCCGAGCTTGGCTGAATGAGGATTAAGAGTTTATGGCAGAAGAAGCAGTTCAAGAAGGAAGCGCATCCAAAGCGGCCATCACAAAAGTAAGGCTTCGTGGAGCTCAAAAGGTCGCGGCTCTTCTCTTAGCAGTGGATAAGGGCGTCTCCAAGCTTATCTTTGCTAGGCTAGAGGACTTTGAAATTAAGAAAGTCACCGATTCGATGTTTGAGCTGGGCGTGCTGCATCAAGACACCACTGCAAATATCTTGAACGAGTTTGCTCGTAATGTGGCCAGTGGTGGTACGATGAGCGCGTCGAGCGAAGAAATTAAGGCACTTCTCGCAGAGACACTCGATGAGAAGAGGGCAAAAGAGATTATCGAAAGTATGACAAGCTTTAAGGATAATACCTTAAAGAATCTTGGTACCTACGATCCGCGTACTCTGGCCAACTTTATGGCCAATGAGCATCCGCAGACGATTGCCGTTTTGCTTTGTCACCTAGGAACAGAAAAGGTGGGACAAGTTCTTCGCTTGTTGCCCGCAGAAATTCAATCCGATGTGATTGTGCGCATGGCATTCTTAGAGGAGATTACGCCAGAGGCCCTTGCGGATATTGAGGACGCTGTAAAAGAGGCGCTGAAAGGTCTTGGTTCAGCGACCAAGCATAAAATGGGTGGTGTGGAGTATGTGGCAGATGCACTCAACCGATTAGATAAACGAACGACGGGGACCATTCTTGAGTCGATTGCCGCTGAAAATGCAGAGCTCGCCGAAGAGATCAAACAAAATATGTTTGTTTTCGAAGATCTGATTAACGTCGATGATCGAGGCATCCAAGAAATTCTCAAGAGTATCGATAGTGGCGAATTAGCCCTCGCTCTTAAGGTGGCTTCTGAGGATCTCAAGCAGAGGGTGTTTACAAACATGTCTGAACGCGCTGCCAAGATCCTGAAGGAGGATCTAGAGGTCATGGGGCCCGTCAAAGTATCAGATGTGGATCGTGCCCAGGGTAATATTTTGAAGGTCGTTGATCGCTTGATCACAGAAGGCAAGGTCGTTATTGCGGGCGAGGGAGAAGAAGCCGTTGTCTAGAATTGTTTCAGGGGAGTCTCCGGACGTGAAGACTGTTCAGGCAGTACAGCCTATCGCTCGGCAGTCGAAAGAATTTACACGCGCGCAGTTTAGAGCGGTACGATCGAGCGACTCTGTGTCGATTCAGGAGGCGGAGCAGCAGGCGCGCGAGGCGGCGCAAAAAGCGAAGCAAATCACCTCTCAGGAGGTAGAACAAAAAATGAGAGTACCTCTGCAAACTGCTTTGGCTAATCTCGAAACAGTTTTGGATGAACTCTCTGCATTTCGACGAGAGCTCTTTAAAGAATCTGAACAGGAGATCCTGGGGCTGATTCAAAAAATATGCGAAAAAGTTGTGGGTCACGAGCTCTCGGTTAAGCCTGAGTTGATACACGACATCATTGCAAGAGCTGTGAGTGTTCTCGAGCGAGAAAAATTTGTAAAAATTATATTGAATCCTCAGGATCTGCAGATGTTTCTGCGCGCAAAGCCGGAGCTCGATCAGAAGTTTGCGGGGCGTGCTGAGATTGAGGTGAGAAGTGATCCTCAGGTAAAAATTGGCGGTGCGCTTGTTGAAACAGCAACTCGGCAAATCGATGTATCTGTTGAGGCCATGGTGGGTGAGCTGCTCTCAAAACTTCGAGAGCAGACTCAAGAGGTCAAAGAAACCGGAGATGAGGGAGATAAGATTTAATGTCTCGGCTTCAACTCCAAAGATTTCATGAGACGATCGATCGCTCATCGATTTTTCCTGCAACCGGTTTTGTCACAAGATCGCTGGGGCTGGTGATTGAGGGTTATTGCCCTGGCGCGGTGCGTGGCATGATTTGCGAAATCAGCTCCGCTTCAGGAACCTGCGCTGCAGAGGTGGTCGGTTTTCAGGGTGAACAAGCGATTCTGATGCCCCTCGCAGATGCGAAGGGTGTAGGCATGGGAAGCCGGATTCGCATCAAAACGAAGCAGCCTCAGTTTTCTTGTGGCCCTGCGCTTTTGGGACGAGTCATCGATGCACTCGGTAATCCCATCGACGGTAAGGGCGAAATCGAAACAGAAGCAGCCTTTCAACTTTATAGTCGACCGATTAATCCTTTGCGACGTGAACGCATCACGGAGCCTCTAGATCTGGGTGTTCGTGCAGTGAACTGTCTGACTACCGTTGGAAAGGGTCAGCGCTTTGCCATCATGGCGGGCTCGGGCGTGGGGAAGAGTGTACTCCTTGGGATGATGGCCAAAAATACGACTGCGGATGTGAATGTTTTTGCAATGGTCGGCGAGCGCGGTCGTGAAGTGAGGGAGTTCATCGAGGAGATTTTGGGTGAGGAAGGAATGGCTCGAAGTGTTGTCGTCTGCGCGACCAGCGATATGCCTCCCCTCATTCGTATGAGAGCGGCCTATGTGGCGACGACGATCGCTGAGTATTTTCGATCACTCGGCGCAGACGTGCTTTTGATGATGGATTCTGTGACGCGCTTTGCGATGGCTCAGAGAGAGGTGGGTTTAGCAGCGGGTGAGCCACCGACGACCAAAGGCTATCCTCCGTCGGTATTTACGCTCTTACCCCAACTTTTTGAGCGCGCGGGATCGCTGGTTTCGGGTGGCTCAATCACGGGTATCTATACTGTTTTAGTCGATGGAGATGATATCAATGATCCCATTGGAGATGCCGTCCGATCGATTGTCGATGGTCATTTGGTTCTCTCTCGTAAGCTTGCAGCGCGAAATCACTTTCCGGCGATCGATGTTTTGAACTCCACCAGTCGTGTCATGCCGCAGTTAGTGAAGCCTGAACAGATCAAATGGGCAGGACGACTCAAGAGCGTGCTTGCGGCTTATAGTGAAGCAGAGGATCTGATCAACATTGGAGCCTATGTCAAAGGGAGTAATCGAGGTATCGATGAAGCCATTCAACTCATAGAGCCTGTCCGTCAATTTTTACAACAGTCTGCCACTGAATCCGTAAAATTTGCAGACTCTTGGAATCAACTTCAAAAAATTCTGGGAGCTAAACCTTGAAAAAATTTGATTTTAGATTCAAGGCCGTTGAGCGAGTTCGAGAGATAGAGCTTGATCGTCAAATTCGTGAGATGGCTTTGGCTCAAAAGAGGGTCCAAGAAATTGAGCAAGAAATACGAAGTTTAAACGAGCGTATTCGATTGGAGATCGATCGACTTCGCACGAAGATGGGAGATTTCAACCATCTTGAGAAAGATATGCAAATGATCTCGGCGGAATTTAGGGAGACGATTCGATCTCAAATCGATGCCAAGCGCAAAGAGCTTATGCTTGCCCTTCAAGCGGTCGAGCGAGAACGGCGAAAAGTTGTGGAGCGCAAAAAGAAGCTTCAAGCCATGGAAAAGTTGCATGAAAGGGAGAGAGAGAACTATGTACAGCAATCTCGTCAAACAGAGACTCGTGAGTTGGATGAAATCAGCTCTAATTTGTGGGGTTGGGATCCTGGGACTCGGTAGTCTTGAAGCTCAAGAGTCTCCGGCGACTGCAGCGGGATCCGCGAAGGCGATAGATTCTGCAGCAGCGAGCGCAGGAGATTCCAAGCCTGCAGCAACGCCATCGGCTCGAGAATTTCCGGAGAAAGAATTTTATACGAAAGAAGAGGTTCGAGCGCTTCGAAAGGTTCTTGAAGCTAAAAGCCAGCAGCTTGACCAAGATATTGAGACTCAAAAATCATACGTCGAAAATCTAAAGAAGCAGGTATCGGAGCAACTAGCAAAAATGGATGCAGCAAGAAATGAGATTGCCGATTTTATGAACGCTCGCGATGAAAAAGAAGAGACAAAACTAAAGAAGCTTGCTCGATTTTATGAGGCCATGGATGCGGAGCAGGCCGCCCCGCTTTTTGCCAAAATTGAAGATGAACTAGCGATCAAGATTTTTGATCGTATGGACACTAAAAAAGCAGGCGCCGTTTTGGCGCTCGTTCCGCCCCAGCGAGCAGCAAAAATTACCTCAAGCTTTCCTCGCTTGAGATTACAAGCGGGTAGTAAAGCGCAGGAGGCCCAATAAGAATATGAACACGAAAGTTTCTCTGCACCATGGTGGTGCAGAGATCATTAACCAGTGAGGAGACAAAATGGATATCAATCAATTGATTGTTGATCGCCAAATGTCGCTTCCTCAAGCAGTAGGGATGGACCGAAAAGGGATCCCTGCCGATCAAAAAGAGGCTGACTTCTCGACCCAGTTGGAAGGCGCAGAAAATTCTGCGCCGCCGACGAGCGGCGTGAAGAAGGAACCAGTAGAACGGGCAAGTTCTGCTGCAAGCTCTTTGTCTCAAAAAAGACCCCAAAAGATGGGCGAGGCGCCTGAAGAAGAGAATCCTTCTCTTTCGCAGTTGCCGATCTCAGGGGGGCCAATGCTATCGCCAGATGGGCTTGGCCATGAGACCAAGGACCTTCCAATATTGATCGGTGTGACCCAGGAGGAGCTGGATGACTGTGGCGATGAGCTGAAAAAGCTAGCGCCCACAGCCGAAGGTATTCCTCAAACACTGCTACCCACGAAGATAATGATTGATACAGAGCGCAAGGTGCCCCCATCGATGCAGGCCATGATGAGAAGTGAAATCGCTTCAAACCCATTGGATGCCGCGAAGCTGGGTGCTGAGAGCAAGCTTGTATCTACAGCTGAGAGAAGGCTTGTATCTACATTAGAGTCGGGGAATCAAATCGAACAAGCTGAGGATGGATTGCTTCTAGCGCAAATGAATGGGGAAGACCTACAAGTCCCTGATCATTCGATGCGGGCAGCGGTGAATTTAGACCCCAAGAAATTGGATCTAAAGTCTGTGTCCTCTTCAGAGCTTAGGGCGATTCCGAGAAAAAGCGACGGCTCTCATCTCAAATCTTCTTTAGAGGATTTATTTCTGACGGAGAAGATGGGACTTGAGAGGAATAGTAACACCAAACTAGTGGTGCCAGAGGAGTCAAGTGCCTTTGACTCGTTTGCACCCAAGAAAGAAAA
>JBILFF010000169.1:0-3448 GCA_044351695.1 Bdellovibrionota bacterium
GGGGTCTACCTGCAGCGACATAAAGCGCGAGAGCATTTCATCTTTAGCCATTCGCTTAAAACGATCGCCGACGAGTGCGCGCGCGAGCTGATTGAGAACTAAAAGATTATTCTTCAGGATCTCTTCACTCAAGCTTTGCGCCCAACCATGACTTGCGCCACTCGAACCACCAACTCACCCATGATGTACCCTGACCTCAGCTCACGCGTGACGCGACCATCGTGATCGTCACTTGTCGCTTCACTTCCCAGCGCTTCATGAATGTTCGGATCAAAAGCCTCCCCCATGGTAGCAATCTTTCTGAGGCCCGCTGCCTTGGTGATATCCTCGAGCTCTCGACGAATAAGCCGAATTCCCTGAGCTAGCGCTCCTTGGTCCTCTTTAGCCGCTTCAAGACTGCGGTCTAAATTATCGATGAGAGGCAAAAAACCTCTCAAAAAATCTGCAGACTTCGCTTGCGCATTCTTTTCGAGATCTCGCTTAGCACGATCTCGAATCGCAACCGTCTCTTGCTCCATCTTTTTTACAAATTCGCGAATCTCCGAAATCTTCGATTCGTATTCAGAAATCTTCTTTCTTAAGCCTTCAATGGTCGCATCTTTGATAGCCAGACTGGCCCGCAGAGCTTCGAGCTCCGTTTTGAGGGAATCTACATCGGGTGATGAAGTTTCTACATTTTCTGCAGCGGCTGCTTCTTGCGCCGGATCTTCTTTTTGGGACATCATAGTAAAAACCTAAACGTCAACGAGGCTTTGTCAATCAGGTCTAAGAGAAAGGGCCAAAGGCTGAAAATGCTTGAGCTTTCAGAGATTCAGAAACGGGCTGTAAGCGCCATTCACGAACCCGTGCTCATTTTGGCAGGACCAGGCACGGGCAAAACCCGTGTCATGATTGCGAAGATTTTGCATTTAGTGGCCTCAGGCGTCAGTCCTCATCGCATTTTAACCATGACGTTTTCGAGGCGCGCGGTCGGAGAAATTGAGGAGCGTCTGCTGCATCAAGCTCCCGAGCTTTTTGGCCGCACACAAGTTCAAACCATTCACTCAGTCTGTATTGATTTAGTTCAGCGCTTTGGATTTCGAATGGGTCTCGGTCGTCGCACTCAACTCATGAGTGAATCTCAAGCCGCTTTGATTTTGCAGTCCGTCCTCAGACGACTGCCGGCCAACCCACTCATCAAGGGAGTGATTAGCTCAGAGCTTGTGGATTCACTTCTTCAGTTTTTTGGAGAGTGTAAAGATTCAGGTATTTGGCCCGAGCATCTCGTTGCACATGCTCATCGGCAAAGTGGAGCCGACGAAAACTCCGCAGAGCTGATAGCACTAGCCGAAATCTACCAAAGCTTTCAAAGCCATTGTTTCGATCGAGGACTCTTAGATTTTGGCGATGCCTTGATGGTCGCTGTGCGCTTGCTCGAAGACCATCCGTCGGTGGCTCAAGACATTCAGCAAGAGTTCGACGCCCTTTTAGTGGATGAGTTTCAAGACACAAGCTGGATTCAAATCAAACTCCTCAGACTCCTCTGTCGCGAATCAACTCATATCACGGCGGTGGGTGACGATGATCAAGCGATCTACCGATTTCGTGGCGCCAGCTACTCGGCTTTTCAGTTTTTCGAGCAGTTCTTTCCGGGAGCTTTAGTGGTTGAGCTCACTGAAACCTTTCGACTTCCCCCAGCCATCGCCGAGTGCGCAGGACTTCTGATTTCAAAGAATGGAAAAAATCGATATCGGCCCAATAAACAGATTCAATCGCGAAGCAAAATCCAAGGGCCTGTACGCGTCTGGCAGTTCGCTAACTATTGGGATGAAGCGCTTCAGATTAGCCTACGGATTAAAGAACTCATTCAGCAAGGCTGCCCGCCTGAGGAAATCGCTATTTTAGCTCGCGGTCATCGTGCCTTTGATTTGATTGCTCAAAGTCTTCAATCTCAAGGGCTTCTTTTTTATCGAAGCAGCCAGCGCAGTCTTTATGAAAGCCCGATCGTGCAAGATATCATGGCCGCCCTCAGCTTGATTGCACAAGCCTCTGACAGCCCCGCATTTCTTCGCCTGCTCGATAGCCCCTTTCTTCAGCTCACCGCTGATGAGATTTTAGAGTTCTGCGAGCAAGCACAATTCAAGGCGAGCTCCTATTTTAAAGTTCTGCAGCGCTTAGATGAGCTTCAGATTTCTGAGAGTACTCAATCAAAGCTCAAAGACTTTCAGCAAATTCTCAAAGACCTGATTGTTCTATCTCATAAAAATTCTTTGAGTCGCATTCTTCTTGAGCTTTATGAGCGCACTGAATTACTTAAAAAACTTCGGCCTCTGGATCCGCAGTGGGCTTCGGATTTGGCCTTGTTTCATGAGCAAATTCAGTCGTGGGAGTCTTTGCAAGAAGAGACGAGTTTTCACCACTTGTTCCGATTGCTCGAAGGTCTCGTCGATATGAATGCCTCAGTGGGAGAAACTGATCATCAGACTGTTCCCGGTCATGTGAATTTTTTGACTGTACACTCATCGAAAGGTCTAGAGTTTAAACATGTGTTTGTGGTGAGTTTAGTGGGACGGAGGTTTCCGGCAGGGCTCCGAAAATCGGCCTTTCAGATTCCTCCAGGTTTAAGACAAGAATCTGCAGTCGACAAAGAAAGTCACGAGCAAGAAGAACGAAGACTTTTTTATGTGGCGATGACAAGAGCCAAAGAGACCTTGACGCTCACTTGCGTGTCGAAATCAGGTACCAAACCCAGCCTCTTCATAGCGCAAGATTTAAAAGATGCCGCAAACACTATCCTTACTCGCGAGGAGTTTGCCGACGGCAAAACTCCCATCGAGAGCTTGGAGCAAAAGATTCAAGTCTTTTCTCGCATTCAAGCACCTACCAAGCCCGCAGGCAAGATTCTGCGAAAGCTCAATCTCTCGTTTACGCAACTCGACGAATACGAAAAGTGCCCTCAAAAATATCGGTTCAAAAACGAACTCAAGATTCCAACGCCCCCCTCGTCGCAGATGAGCTACGGAATCGTGATTCATGAAGCACTCGAGCATTTTTACAAAGACCTCGCGCGAGGTGATGAACCTCATTTGGATCGTTTGATTGCTCATCTTGAGGCCGGTTTTAAGCTCGCACAAAAAAAAGACCCCGATCTTCCAGATCAGTTACTCGAGAAAGCACGGGAATCCCTACGAGGCTTTTTTGAGAAGAACAAGGCTAAGCTCAAGCCCGCGCTTGCTATTGAGAAAAGTTTTAAGCTGGAGATCGGCGAGCACATTCTTTCAGGAAAAATCGATCGCGCCGATCAAGAACCTGAAGGAGTGGTCATCGTGGATTACAAAACTGGACGTGCGAAAAGTGATGGCGATGAGGCCGATGAGAAGGCTGCGCAGAAGTCTTTACAATTTTCGGTTTATGCCCTTGCTGCACGAGATTTTTTTAAATGGAAGCTTAAAGAAATGCAGTTTTATTA
>JBILFF010000170.1:0-3437 GCA_044351695.1 Bdellovibrionota bacterium
GACATGGAGATTCTCCTGCAGAATTTGCCCCTCTCTAAAATCAGCACCTCTATGACAATCAACTCCACAGCCACAAGCTTGCTTGCCTTTTACATGGCTGTCGCTCAAAAAAACAAAGTCTCGCCGACGGAGATTCGAGGAACGATTCAAAACGATGTCCTCAAAGAATACATTGCTCGAGGAACCTACATTTACCCTCCCGCCTTCTCTCTCAAACTCATCGCCGACAGCTTTCGATTCGCAAATCAGAATTGTCCGAAATGGAATCCCATCTCGATCAGCGGCTACCACATTCGCGAAGCGGGCTCCACTGCTGCTCAAGAAATCGCATTCACTCTTCAAAATGCTTTTACCTATGTCGAGACGGCTCTCCAGGCAGGTCTGAAGCTGGAGGAGTTTGTTCCACGTCTTTCTTTCTTTTTTAATGTGCACAATCACTTTTTTGAAGAGGTGGCAAAGTTTCGGACCGCAAGAAAGATTTATGCGATGGAGATGCAACGAAGATTTGACTGCCCCCCTCAACTTCTAGCTTTACGCTTCCACTCCCAAACGGCCGGCAGTACCCTGACGGCTCAGCAGCCCATGAACAATTTGTTTCGTGTCGCTTACCAGGCACTCGCAGCCGTTTTGGGTGGCACTCAAAGTTTACACACAAACAGTTTTGATGAGGCTTTGGGCTTGCCCACTGAAGAGAGCGCTCTTCTTGCACTTCGAACCCAGCAAGTTCTGGCTGAAGAAACCGGAGTCGCGCAGGTTTCGGATCCGCTGGCAGGGTCTTATTACTTAGAGTCGATGTGCGAGGAGATCGAGAAAAAAAGTCTCTCGATTATCAGTGAAATCGATCATAGAGGCGGCATGCTCGCCTGTATTGAGTCTGGATGGGTGCAACGAGAAATCCAGCAGGCCGCTTACGAAGCGCAACTGCAAATCGATCGAGGCCAAATGCGAATTGTGGGAGTCAACTGTCACAGCATGAATGAAGAATCGATTCCGCAGATTCACAGCTTGAATCCTCGAGTGGTCAAAGATCAAAAGGCTCGCTTGAAAAAATTTAAGGCAAAACGAAAATCTAAAAATGTAGAATCCGCTCTAAGGGATCTTCAAACTCAAGCGAATGAACTCCAATCAGGAAATCCCGAGGCTCGAGTATGTGAGACTATTCTTTCTGCTTTAAAAAACCATTGCACGCTGGGCGAGGTCGCCGATGTGATGCGAGCTGTTGCAGGACAGTACCGCGCTTAAGCGGCTCTTACAAGCCTGGCTCTCGCACAGTACTTTTTTGTTTCTCATCAAACATCTCTAAATGATGAGCATCTAAGTGCACGCCCACGCTCCATCTGATCAGATTTAAGATTTCTTGCCGAAGTCTTTTGCGAAACGCTATCGCTTGAGTCTTTGATTTTGGCATCTGAAGACCCAGCGCTTTGGCTACATCACCGCTAAGAGCTTTGTAAGACCCCACACTCACCAAAACGGATTGTTGAGGTGAGTAGATGAAATCATTGGCTTTGATCTCAAACCACAGCCGAAGGGCTGCGTCTAGAACTCGCACCGTCTCACCATGAGTCCCTGCTTCAAGAGCCTCTAAATTTTTTTTAAAAAGATTTGTGATTTCGGGGTACTCATTCAAAATCCACCAGTGAGCCGATTCGTGCACCCAGGCCTTAAGATCGTAAAGTTGGTTGGCCGAAATCACAAGCAAGGGACGATCTAGTCGGGCCGACACCATACTCGATTGATTGCTTAAATCTACACCGACAATCAGGGTATCATCGCTAAGAATAAATTCTAAAACCTTGCGTTGATCATTCGTCCACCGCGCACGCTTAAGAAATTCTAGCGCCTCGTTCACCTGTCTAATGAATTGTTTGGGCCTCTCAGGTGGGCCCTGATTTTGCTGTGCAACCACAAAGACCATGCGTCGCTTAAGAGCATCAAAGCGTCGTGGTTCAATCGACTTCTTTTGAAGCAAATTCAGCGATTTCAAGAGCCAGCCGCGGCAATTTTTTGCAAACAGAGGGGAGGCTTCAAGCGGAGCTTGGGTGCAGAGCCATAAAAGCATGAAGCCCAGAAAGAAATGAGTGCGAGTCTGGCACATGCTGGTTAGTAGCAAAATTATCGAAAAAAAGGGGGATTTTTTTAAACAAACCAACCGCTTAAAAAGAGAGGGCTTTTTGAGAGCTAGCGAGACTCTTTGGGCAGCCGCTGACCGCCGGCGACGCTTGCACTACTGTTGGTGATTTGCTGGATCGCGATCTGGGCATCGCGCCGCAGCCGATCGTCTGGGTCGTGAGTTTTTATTTGTTCGAGCCTTGGCAGAACCTCTTGAGATAAAGCCCCAAATTTTCCTAGGCCAAAAATTGCGGCTCGCCGGACGTTGAGATGAGAGTCATTCAAAAGCTTTTCAAAAAGCTCGACTTGTGCGGCAGAAGCTACGTTGATCTGCACGAGGGCTTCAACACTCACCGATCGAGTTAAGCGATCAGGGTCTTGTGCCAAAAGGATAAGATCAGGTATCGCGGCTTGTGCGGACTCCCCCATCGCTCCTAAGGTCATCCCCGCTCGCCAGCGAACCCACTTGCTTGGATCTTTCGATGCAGCAAACCGAAGGTCTTCAATCGCACGAATCGGGGCCTGGGGCGTATTGCCCAATGCCCAAGCCGCCTGACGCCGAACACCATCGTCTTTTGAGTTTCTTAGCAAGTCGACCAAGACCGGAATCGCTGGATCGCCAAGTTGGGCCAAGGCATCAGCAGCATTGAGCCTCAGCTTTCGATTTTCTTGTTTAATAGCATCGACCAACTGAGGAATTGAGTCGGGACCAATGGCTTTGAGTTCATCAATAATTTGTTTTCGCCTGTCAAAGCTGGGCGCCTTCAGCTCATCGACCAAAGATCTTACTCGCGCCTTCAGAGCCTCTTGGATCACTGAGTCTCCGTCTGCCCTGGGCATCGACTCACAGCGCTGAGCTGCCAGCGGATCTGCAAAAATAAAGAAGCTCAAAATCCAAACTACTTTAAAAATCATTCAAGACATCCTCACGCCCAGCACTCAACTCTTGCGTCGGCAGAGAGACTTCACTCCCCTGTTCCGATCACCTGCCAATAAAGTCCTAGCAGCAAATCCCAGTTACCATTTTGGGGTTGTTGAGCATAGATCTGCATGCTTGCGATAGGTGAGCCGCTGAAAGCGCCGACCTGTCCAATGGTATCGTTGTTAAAATTCGTTCCTGACACTCTTGCCGTCACGTGAGCAGAGTAAACTTGCGCAAGCGGAATCTCAAAGTTAACGGTCGCCACACCCTCTCTGCCGTTTGAGGCCGCTTGAATGGAGGCTTTGGGAACAAACCCATAGTGCATAAACAAACCACCAGGCAATCGTGTATAACCTCGCTGCTGTGAAGAGTTCCAGACGGTCTCTGAAAGGGGCGCCACAAT
>JBILFF010000063.1:0-12108 GCA_044351695.1 Bdellovibrionota bacterium
AGAGTTTTTGAAGAGCCTTCCAGAAACCACTCTAGAGACTGCGATTAAGCAAGAGAAAGGTCTCATTTCGAACAGTCTCTCTGGTTTCGGTGAAGCAGCAGCAGCTGGCGAAGCAGAAGCACCCGCTCTCGTAAGTCCCGCTTCGACTGCGAATAACTAAGGTTTCGATAGATAAGTTTCGCGTCATACCTATTGTCCTTAATCCCATAAAGAGGCGGTCTCTGAAGAATCAGGAACCGCCTCTTTTAATTCTGGGATGAATTTCTACCAGAAAACGAATTCATCGATGGCCCATCCTCGGTCTTTTGACTTGAGGAGGATCGCGACGTAGTCGTGCCAAATGAAATCAAGAAGAAAAATTCAAGCGGTTCTGGGCAGCAGTCTTACCTTCCTGTTGGTCGGGTGCTCCGAAGAGAGTCGGGATTCGGTCGTTTACAACCCCCCTCCGATCGTCATTCAGCAAGGGATTTCACTTCTCGATCATGCGGGATTTCTGAGAGTGGATCTCAGAGGCTTTGCTTCTCGAATTCGTAAGGAGAGCAAAGAAGTTCGCTATTCTCAATTAGTGAAGCGCTTGCAAGAACATCGAGCTCATCACACCCATCTCTCGCGTATCGATTGGGTGGAGTTAACCCTCGAAACTCTTTCGGGTGTAAGCTACACGAATGACGACCCCGCCATTGCTCTTGCCCTTTTCGCCACCTCAGAATTATCACCCGAAAATCAACTCGTGATCTCTGATTATTCCGACCTTGTTCTATTGGTATTGCTCATGTCGGACTCTGTCGGCAACGCTGCCCGACTTGCTCATAATTTCTCCATGGTGGCAGCAGCCTCATCGTCCTTTTCTGCTGAAGGACTGAGCTCGCATCATTTACAAGCCCCTTCGGTGAAAAGACTCCTCGCGCTTCTTGCTGTTTGCAAAGGGTCATAGGCGTTTAATGATTCACCGTCACCGTAATCGCTTTCACCGGTGGATAAAGAAGCTCGAAGGTTTGAGGATCGTAATTTAGATCCAATCGGATTTCAGCCAATTTGATTCTGGAATCGTAGGGATCGTAGATTGGAAATCGTCGAAAGGTTCTCTGGTCAGTGTCTCTCGATGGTTCCACCAAAGTGACCGATCCCAATCGCTCGCCGAAGCCGCCGTTAAGGGTGCCTTTTGCGTGTTGAGCCATATGCCAAAAAATACTTTCGAGTTTTTCGGGTGAAACATTCATGCGTTGGTTTGGTTTGATACGTGGGTAGGACATTTCGATCCGAGTGGTCTTCGGGGTGCTTGTGATCATAGCATTTGCATTGAAAGTCGGAGTTTCTTCCCAATGAGGGTAAACAACCATAGATTCAACTTTCAGATCTTTGGCTTGTCGGAACAACTTTCGATCCAGAATGTGAATCTCTCTGTCGATCGCACGATCGAGCCGAGTGAGATTCGTGACGGCATCATAATTAACGAGTTTTGTATAATCTGCACGACGGTACTTTGGTCCTTCGATGGCCGTTTCATTGAGTAAGAAGAGTCCAGCCGTGAGAATTTCATCTTCGGTACGAACGGGCCGACCGGCGCTTTCGCGTGGAGTCGTTGGCTCGTAGCGAGTGAGCAGGATGTCGCGAAGTCTCGGTGAACCGTTTTCGAGAATCGCATAGATGAGCTGCATTTTTCCCAGTGGCCGCGAGCCCTCTCGTAGTTCGAATGAAAAAGCTCGATGCCCCTTCGGAATGTTGTCGATGTTCGGAACTGCGCCAACGGATGTGGCTCGTGAGAGCGGATCGGTTCTATCGGTTTTGAGTGCCTTCATGATTTGCTCGGCGACGAATCTACCAGCCGTGATGCGATCGTTGGCATCCCATTTATACTTGGGGAGAAGGGTCCCGGGCTTAACGGTGACCGCCACTGGAAGATCGGATTCCGAAGACTTTTTAGATTTGGCCGCGGATCGAGGTGAGAATTGAACGCTCGCTTTAATCCTCGGATTCATGAGAAAGGAAGTGCCGAAGTTGCTCGACATGAGAATGAAGGTGTGGGTTGTGTGACCGTCCTTTTTTGTCTTCATCCAATGCGAAGGCTTCACGCTTCTTAAAACAGAATCATCGAACGGAGCGTACTCATTCTTCGGGGCTGATAAGAATTCTAAGTTCGCCAAGTGAACGATAGAAGTGAGAGCCACTGCTACATCTCTTTGTGAGGGGGTTTTGACTTTTTTGGTAACTGCGCGCGAAGCCTCAGCAAGTTCTGTTTTGCCAAGTTCTGTTTTGCAGGGTTCAGCTGGTTTGGTTGACGGCTTTGTTGCCGGTTTAGCCGCCATGAAGAAAACGACAAATAAGGGAATGAATGCAATTTTCATGGACCGCTTATGGCATATTTCAAAATGTTTTGATTTGGACGAAAAGAGCGAAGAAGTAGAATTCGTTTTCCAAACGCTTTCTGAAGCTCAATTACTTCGAAAACGGAAAAGCTTGAAGATTCAACTGATAAACGACTCGCTCTGATTTCTCGGTTCTTTCGAATCTCGTGGCGACATCGTGAAGAAATCGGTGCAGAGACTTCTTGAGTAAAGGAACATCCTGAGGGCTCATCGAAAGTGTGAGAGCTTGAACTTCTCGAAGACTGGACTCGATCTCATCGATCGCATCGATTCCCTTCGCAATCATCTGTCGATGGTATTCTTTTAGAATTTCACTTGGGCATTCGGAATCCGTATGGGCTTGTCGTTCGAGGACTCTTAAAACTCCGTCCTTTTCTTGAATGAGCCCCAATGTTTTGAGTTTGCCGATGATGATTTCAAGTTCCTCTTCGGTCATTTGAAGACGAGAGTGGCAGAGGATATCGGCTCGGGTGTTCATTCCCGCGAGAATGAGTTCGCGAACGATGGGCATTCGAAGGTCAGAAAAATACTGGAGTTGGTCAATCGACAGCGGTTTTTGCAAATGAAAAGCGCGGCTCGACAAAACACGATTCAAAAGCGCTGGGCGCCGATTCGCGTCTTTCTCATTGGCCCAGTGAACAAGATCAACGAGATAATCTGCTTCATTGGAATTTAATCTAAATCCTTTTGCGACCTTTCGCGCACCTTGTGCCGACAAAGCTTTTCGTCCCTGGATGACATTTGTCAAAACGCCAGAGCTATGAAAGCCAGCGAGTCTTGCAAAATTTCGATGCGAAAATCCGCGGCTTGTTTTTTTGAAATAATTGAACATTTTGACCAGAAAATCTTTATAGTCCAAGAACTCAAAAATATTTGGTCGAGCTTCCGTCTCGGTAACTTGAAGAGGTGAAGTGGGACTCATTGTTCTTCCCCTAACAATGAGTCATTCTCTGGGAGCACTTCAATCGGCGACTGCTCTGATAAGGTATAAGAGTTGTTTTGAATCCAAGATGTAGATCTCTCGAGCTCTTGACCTTCGGTAGTTGCAACAACCACGAATCGATACGAACCAAAGCTTGAAAGCACCAAAGAGCTAAATGTGGAGGGAACTTCTTTGCGGCGGATATTCTGCGTGGCGGTGTTTCGTCCGTCGATAAAGTATCGCACGCTTAAAATCTGATCTTTGTTTTCAAAAACGGCATCGAGAGAAATTAGATCCTCATTCAGAAAGCTCATGGCGGGAGGAGTGTTTTCGAGATCGAAGATGAACTGATCGTTTTGATAAACCAAAAGATTGGTGATGAGGGGGTTACCCGCTATCGTCGAGAGTGGATTCGATATCGTGAGATCTTTTTTGAATTCCGAATTTGTTCGAGAATCCATATTCGAATCACAGCCTGTCAGGAGGCCAAAACTGATACCGACGATGAAGAGCTTCTTGAACATCACCACACCTCTTTCTGTTTTCTAGTGCAATTGCAGAACCAGTCGGATGAGTCGAAAATGATGAGTAGTTATAAGGGTTTATCGATTGGTCGGATGTTTTCTATGAATTTTCGTTCGGAGTGATTTCGACAAAAAAAGGGGCCCGTTTGAGGTGGCAAACGGGCCCGGTGGTTAGGTAGTCGTATGGTGGAAATTCTTATTTCTTCAAATGCATCGAGCATGCCGAAGTTTGTGCGAAAAATAGGCGTTCAAAGAACGTACAGGAATCACCCCCTACGAAAAAAGTTTGAAGACGGTGAATCGAATTTGGGCATTCTCGACGTAAAAGTTGGAAAGCCATCGCTTTACTGTTCATAGATTACTCCAGAAGAAAATCGGATGCTGGGAAGAAGAAAGAGTCCTCTTCCGATTAACTGCAAAAACCTTTGAGTTGCAGGTGGTTTGCCTTCGAGTCGATGCAGCTCAACTCCTGGAAGAGAAAAATCTTTATTGTTGAGTCCTTCAATTACGTCTGAATACTCTCTCATGTCTCGATTAATGATTTTTACATTTTTCCGTGCTTCTGGCGTGTAGCGGCCATTCATGAGCACACGCCCATGAACCGAAGTCGAAAGTCTCGAGATGAAGAAAAGCTTTTGATTGCGAGTGAGGGGATGCAACTCATCACAAAACTCATTGATTGTGAGTGACCTGGCCTGGTGAATTTGGTCGAGGTTGAATGTTAAGATCTGGGCCTCAGACAGTAGGAGGTCAGAAATGCCGAGAAGGAAATATAAGGCGGAGGAAATCATACAACATCTTCGGACAGCGGAGATCGAGCAAGGTCGGGGGGACACGCTTGAAGAAGCTGCAAAGAAGATCGGAGTAACACCACAAACACTTGTTCGGTGGCGAAAGAAATACGGGGGCCTGCGGGTCGATCAGGCCAAGCGTTTGAAAGCACTCGAAGTTGAGAATAGTCGTCTGAAGAAGGTGATTGCAAACCAGGCTCTCGAGAATTCGATTTTGAAAGAAGTGGCCGAGGGAAACTTCTAAGCCCTGCGAGAAGACGGGAGGCGGTCGAGGCTGTGAGGAAAAAACTCAAGGTCTCAGAGCGACTGGCTTGCAGGGTGATTGGACAGGTCCGCACCACGCAAAGGTACGCGGCTCAGCCCAATCCCGAGAGAGAAGAACTTCGGAGCCGAATTATTGAGCTCGCGACGCAGTATGGACGCTATGGATATAAGACCATTACGTCGATGCTGCAGCTCGAGGGATTTGAAGTCGGCAAAGATTCTGTTCACCGTGTTTGGCGCGAAGAGGGTCTACAAGTGCCTCAGAAACAGCCGAAGCGATCGAGGTTGTGGTTTGCCGATGGCTCCTGCATTAGCCTTCGACCCACGCACAGGAATCATGTTTGGAGCTATGATTTTGTGTCTGAACAAACGCATGACGGAAGGAAATTTCGAATTTTGAATATCATTGATGAGTATACGAGAGAATGTCTTGCCTCGTTTGTCGCTCGAAGAATTCGATCTCAAGATGTGATTTTGATTCTTGCTGATCTGTTTATCGAGCATGGAATCCCCGAGCATATTAGATCAGACAATGGCCCAGAGTTCGTTGCAAGAAAACTGATGACCTGGTTCAAAACTCTGAACGTCAAACCTCTCTTCATTGAGAAAGGATCGCCATGGGAAAATGGCTATTGCGAATCATTCAACGGCAAGATGCGCTATCTGCTTTTGGATGGAGAGATTTTTTACTCTCTCTTCGAAGCCAAGGTCATTATCGAATCCTGGAGAAGACATTACAACGAGGTGAGACCCCATTCGAGTCTCGGAGGAAGACCGCCTCTTGCTCCAGAAACTCGAGTCCCAAATTTGGAGCTTGTCAGCAATTTATGAACTTTGTAAGTGGTACAAAAACTCCCGGCCGGTCACCAACAATTTTTAAAACTGAATGAGATGTCGACCTCTTTGTTTCGAGCATCATATTTAAGCGCAAAAGAAAGCCCCCTACTTGGAGTGAGGGGGCTTTCGTAAATGGGATTTGTTTAACTTTTTGTATTCTATTGGTTTTGTGTACTAGTAGCGGCAGATTTGTTCTTCTCACAATCTTTTTTCGCCTGCTTTAATCTTTGTTTTTGATACCAGCAAGGATCCTCATATCGCGGATTGCGATTGTCTCTAGGACTTGGACATTCATACGAGGGCCAAATGCCCAGAATGCCGCTGCCGTTACGCGTACAATATCCCCCGCTTGGACGAACAGTGGGATCCGGAGTCCAAGAGTAACTGCAATCACCTTCAGCGTCGTTCCAGCATTTACAACGATCTTTACTGTGAACTGCTGGATCGACAGTACATGCGGTGTTGATTTCTCTTAGGTTCGCATAACATTGGTCGAGATACTTTTGCCATTTGTCTGCCTCTGGACATTTACTCTCTTCCACTGGGGGGGCTTTTGTGTAGCCTTTGACGAAATTATAAAATTCAGTTGTGTCGGCGTCTTCATAGGCACCTCGCTCATCGTTAAAGTGCAGGGAAAGTCCTGAATCGACTAATCCGAGAACATCTGAGTCTGCAGCGGCCGCATGAAGCGTGGCGCCAGAGCTAATAAAAAGAAATGTTGCTGACAAAAGCCCAAAAGAAATTTGTTTCATGTAATACGCTCCTCCGAACATTTTAAATGCAAATCATATGCCTCGGCATGTATCCAAAACTACTCCGCTTTTTTTGAGCCTGTATGAGGATTTGAACAATCTTTTGTACATCATGGTAGTTAGTTGCAGGCGGCCAATGCCAAACCATTTCCGCCACCGGCATAGCGCTCTGAGCTGCCATTATAAGCAAATGAGGCTGGCGACGATCTTAATAAGATTGAGATTGGATTTTTGTCATGACGCGATGCTTTTCGGACTCAATTTTCATGCTACCTCAGGCCGTCTTGACGACTTGCGCTATGGGCATATTCTGGAGCCTCAGGAGGAGACAACATGAGCCTAATGGACCCTAGGAAAACTCCCAGAACGAACAAAACAAAATCCCTAACCGAAGACGATATCTATCACTACCTTAATGAACTGAGCGAAATGGAGGATCTGGATGACGAAGGAGAGGAATTCTTAAATCATTCAGATTTTGGAGATCCACTTTGGTATCTTCACCCCTCAGACGAAGACAACGACGAGATGACCACAGATGTTTATTACTCGACGGATCCCTATGTTGAGCGTCGTTTTTTGAATGACCCTTGGTCGGTGAAGACCAATATCGGAGCCCCTAAGAAATATAGTAAGACGATTTAGTAATTTAATTGGTGGCGGAGAATGAGCTTTTCTTTAAAGAAAGGCCCTTCGGTAAAAATTCGAAGGGCCTTTCTTTTTTTATTTCAAATGATGTGCAAAGAACGCCAATCGATCTGCCGCCATTTCAATGGCGATGGCGGTCGGTGTTCCTGCGCCGTGTCCGGCCGATTCTTGAATTCTCATTAAGGCGATTCCACAACCATTCATGATGTACTGAAGACTCGCTCCATATTTAAAACTATGTGCAGGAACAACTCGATCATCATGATCAGCAGTCATGACCATCACAGGTGGATAGGCTTCGGTCATTTTAAGATTGTGGATGGGGGAGTAGGCTAAGAGAACTTTAAAATCATCTGCATTTTCGGGGTCACCGTAGTCGTCTTTCCACGCCCATCCGATCGTGAACCGATGGAATCGCAGCATATCCATGACTCCCACCTCTGGGATGGCCGCGGCAATTAACTCTGGATGCTGATTCACCATGGCTCCTACAAGTAAGCCCCCATTTGAGCCACCGTTCACTCCAAGGTTTTGTGCGGAAGTCCAGCCCTCTCGAATGAGGTACTTCGCTGCCGACGCAAAATCATCAAACACATTTTGTTTATTCGCTCTTTTACCAGCGTCATGCCATTCTTTGCCGTACTCCCCACCGCCTCGAAGGTTTGCCGATGCAAAGACACCGCCAGATTCCATCCATGCGATGTGCTGAGCCTTAAAGCCCGGTGTCAGAGAAATATTAAAGCCGCCATAGCCGTAAAGAATCGTCGGAAGTTTAGCGTTTTTCTCGACTCCTTTTTTATAGCTGATGAACATCGGAATTTTTGTGCCATCGTTTGACGTATAAAAAACTTGCTAGGTGATAAATTCATCGGGGTTAAAGGCTAAGTCGGGCGGCTTCCAAAGTTCAACCTTCAAGGTTTGTAAATCAAATTTGTATATTGTTGTTGGTCGAGTAAATGAAGAAAACGAAAAAAATCGCTCCGTGATTTGTTTTTTCCGCCAAATCCGCCCGCAGAACCCACTCCGGGGAGGGTGACCCACGACTCAAATTTACCTTCGTAATCGTGAATGGCCACAGCAGAGGCCGCATCTCTCATCGAGGTCACGAGGAGTTTGTCGCCAATTGGGGAGACGCATTCTAGAAGCAATGCGCTTTCGGCGATTAGAGTTTGCCAGTTCGCCTCGGCAGCTTGATTGATGTCGAATCGTACGACTCTGCCCTTTGGAGATTTTCGCGTGGTTAAGAAGCTAAAGTTCGGTCCTTCGTTATCGATATAACTGAGACTACCTTCAAATTCTGTGATCACCGCTTTAAATTGGGAGTCTGGGAGTGAGAGGTCTTTCACAAACAAAAGGTTGTCATCGTCAGTGCCTTTGGTGATCGAGACGACGAGGTACTTGCCATCGTCTGTTTGAAAGGCTGTGAAAAAATATTCTTGGTGTTGTGGATCTTCAAAAATGAGCTGGTCATCTGCTTGGGGAGTTCCAATTCGATGGTAATAAACCTTTTGAAATTTTAATGCAGCGTCGTCGTTTCCGTTTTCTGGTGCTGGGTATCTTGAATAGTAAAAACCTTCGCCTTTGGGATCAAAATCAATGCTACTAAACTTCACCCATTCCAATTTATCGGTCAGGTCGGCTTTGCTTGCGACATCGCGCACATAAACTTCGCGCCAGTCTGAGCCTTTTCTAGAGATCGAGTACGCGATCTTTGTTCCGTCGTCGCTGATATCGTATTCACCAATCGAAATTGTTCCATCCGCTGCGAGAGCATTGGGATCCAACAGAACTTCTCCCTCAGTCTCTCAGCGCCTCCCCCGGGCGAGATAGCGGGCTTACGCCCGAAAGGGTCGCGATTCTCACGATCGCGAAGCATTTTTCTTAAGATCCAAAAAATAATCAGGAAAACAGCCCAGGAAAGATAATCTTATGTCGATTGCGTCTTACTCAAACTCAAAACGCAGGCATCCAGATCTGACCCGCCACGAAAAATATGGCCTTTGGAGGTCCTATCCCTTTTGGCTCCTCCCAAAAATCCATAAAGAGATCTTTGGAATCTTGTTTGTAAGCAAATTCCTCGCCCCCGTCATTTTCGCCAAAGTCCCCATCGTCCCAGGTCGCGACAATCGGAGTCGAATTCTTGAACTCGTTAAACCACGGATTACGTGCGAGTATTTGATAGGCTTTCCGCAAAGATTGTTGGTCTTCGCCGTCTTTGTAAACATTGTCGCCCATCAAGATCATCATATCGCTGTTCTCGTTTTTGAGAGTTTTCCAAAAACTCTGGTCTAATTTTTGATCGTTGCACGAGCCAACCAAAATTTTTGTCGAGGATTCTGAAACTCGAACATAACCGCGAGAAATCTGATTCTGCTTGGTCGCGCAGGAGAAAAGAAAAATTAGGCCGAGGAACAAGATGTAAGATCGCATGAAAATATGGTGGCGATTTTGAATTAAATTGTCGAGTTGGGCGCCCTCGAGAGAGGGTAGGACACAGCCTTATCTTTTGAAGCCTTTAAATAGGTTCTAAAGAGCGTTTATACCCCACTTCGGGGCTCTAGGCAGGGTAGAAAGTCTAGATGGAAATGCAATTTTTGCGAACTGAGCAAATCGAGCGGTTATTTCTCATGCAATTCAGCCTTAGATGCTGACTGCAAGGCGGCACGGCCTTTGCATTTTTAGCCTTCGATGGTTGGCGTGGTTTTTCAATTTCTCATTTTAGCGGTGTCAAGCTCATCCTCCGCAGACAGATTTGAGCCGGAGCCAGGGGGCAGCGCTTTTTGTATTTCACCAGACATCGTTATGAATGCAGAATTTAAAGCGCAAGCTGACTCAAAATTTGACCCAGGCATTCCCGGCTATCAACCAGGACAGTATATTCCCGGAAAGTACGAGTGCACGAACTTTACGCACAACTACTGTGAGCTCTATCGCAAACACTTTCCCGACCGAAATTGTTATAGCTTGTCAATTGACCCCAGCGGTTTGCGATATGGTCACTCAATCGTTGTCATAGAGACTACCGATGAAAATGGGAATCGACTCTTGTGCGTCATCGAGCCTCGAAATCAAGAGAGTTACTACTGTACGACGATCGATTGGGGAAATCCTATGGACCCTCGCTTCCCCATTCCAGAAGAAATCCGCGATGCCATTTGCAGAGCCTATCCTAAATACTGCAACGCAAAACTTAGCATTGATCCCACGCTGTTTCCTTTAGATCCCGTTGATCGTCAGTTTCCTAAGCAGTGTGAAAAACTAAAGGGCCGATCTTGCGGTGCTCCCCTTTGGCCCAGTGGCGGAGAAATTAAATCTTGCTGGAATTTTGATCCCACTGCTGATCCAAGCGACCCAAATGCAGGATACCATTTAAGTTCGCTCACCTGCGTCTGCGATCAAGACTGGTTTAGCCCATTTTGGGCTTTTAGCACGTGTACCTGGCAATAATCTGTTTAAATGAATCGAGATTCAAAAAACAATTCTACTCGTTTGAACCTTCTGCTGTTTCTTCGTCGAGTTCGTCGTCAAAGTCTTCATCATCTGGAAAGCGACGATTGCCCGTGTTGATTTGATACTTTTTGACGAGACGCTGCACGCTCTTTCGGTCGATTCCCGCTTCTTTAGCGGCAGCAGAGATGTTGAAATTATTTCGCTTCAGCAGATCTTGAAGATATTGCTTTTCAAATGAAGCGACCCACTGCTCTTTGGCATCCTTGAATCCAAGATCGTCTCGAATTTCAAGCTCGGCTTTTGCCACAGGAATACGGACGCGCTCGGGGATGTCTTCGGGGCGAATTTGAGTGCCTTCCATAAACGAGAGAGCGCGATTAATCGTATTTCGCAGTTCGCGAACATTTCCGGGCCAGTCATACGATAAAAGAAGTTCCATCGCACTTGCGGTTACGCCATCGACTCGCTTGTCTTTATTTTCTTCATTGTGAGATTCAATAAAGGCTTCAACCAAAAGAGGAATATCTTCTTTTCGCTTTCGGAGTGGGGGCAAAAAGATCGGCACCACATTTAATCGATAAAAGAGATCCTCTCTAAAATTCCCTTTTTTAACTTCTTGTTCAAGGTTTCGGTTGGTCGCGGCGACCACTCGCACATCAATCGGAATGGGGCGGTCACCCCCAACGCGGCGGATCGTTCGAGATTCTAAAACTCGCAAGAGCTTTGGTTGCAAATCAATTTGAAGCTCGCCAATTTCATCTAAAAAAACTGTTCCGGAGTCGGCTAACTCAAAGGCTCCATGTCGAAGTCCGGTGGCGCCCGTAAAACTTCCTTTTTCGTGACCAAAGAGTTCACTCTCAATTAAATTTTCGGCGACCGCAGAACAATCAAAAACAACAAAGGGCTTTTTAGATCGCTTGCTCTTTTCATGAATCGCTGAGGCAACGAGTTCCTTTCCTGTACCCGATTCGCCTTCAATGATGACGGTCACATCCGCTGTCGCGACCTTTTCAATGATTGTATAAATCTTCCGCATGGCCGTGGAACTTCCGATCAATGCTCCAAAGCGATCTTTTTTGTGTGGAGTAATTTCAAAAGTTTCATCTTGAGAAAGAAACTTCACTTCGGTTCTTCCGGCGCGGATGACGGCTCCTTGAGTCAAAAAGGCTTCTTTAACTCGCACGCCATTCACAAAAACTCCGTTGGAGGATTCTTGATCACGAATCAACCAACCATCTTTGGCCTGTGTGATTTCAAAGTGCGTCCGAGACATGGTCTCATCCTTAATGACAATTTCGTTGTCGGATTTTGTTCCCACACGAATAACCGGTTGGCTGAGAACATACTCTTTGCCGGCGTTTTCGCCCGAGATGACATTCAGCTTACATCGAGACAAGGTAAGACGAGTGGGCTGCTCTTCCCACCGAATGACTTTTGTTTTTCCTGTAGCCGTCGTTTAGTCTCTCAGCGCCTCCCCCGGGCGAGATAGCGGGCTTACGCCCGAAAGGGTCGCGATTCTCACGATCGCGAAGCATTTTTCTTAAGATCCAAAAA
>JBILFF010000064.1:0-12074 GCA_044351695.1 Bdellovibrionota bacterium
GCGTATACTTCGATGGGTCAGGCCTTTTTGCAGGCCGATTCTCGAGATCATGACGGCTTTTGGAGGCTGCCGGACTCATGGATGAAGGCTCATCGAGAGGGAAAAATTAATCTTTCGGCACCTCTAAATTTTGTGAGCACGCATGATACCATTGGCGGAAATTCAGGGAGTCCGGTGATTAAGATTGTGAATGGGCGGCCCGAATGGGTGGGAATTATCTTTGATGGTAACCGTTTTGCCTCAGGTCAGGTGACGCACTCGGAGCCCAATGCCAAAGTCGGTCGATCGGTGAACGTCGACTGTCGAGGGTTTCTAGAGAGCTTAGGCAGTATCTATGGGGCGTCTTACGTCTTGGAAGAGCTGCATTCTGCTGGGCGGGCTTCGAGGCCCTAGTGGGAATCAGGCCTTTATCTCCAGTAATGGTGCCACAGATAGAGAATCAAAGAATTAACACTCAGCACCAAGAATCCCAATAAGCCGGTGTTGCAGAGCCAGCGTGTTTTTGTGGCGCTCATGGGTACCAGGTAGGCAAGAATCACCCCGATGATTCCCAGACTAAAAAGGGCAAGCGAGACGATTGCCAAAGTGGTAGGCCAGTTCTCCATAGGCAGAGCCTGGCATAAGCCTGGCTCGCTTGCCAAGCCCTGGGCGTTGACTTTGTGGGTGCGCTTTTTTAGCGTCCCAGAATGTCAATCAGCAGCTTTTCTTTGACCCGTTATCCCTTAAAAAACAAAGTCCGTGTGAGCATCAACGGTTTTGGCCGTATCGGTCGTTGTATCCTGAGAGCCCTGGCTCAAACCAAAGAGTTTCAGCAGGGTCAGTTTGAAGTGACCGCGATCAATGATCTTACCGATTCTCAAACTTTGGCTCATCTTCTCAAATACGACAGCAATCACGGAGTTTTTGCTGGCGAGGTCACAGCAGGCGAAAACTTTTTAGAGATTAATGGCCGACGCATTCAAACCTTAAAAGAAGCGGATCCCACTAAACTACCATGGGCGAAGACAGAGACTCAGTTTGTGATGGAGTGTACAGGACGTTTGAAAGACAAGGTGCAGGCGATGGCCCATCTTCAGTCGGGAGCTAAAAAAGTCATTATTTCAGCTCCCATGAAGGATGCAGATCTCACCATCGTGATGGGCATCAATGATGCAATGCTCGATCTTCAAAAACAAGACGTGTTAAGCAATGCCTCTTGCACCACCAATTGTTTAGCGCCGGTGGCTAAAGTGATCGAAGAAAAATTCGGAATTCTACATGGCAACATGACCACGGTGCACTCGTACACCAATGATCAAAGAATTTTAGATCTTCCGCACAGCGATCAAAGACGTGCTCGAGCCGCTGCGGTATCGATGATTCCGACGAGTACGGGAGCAGCAAAAGCTTTGGGGCTCGTCATGCCCGCACTTAAAGGAAAAGTGGATGGGATTTCCGTGCGAGTGCCCACTCCGAATGTCAGCTTGGTAGATTTCAATTGCGTTGTGAAGAAAGATACAAGCGTTGAGGAAGTGAATGCGGCGCTACGCGAAGCGGCTCAAGGCGCTCTCAAAGGAATTCTGGCTGTATCAGATGAAGAGCTGGTGAGTGTCGATTACAAAGGACGTTCGGAGTCTTCGATGGTGGATGGGCCGTTTACAGCAGTGGTCGACAAGCGAATGATCAAAGTCTTGTCTTGGTACGACAATGAGTGGGGCTTTTCTTGCCGCATGCTCGATCTCGCATGCTTGATGGCCAGTCAGTGAAGATAGTCCCTCAAAATAAATGCATGACTTTGTAAAAAGCGGCAAAAGGAGATCCGAATGAAGCCCCTCAGAATCGATGAAATTCCATGGGATAAAATTCCCGAGAAAAAGCGAAAAGTCTTTGTAAGGGTGGATTACAATGTTCCGCTCGAGGGCGAGAAAGTCTTGGATGATTATCGAATTCGTCAGAGTTTACCGACCATTCGATATTTGCTTGAGCAAAAAGCGGTCGTTGTTTTGGCCTCGCATTTAGGCCGTCCAGAGAAACTCTCTCATGAGAAACGAAAGTCACTGTCTCTTTTGCCGATTGCAGAGCGTTTGGCGGAGCTTTTAGACCACGATGTTTTATTTTCCGAGGAGGTGACGGGCTCTGGGATTCGAAAGCTCATCATCGATGGTCGGGGTGGCAAGACCATTATCTTGAGAGAAAACTTACGATTTGATTCAGGCGAAGAGAAGAACGATCCTGTTTTCGCACAAAAGCTATTCGAGGAGTGCGAAGTCTATGTGGATGATGCCTTTGGGGCTGCTCATCGCGCCCATGCTTCTATCCACGCAGTGGCGCAATTGGCTCGCATCAAATCTATGGGCTTGCTGTTAGCGAGGGAGTGGGAAGTTCTCAACTCTGTGCTCTATGAACCTGTGAAGCCTCAAGTCGCAGTGATGGGCGGAGCAAAAATCGAAGATAAGATTCAAATCATTGAGAAACTCATGCCTCAATGTAGTGACTTGTTTTTTGGTGGCAGAATGGGCCTGATTTTTTTGGCTGCACAGGACATGGATGTGGGTCAGAGCAATATCGATAAAAATTCTATTCAAGTGGCTAAGCGAGTGATGGCTGATGCGAAGTCGAAGGGCGTTCGCCTGCATTTTCCCACAGACGGCCGCGCGGCAGCGAATAGGGATCAAGAACAGGCTGAGCTCGTAAAATTGGGGCGAGATCAGCGATTACCCGCGGGACTTTCGGTATTTGACGTAGGACCTGCGACGATTGAGGCGTGGAGGCCGTTTTTGTCGAAGGCCAAGACCGTGGTCTGGAATGGGCCCATGGGCGTTTTTGAGAAGAAGCCTTTTTCGGAGGGAACCTATGCGATGGTCGATTTCTTGGTGGAGCATCGAGAGACGATTCGTGCGGTCACGGGTGGAGGAGAAACGGTAGCGGCTATTGGCAATCGCGATGCTCTCTCGCAACTCTTTCATGTCTCAACGGGTGGGGGAGCGATGCTTGAGTTTTTAGAGGGTCAGGAGCTGCCGGGCTTTGAAGTGTTAAAGTTAAGAGAGCGAGAGGTTCAGGGTATCCAAAACTATTTGGCGAGCATTCAGCAGTAAGAGGAGTTTTGAGGGGTGAGACGCTATATTTTTGGAAATTGGAAGATGTCTCAGTTTCGAACGGCTGGGCTTGAGTTTGTGAGCCGATGGAGTTTTCGCTCCAATCAAGTCACCGCGGCGGTTTTTCCGAGTTTTGTTCATCTTTCTGAATGTCTGCGAGAGCGAAAAGCCGATTTGCAAATCGGGGCTCAGGATTGTTCAAATGAAGTGGAGGGTGCTTTTACTGGAGAGGTGTCGGCTCGAATGCTTGCGGAGATGGGAGTCCGCTATTGCCTTGTGGGGCACTCGGAGCGTCGCATTCGATTTCAAGAGTCCAATGAGCTTCTTTCTCAAAAATTGCATCAGCTGAGTTTAGTGGGAGTGACTCCCGTTTTTTGTGTGGGAGAGAGCTTACAGGAAAGGAAGTCTGGAAAAGTTTTTGAAGTCTTGGAGGGCCAATTGAAGGCACTTCAGTCGCAAAAGGATGTGATCTTAGCCTATGAGCCCGTCTGGGCCATTGGGACTGGTCTCAGTGCTCAGGCAGATCAAATTCGAGAAGTTCATGGGTTTTTACACAATCATTCGCCCGATTTGCCAATTCTTTACGGTGGATCAGTAAAACCTGAAAGCACAGCGTCAATACTTTCAGTGGATCATGTTCATGGTCTTTTGGTGGGAGGCGCAAGCCTTAGACCAGAGAGTTTTATCGCCATTTGTCAGGTGGTCGAGTCTATGAGTGTTGGTGCTTAAATAGACTTTAATGGGCTATAGGGGCTTTTTTGGTCTTAAAACACTTTCTCTAATTTTCAAAATCTGAGATAGCTCAAGCTTATGATTGCCGATTTGCTCGTCCTTTTAAAGGAAGTCTTTATTATTTTGCAGATCTTGGTCTGCCCGATTTTGATTCTTTTGATCTTGCTTCAGTCTGGCAAGGGCGATGATTTGGGTACGGCCCTTGGGGGCGGAGGCGGTTCTTCAAGCGTTTTGGGAACGGGAGGGACGTCAAAGGTTTTGGTGAAAGGAACCTTTTTGTTGGCCAGCATCTTTGTGGTCAATTCTTTGGTTTTAGCTTGGGTCTTTAAACATGAGTCGGAGCGTAGCGTAGGCGCAAAAATCGAAGAAAGCATCACTCCGACAGAGGATGCAGCAAAGCAGCTCAATCAAGAGCCGGCCAAGCCAGGATCGGAGCCTGTGCCAGCAAGTCCCGCACAGCCCGCAACTCCTGCGCCAGCACCCGCAACGAACCCGTGAGTCTCCTTCGTCGATTCTCAGCCATAAAAATAGCGGGAAGTGCTGAGCGAATCGTCAGTCTGAAAGATTTTTTAGCTCAGGCTGAGATCGACTGGCCACGTCCCCTGAGAGTTCTGGGTAATGGCAGTAATGTGTTAATGGATGATCAGGGCCTTCGTGGAACAGTGATTTTGACTCGCGAGGATCAGCCTGATGAACCTCTCTTGATCTCTGAGACCGAGGATTCTCAGACCTATCGAGTCTCTTCGGGCTTCTTTTTGCCCGCCCTTTGCCGATTCGCCGAAAAGAAATCTTTGAGCGGTTGTGAGTATATGGTGGGTGTACCCGGTACGCTGGGGGGGGCGGTGGTGCAAAATGCCGGGGCGAATGAGCAAGAGCTTAAGGATATCTGTGTTTCGGTGGAAGTTTTTGATTTAGAAAAGAGAGCCCGATTCCACTGGTCTGCCTCGGAATGTGAGTTTGCTTATCGATCGAGTCGTTTTCAAAAAGAGAGCGGCTGGATTGTGCTTTCGGCAGATCTAAAGTTGGTCAAGGTGAGTGCTTCTGAAATCTCGGCCCGGATTCAAAAAAATCTCGAGTATCGAAAAACAAAAACTCCGTGGACTCGTCCCACTTTGGGCTCAACTTTTACTCGACTGCCTCAGGGAGAGGGCTGGCTTTATCCGGGAAGGTTGATCGAAGACGCAGGCCTCAAAGGTTTTAAACTCGGGCGAATGGCAGTGTCTGATCTTCATGCCAACTATATTGTTAATGAGGGTGAGGCCACTTTTGATGAAGCCATGGCGTTAATCTTTGAAATTGAAAAAAGAGTAAAGAGTCACAGCGGTATTGAGTTGCATCGAGAAATCCAAATCTGGACGGATCGCTTCGATTACTGAAGGACGGTAAAAAGCCGATCAGCTCGAATCCACGGAAAATGGTGCACATTCACAGATAGCCAAATAAAGGTGCTCGTGCCAAAAATCTTACCTCGCTCCAGTGGTCCCCAAAACCGACTGTCGTAACTGTCATCGCGATTATCGCCCATCACAAAGTAATGGCCCGCAGGTACGGTGACCGGGCCAAAATTTCCGGTTTGATCGTCGCTCAAATGAATCACATAGTAGCTATGAGTTCCGTTGGTTTCTCGAAAGAGTGAGATTCTCTCGGGATCGTATTTAGGCGCCAAATCATTTAAGATACTTCGGTCTTCAACGGTCTCCAGGGGAAGGGGCTCGCCGTTGAGAATGACTCTTTTGTTTCTGATCTCGACGGTATCGCCTCCAATGGCCACCACGCGTTTGATATAATCCTTGTCGGGGTCTTGAGGGTATTCAAACACCACAATTTCTCCGCGTTCGGGATTTCGTCTCTCCTGGAGAATTTTGCGCGTATAAGGAAGATGCCAATTAAAGCTCAGCATGTTTACAAAAATGAACTCCCCGATTTTAATCGTAGGAATCATGGAGCCAGTCGGAATATGCCGAGGGGAAGCAATGGTGGAGCGAAACAAAAAGGCGACGGCAAACGCAAGTCCTACCGTGAGGATCCATTCTTTGAAAAAGTAGTTCCAAAACCTTGGATCCTTCAAATCCCAGCGGATTCTCTCGCTCGTATTCTTTTTTCTTGATACCGGAGTATTCTCAGCTGGCTCAGACATAGCTCAAGATACGCAAGGTCGTTCAGTGCTGTCGAGAATCTTCAAAAATTCGTAGGTCCACGATATCCCCCCTCTGGCTCTCATAAAAACTCAAAGTTTCTTCTGACTGATGGCGAAGAAGGGCGGATTGCTTCCATCGCCGACCTTGGGCACAAAGCCAGCGCTCCGCTAAGCCCTTTCCGCTCACATCGTCGCTAACGACTCGTGCATGATGGTCTTGAAAGGGCGGTGTTTGCTTACCGAGTACCAGGTAAGAAAAGCTGAGATTTTTTTGACGAAAACCTAACTGATGCACCATATTCCAGTAAGCTGAAGGAGCTTCATAAGCTCGATCCTCATGACACCACTCCGATTGTTGTTTCGCAGGGCAGGCCTTTTGGTGAGTGCACGGAAGAAGAACTCGAATCTTCTGGCTCCAGAGATCTCTTAGGGCCAGAAATTTTTGGTTGAATTCAAATTCCGCGGGCTCAATAAACAAAAAAAGATTGCGCCCCGAGAGCTGCTCAAACTGCTCCTCAAGCCAACGAACAAGCGGATCCGAGTCGAGGCGATCTTTGATCTCAATCAAAAAATTAGCTGCGATAATAATTCGATCCGCATTTTGTTCGAGTCGAGGGGGGTTTCGTAGGTACTCGACGGCTGAGGGCAGAAAAGCGCTAAACTTAGATTTTGCCCAGCGAAACGCGCTCTCTTGAACGTCAATGCCTCGAGCCCGGATCGATGAAGATCCAAAATCGCGTAAAGCATCGCAGACCCCGAGGCTCGCTCCCAGCGTGCCGGGACCCAATTCGACCACTTCGTAATTCTTAGATTTTGAGAGTAGTCCATACTGATACATTTCAAGAATGGCAGACTTTGCCTTCAGAGCCGTTAGAAATCCAAAATAAGTATGATAGAGCTCGAAATCTCTTTCGGGCCATCGAACAGGTATAAATTCTTGATAGGCGGTAGCCATCGCTCGGAGGCGATCAACCTCCTCGGGCTTGAGATTTCGGTGATTAAAGCCTCTTTCCAATTCAGGACTGAGGCGAGTTTTCTTTGCCATCTAGGGTCCCTTGGTATCATGCTAGAGGCTGGATGTCGAAATGAAGGTTTTAGTGGTTAAACCTAGCTATTTTTTTCCGAGCAATGGGGGAGAGATCTCTCTTTTAGAGAATATAGGGGAGTTGCAGAATCGAGGTCATGAGGTTCGGGCTCTGTCTCTTGTGAATAGCTTTGATCAAAGTCTCTTAGAAAATCGAGGTTTTTTAAGTCGTGAGGCAAGTGATTCAGGTCTTTACTACCTGTCGAATCAAAAGCTTGAGCTGCGAGTCGATTCAAAATTTAGACAGCATGATCCACAAGCCTTGAACGATTTTCAGGAGGAGCTGGCGAGGCTTCTCGTCGAATGGGAACCCGATGAAGTTTGGACGCATTATACGGATTTTTTATGCACGGCGGCCGCGATCCGTCTGAATCGTGCTCCTGTGATTGTTCGCCAGACAGATTTTGAGTTTCCGCGACTCCCAGCATTACAAAGCTTTCCGGAAATTTATGAGGCTTACACGCGAATCACTCATCTTCAAGTGGCTTCAGCTTTTATGCAGAAAGCGGTGCAAAAAGAATTCCCGCAGGCACAAGTGCGACTTTTGCTCAATTCCATGAATCGCTTGAAGCAAGAGCCGCTGATGCGCGAAAAAAAATATTGGGTGATGGTGAATCCAGTCAAGGTCAAGGGATTTGATTTCTTTTGTGAGCTTGCGACGCAACGTCCCTTAGACTCGTTTATGGTTGTTGGAAACTGGGGTCATCAAACACCCCCACCGATGCCCACAGGAATGAAGTTTCTAGAGCGACAAGAGGATCTTAAGAAAATTTGGCGGGAGACTCGGGCGCTTCTGATGCCGAGTGTTTGGCAAGAGGCCTTTGGGCGGCTGCCCTTAGAAGCGATGTCGGTCGGCGTTCCTGTGCTTGCCAGTGATCGTGGAAGTTTGCCCGAAACCGTCGGTGTGCCCGAGTGTGTGTTACCACTTGAACAGACCGTTTGGATGCGTGCCATGGATGAGCTTGCGGAGCGAGAAGAGTTTTTGGTTCAAAAAGCTCATCATCGATTAGAGGCTTATCTTCAAGAGGTCGATCGCAACTGGTCTCAACAGTTTGGAGCGAGAACTTAAGGGCGATACATTTTTTGATGGATGGGCAGGGAGGTTTCAAAGTGAGTGATAGTCAGGATTATTTTAGAGTTCCGGCAGTGGTGAAAATGCGTCAGCAGCCCGCCGGTCATCAAACGCTCAGGCCTTGCGTGTTGTCGAGTGTGCGCTCAGAAGTTGAGATGCACTTGCATAGTTCGAGCCTTGATAAAAACGACAAGCTCCTCGCCGAGAAAATGTTTGAACTGGTTCTGGGCTTAGATTTGCGTTTACAGAGAATTGAGGAGCAGCTGGATGCCGTTCTTCATCAAGCTCTAGAGCAGTATCCTCGTTGGTTCAGTGTGGCTCTTGATTTGGGCGCCGAGGGTTTTTACGTCAAGAAATCAGAATGGCCATTTAAGGCGCAGCCAGACGCTTCATTGAATATTGAGTTTTTAGTGCCGGTGGTTCCCGAGTGGCCATTTCAAGCGATTTTGAGCGCGCGACCCTCAAAGAATTCTGAATATTGGCACTTTGGATTTCAAGAAATTCACCACGATGATAGCGAGATGATTCATCGCTACCTAAGAATTCGCGAGCGAGAGCTTTTACGAGCTCGACAAAAATCGATATGACAGCACCATGAAGTTGATCTCATGGAATGTGAATGGCATTCGGGCTTGTTTGCAAAAAGGTTTTTGGAGTTTTATTCAAAAAGAGGCTCCCGATATATTTTGTTTGCAAGAAACGAAGGCCTTTCGCGACCAATGCAAAGAATTGTGGCCCGAGCTAATCGCTTTTGAAGGCGAATGGCATTCAGCGCAAAAGCCAGGCTACAGTGGGGTGGCGAGTTTTTACAAAACAAAGCCGCTTAAAGTTTTAAAGGGTATGGGTTCGAGGGACTTGGAGGGGCGAGTTTTAGTCAAAGAGTGGGATCAATTTTTTTTGGTGAATGCGTATGTTCCTAATGGTGCCGCGAGTGATGAGCGGCATGACTTTAAAATGAAGTTTTTAGATGAGTTTTTGAGTTTTCTAAAAAGCTTAGATTCTGTGAAGCCTTTGATTCTGTGCGGAGATATCAATATTGCACACCGTGAAATCGATATTCACGATCCGGTGCGCTTGGATGGGGCGAGTGGGTTTAAGCCTGAGGAGCGAAAGTGGATGGATGATTTGTTTTCTCAGGGCTTTGTGGATGCTTATCGTATGCTTCATCCCACGCAGGTCGATGCGTACTCCTGGTGGTCGTATCGTGCGGGCGCACGACAGCGAAACAAGGGCTGGAGAATTGATTATTTTATTCTCAGCGAAAGACTCGAATCGAAGATTAAAAAACTTCGAATGGAAAAACACGTTCTGGGTTCAGATCATTGTCCGGTGATTCTAGAAGTTGATTTTTGATTTTCTGTTTAAGGAACACCAATGATCACATTGGTGGTATCGGGAGTGCCGAGCGCGTCGTTTACCCAATAGGCGGCTCCAAGGTTAGGGGCGGCTCCGATTTTATAGCGTAAAGTGTTTCGTAAAAGTACGGCGCCGGCTGATCCATTAGTGCGAACAGAATATCGCGGAGTTTGAATGATATTATCTAAGATGGAGACCTGAGTTGAACTCTCGAGCTTGATTCCTTCGCCGGTGATCTCTATTTGATCGATGGTGTTGCCTTCAACAATGCTTTGTAAGGCTTGGGTCAATTGTATGCCTGTTGTGGCTCCGCTCAGGTGATTGTCGGAAATCAAAAGTTTATCGCTCCCTCCAGAGATCACCTGAAAGTTTTGAACCCTCTCAAAGTTATTGAATCTTACGAGGCTTTCGCTGGATCCCGAAAGTCGTATTCCCTGTCGTGCGATGTCTGCTGCTAGTTCATTTCGATCAATATGAGTTTTTGGCGCACTGACGAGCTTGATGGCATCTGCCACTAGATAGTTGGTCGCCATCAGACTTGTTTTAAAAATTCGATTTGAGTCGATTCGTGATTCAGTTGAAGAACTGACTAGAAAGGCCGAGTCAAACGCTCGATTCACATCAAAGGTCACATCGTTTCGATAGGCGGTTGTGTAGGAGCTATTTTGAATAAAAATTGCAGCATCGCTGCTGGTGCCGGCTGCTGTGAGGCGGATGAGATTGCTAGAAACCACCACATCCTGCGTGGATTTGAGCGCGATGCCCGAGCCTTTCACGCTATTTCCGATGATGTGATTGAAACCCGAAAGATTGGGGTTGAGGGGATGATTGTTCACACTGATGCCTCTAAAAAAAGCCCCTTCGATTACATTTTGAGAGACCGTATTGGCCACCGCGTCTGAGCCCGTCAATGAAATTGCAGACAAGGCTGATTCAGACGATTCACCTGAATGAATGATGGTGTTGTTGTGAATTATAGAACTACGCATTTGCCCAGAGATGGCATCCCCACCGTCACACTCGGCCCCGGTTCCTAAGAGCTCGATGATATCGTTTGAAATAATCTGAATATCCCGCTGCGAATTGGGAGTCGCTTTGACCTCAATCGCCTTGAGCATTTTCGTGAAGCGGTTATCAATAATCGTAACCTCACCTGCGCGAATAAGAATTCCTCCCGTATGTTTTTCAGCGAGATCGCTTCCTGCGCCGCAGCCGTTGGCGATGATATCGGCTGTAAAGCCAGAAGGGTTAGTGAAATCCACATTTCGAATGGTCACGAGAGGGGCCTCAATTTGAAGCGCAAAAAACTTGCCCGCGCCTCCGATTCGAATTTCTCCAGGCCCTCGGATCGTTACGCTCTCCTTAGCTAAAATCAATGGTCGAGTGATCAGAATGCTTAAGCCTAAAAGTGGAATTTCATCTCCCGGTCGAGCAGCATCGAAGGCGGCCTGAAGAGCGTTGGTATCATCGGCGCGTCCATTGCCTCGAACGTTAAAGAGTCGAAGATCGAGGATGCGCGCTTGATCATTGATGCTGGGTAGTTCATTACCATTATTTTTATCGCTAGAATTAGAACCGCAAGCGGACGCAAAAAAAAGACAGAAGACTGAAGTGGCCACATAGGAGGACCTGAATAAAAGCGTAGAGTAGGGCACGCAGACAGACTTTGCAATTCGGATGCTAGATTTTTAGATGTCTTTTCAATGGCTTAGAGTCAGCTACGCAGCTCTTCGTATAAATGAAGAACTCTCTTTCGGAGCTCTGGCAGGGGCTGTCGCCTTAAAAGTATTGAGAAATACTCTCCGGACTAACGCTTTTTTCAGAGTAGTCTTTGCCATCAAAGCTTAGCAGGCGAGCTTGATCTTGTATGAGGGTCTGTAAATGCACGGGTCGACGCCAGCATTTAAAGACATTCATGAGAGTGTCTTTAGCGGTGACGAGTTTAATTTCGCTGCCTTCATATCGATGAGAAAGCAAAAGCTCTCCGCGGTTTTCAAAATTTCCGTCCACTACAAAGATTCGAGGATTTCCACGGTTGGTGAGCTGAGCTAAAAGTTGTTTCTTTATTTTTCCAAACTCTCTCGATGCAATTTCGTACTCGTGAGACTTGGGATTCAAGGCAAAAGTAAAGAGCTTATGCTCGGCACAAAACTCAGGCGTGAGAAATTCGTCAATAAAGGTCACATCGTTATAAACTTTTCTCACCTCAAATATTTTTTGCCGACCGAGTCCTAGGTTTTTGTTCCACGCTTTCTTTTCAGCAATCGAGCTGCAATTTTCATACTCCAGACCAAATTTTCCTTTGTTCCAGCGATCTTCGATGTCTCTAAAAAGTTCGATTCCTATTTTGTAAGGGTTAAACCGCCCACCGGACATCGAGACAGTCCCCGCATGCGAGCAGGCGTAGTCAATTACTTCGCTATCCGTGAGCTTATGCCGAGTCATGATCAACGAATGCCAGTAGGAGGCCCATCCCTCGTTCATGATTTTAGTCTGTGCCTGAGGCAGAAAATAGTAAGCTTCTCGTCGAATGATCTCTAAAATCTCACGCTCCCAATTTTCAAGAGGAGCCTGCTCAATCAGAAATTGAAGCACATCTTGCTCAGGCTTTTCGGGCAG
>JBILFF010000171.1:0-3421 GCA_044351695.1 Bdellovibrionota bacterium
GGCCGAATCGGAAAATCTCTTCATCAGGATCTGAGAGCCACTCTGGTGGATGCATTTCGTTTTGATCACGAGCACATGACCGAAAATTTATTAAGTTTTAGTTTTTGGAAGGATTCTCTTTTATCGCCGCGAGCTTTACTGAGCTTGGACCGCCAACAGAACAATCGTGTTTTGGCTGAGCCCAACTTTCTGCATTGGCAAAGCTTTTTTGAATCATCAGATGATCCGCGAGATTGGAGTCTGAGCTGTCTTCAAGATGACGCCTCGCTACCGTGCTGGCAAATTTTGGTGGAGTTGCGGCCCGATACGCTTTCTGAAGCTCTACTCAAGTTTCCGACCCAAGAACGGTTTCTGCTCTTGTGGTCAGCACGATCAGACGTTCAATCTTCAGAAAATCATAAGCGTTGGCCCAAAGATCTTAAAGAATCTGAGGTTGTCCGGGCAAATTTAAGACGTGCTTTTGAGCGAGCCAGTAACAAAGAGCTTTGGTTTGATCGGATTCGCAAAGCAGGCTGCTCGCAGGATCTTTATGATTTTGTACTCACTCAAATCACTCCTCCGCTCGAATGGATTTTGGCAGATTTAGAATCCGGCATGGTTCAGAACTCTCCGAGTGTGCGTCGCTATGTGGTGACTCACTTGTCGATTACGGCTCCACAAGCAAGCGGTGCACATGAGCTGCAGGTGGGGCAGATCTCTAAGCTTCTCACGGTCCTGACGCCTGCAGAGCGACAAGAAGTTCTTTTGAGCCGATTTGTTCTGGCGCCGATCCCCGCAGAGCTTCTCAACGATCAGAATTTGGATCTGATATGGGAAGCGCGAGAGAGGGTGGGAGAAGAAGTCCTACGCTCATGGCATGAATCGGTCGCTCAGTATTTAAGCAAAAAAGCTCGGCGAGATTATCAAGAGCGTCATTGGTTATGGATCAAGTCAGCATGGACAATCGACGTTAAATATCTTGAGATTTTTGCTCCCAGCTTTCAAGAGGTGTCACGGTTTCCGTGGCAAGAGTATCTGCAGGCTGCAAAAGATCACGAAGCTTGGGCGCTTATCCTCACGTGTCTGCGTTACGTTGCGGAGGATGGTCTTAAAGCCGATTGGTGCGCGCAGCTCATAGAGTCGACAAACGACCAGAAGCTCTTGTTTGCAATTCAGAGTCTTAAAGATCCAGCGAAGAAGTCGGGCCTTCTTGCTTTGTGGCACTTTCGGCAGCAAGATTTTAAAGCGGCCTTTGAGTCGATAGAAGAACAGCTCAGCGAACTTGCCATTTTTAATGAGTACCCCAGAGTTTTAGAAACTGCATTGAGTTACTCTCAGAGTGCTACTGCAGAGATGCAAAAGTTTACCGTGGATCGATTAAATCATCTGTTTCATCAACTTCTGCCCTTGGGGGTTTTGAATGATCAGCTTTTTCAAAAATTAGAAGCTCTAGCCGATCGAGCTGGTGCGCCCGAGATTGCCTTTCGGTGGGCAATGCATGAGTGGTTAACGGTCAATGATTCCGAACGACCCTCTCTGCTTGACCGACTGATTGGCTATGCAAGTCGGTCGCATAAAATAGATGAGCTACAAAAACTTCTGGTTCTTTTTGTGTACCAGTCGGCAAAGCTAGATGCCTTGGGAATGCGGATTGTCTCGCTGCTCGCAGACCCCGGCTCCGAATTAAAGCTTCAACATTTACGGTCTGAATTTATCGAGCGTGCTTCGGCAGTGTTTCCTCTGCATGAGGAACTACTCAAGCATCGAGCGGCTTTTGATTATCGAGCAGTGATTTTATGGGATGCTTTTTATGGGCGCCCACTCGAGCAAAAAGCAGCCAGGCCAGAGCAGGTCAGTGCAAAAGCTATAGAGCTTTGGGGACTTACCCAAAGCTTTTCTCGATCAGAGGATTTTTTAGGGCTGACGTCGTTGATGACTTCAGAGCGCTCGGGCGTGCGAGTGGAGGAGCTTGAGAAAGTTGTTCAAAAACAACTCAAGCGTTTTGGAATACGAGAGGAGGTTCAGATTTTCTCGGAGCCCTCATCAGCGAAAAAGATTCGGATTTTGATCGATCCTTACGGGCTGCAAATCGATAGTGATTATCTCTCGAGGCTCGATGAGTCGATGATTCAGGCCTTGATCTGTGGACTTGCGCAGATGATTCAAGACCGTGATCGTGGTTTGTTTAGAAATGATCTTTTGATCGAACGTTTTTTGCAGGGAATGTTGCTGGCCCCCTTGGGCGTAAAGAGGTGGATTCAGTTTGCGATGAGGCTGGCCATTCAAGAGGGGCTTGCTTCGGCATCTCTGACAGAAACCAATCCCGAGTCGCTACTGAAGAACGCGCGTTTTTTGGGACATCTTTTGGTCTTCTTTTTAGGTCGGGACTACGCCTCTAAGCTAGAGACCTGCGGACTCAGTTTCTAGGGGGTTTTGGCCCATGGAGTTAATTCCTCTTTCTTCCTATTTTAGCTTCGACTAGTTCTGAGGCATGGGTTCTCGCAGTGATACGGATTCACTAGAAAGCGTGATTGAAGCAGCAAAGAACGCTCAGTCAAAAGCGATCACCGTTTCGGAGCTGACTCAAAAAATCAAAGATCAGCTCGAGCTTGAGTTTTCCTGGGTTGCAATTGTGGGAGAGATCAGTAATTTTAAGCCCCACTCGTCGGGCCATTTTTATTTTTCGCTCAAGGATGAGGGTGCAAGTATTAGTGCCGTGATGTTTCGTGGCTCGGCGTCGGGTCTCAAGTTTAAGCCCACAGACGGGCAGCGGATTCTTGGTTTTGGTAAGATCAGTGTGTACGCGCCTCGAGGCTCTTACCAAATCGTTTTGACTCGTATGGAGCCCGATGGACTCGGGGCGCTTCAACTGGCCTTTGAGCAGCTCAAGAAAAAGCTCGAGCTCGAGGGTTTGTTTGCCAAGGAGCGCAAGCGACCCCTCCCTACGTATCCCGAGCACATCGGTATTGTGACTTCTCCAACCGGTGCAGCTGTCCGCGACATTCTTAACGTTCTCGATCGTCGGTTTCGTGGGGTTCGCGTTTCGATTTTCCCCGTTAAAGTTCAGGGTGAGGGGGCTGCGCAAGAAGTGGCTCAAGCGATTGAAGAGGCCAATGAGTTTTTTTCTCAGATGGATGTGCTCATTGTAGGAAGAGGTGGAGGGTCAATCGAAGACCTCTGGGCCTTTAACGAAGAGATAGTGGCTAGAGCCATTGCGGCTTCGTCGATTCCGGTCATCTCAGCCGTAGGGCATGAGGTAGATTTTACGATTGCCGACTTTGTAGCCGATCTTCGAGCACCCACGCCTTCGGCCGCGGCTGAGCTGGCGGTGCCTTCACGAGAAGAAAGTCTTCGCCGAGTCGATCATCTTGTTCGGCGAATGCTTCAGATTGAATCAAAGATTGAGTTCTTTGGTTTTAAGATCGACGAGCTCGTCAATCGG
>JBILFF010000065.1:0-11995 GCA_044351695.1 Bdellovibrionota bacterium
TTTCCTGACCACCACCAAATGCGAATGAATCTTCTCTCTAGCTTAGGAACACGATCGGCTCGTATCGAGCTTTCGGATACAGAATCGACTTGGAGAGATGGCCAAGGCACACGAGAGTTATCGGAGTTCGCAGTTTTTAGAGACTGGGTCTCTGGCCCCTGGAGAGCGGAGCTAAAAATGATCTTTGGCCTTGCCTCAAAAGAGGCGGCGCAAGAACTGCTCCGCGTCAGGTGTTTAAACGCAGGATCAGAGCGTCAATGTGAGTTTTTGAGCACAAAAGGAAGGCTGATGATCGATTTCGACTTCTTGGAATGTAATTCCGCATTTAAAATAAAGTAGGAAGAGGTGCATTGGTGGCCAAGTTGCGCTTGGGCGAGATCTTAATCGCCGAAAATAAAATAGATCAGGTTCAGCTGAAGTCTGCTCTTGCTCACCAGCGAAGATGGGGTAAAAAAATTGGTGATTGCCTCGTCGATTTGGGATTCATTTCTGAGCTCGAGTTGGTAAGAACTTTATCTCGATTTCTCCGAATTCCATTAATCGATGTGACTCGACTGGATTCAAGCAAGATTACCAAAGAGATTTTAAATTATCTGCCACTGCCAGTGGCGCGAAAAGTGCGATCAGTCCCGCTGGCTACGAAGGAGATCAAAAGAAAAAAGAGGCTGGTGATCGCCACTTCGGATCCAACCAACTATGCTGCTTTTGATGAGATTCAATTCAAAGCGGGGCTTCCGCTGCTCCTCATGCTCGCGCCAGACAGTGACATCGACTGGTTTTTAAGAAAATACTACATGAACGATGGCGATGCGCTTCCGTACAATTATGTCAGCGGCATTTCACTGATACAAGATAAGACGGCCGAAGAGATTTCTGAAGAGCTCGAAATGGATCCGATCTCAAGCATCTTCTTTGACGATCAGTTTACAGGCGTGTCGAAGACCTACAAAGATCCTTCGCGAAAACAGAGTAACGATGACGACTAATGCTTCTATCGATTGAGAAACTGAGCATTAGTTTTGAAAGTCCATTGGGGCGTTTTCGCGCTGTGGATGAGGTGAGCCTTCAGCTGCGGGCGGGCGAGGCTTTGGGCTTGATCGGCGAAAGTGGATGCGGAAAAAGCGTAACGGCCTCTGCAATTTTAGGTCTGAGTAAATACAATAATGCTCGAATCGATTCGGGTCGGATTCTTTTTGATGGTCGCGATCTCGCTCAAATGTCAGATCAGGATCTTCGCAGCTTTCGTGGTCGCAGAGCCGCCATGATCTTTCAAGAGCCAATGACTTCACTCAATCCCGTCTTTAAAGTAGGGGATCAAATCGCTGAGGCACTGGCTGCTCATCAAAAGCTCTCAGCGGCCCAACTTCGCGAGCGGAGCTTAGATCTCATGAATACTGTTGGAATTCCTGACCCCGAGCGACGCTTTGATTTTTATCCTCATGAACTTTCTGGAGGACTTCGACAGAGGATCATGATTGCTATGGCGCTGAGTTGTAATCCAGAGCTGTTGATCGCCGATGAGCCGACCACAGCTCTTGATGTCACCATCCAGGCTCAAATTTTACGGCTTATTCGAAAGTTGCAAAAAGATTTCAACATGTCGCTACTAATCATCTCTCATGATTTTGGCGTCGTCTCTGAAACAACAGATCGAGTCGCAGTCATGTATGCTGGTAAAATAGTAGAAGACGCTTCGACCGAGGAGATTCTTCAATCACCTAAACATCCCTATACTCGAGCACTTCAGCGCGCGATACCCGCTGGCAAGAATCGTCGACAGCGTTTATTTAGCATTCCGTTTTCGGTGCCTAGGCCCTCTGAGCTCATCAGAGGGTTCTCCCTCGATGAGCGCTGGAGAAAGCTTGAATCTCATCTGCAGCTTCCGTCCGATGAATCGCTGGATGAGGAGCCAACGTCCCCATGGGCAATCGATCCCTCTGGAGAAGAGATTACGGACAAAAGAGCCACAGCCGACGAGGTGATTTTAAATGTCGAGGCTTTGAGTGTTGAGTTTCTGGCTCGCGCGGGTGGCTTTTCGAGCGGGCAAAAAAGGATACGCGCTGTCGACGATGTGAGCTTCCATATTCGAAAAGGCGAAACTCTTGGCCTCGTCGGAGAAAGTGGCTGCGGAAAGTCCACCCTCGCTCGCAGCCTTGTTGAACTCGTCAGACCAGCTTCTGGCAGTATTACCTTTAAGAATCTAACCATCCTGGAGAATGGCGAACAAAAGAGCCCTCTTCCCAGGAAAGACATACAAATGGTTTTTCAGGATCCCTACTCCTCACTGAATCCTCGTCTGCGTGTAGAGGAAATTCTGGAGGAGGCGCTTAAAATTCATTTTAAACTCAGTCGTTTTGAGCGCAAACAGAGGATTAAAGAACTACTCGACACTGTGGGATTGAGCGAGGAAGTAAGTTTAAAATACCCGCATGAGTTCTCTGGCGGTCAGAGGCAGCGAATCGGAATTGCGAGAGCTCTAGCAGTAAAACCCGAGTTTTTGATTGCAGATGAGCCGGTCTCGGCCCTGGATGTTTCTATTCAGGCTCAGATTCTCAACCTCCTCCAAGATCTCAAACGACAGTTTAATCTGACGCTCTTGTTTATCTCGCATGATCTCAATGTGATCGAATACCTCTGCGATCGAGTGTTGGTGATGAAATCCGGCAAAATTGTGGAAGAATTGAGATCCGTGGATATTCACAATCCAAGGGTGACCAAGAATCCCTATACTCAGCAGCTTCTTGATTCAATTCCAAAAGGCTATTCAAAGCTTTCTTCAAATGCTTAAACTTTTAGGATGTCAGGATCTAAGGTTTTACTTACCGGTATTCGCGCTTCTGGAGATATTCACCTCGGAAATTATCTAGGAGCGATGCGCCCCGCACTACTTGAGCAAAATCAGTTTCAATCCTACTTATTTATTGCTGACCTTCATGGACTTACCACCACTCCCCCCGCCAGCGAATTGCGCGCTAACGTCCAAAAAATAGCAGCTGCCTGGTTAGCTTGCGGCCTTGATCCTTCGAAAACCGTCCTTTGGAAACAGTCAGAAGTGCCAGAGGTTCTTGAGCTCGCCTATGTTTTGACCTGTGTGACGAGCTTTGGATTGATGGAGCGCGCTCATAGCGTCAAGGACGCTCGTGCCAAACATCAAAATCTCAAGAGCGGCCTGGTTTTTTACCCACTGCTGATGGCAGCCGACATCCTTCTCTTTGAGGCGGACCTGGTACCGGTCGGCAAAGACCAAGCGCAGCATCTCGAAATGACACGCGATATGGCCACTTTTTTTAATGAGACCTATGGCGAGACTTTGAAACTTCCTACCGCGATGATTCGAGACGAGATAGCCGTCGTTCCTGGAATAGATGGACGGAAGATGTCAAAAAGCTACGATAATGGAATTGAAATTTTTGCTCCCGCCGAAGTCTTAAAAAAACAGATCATGTCGATCGTTACCGATTCGAAGACCCTCCAAGAGCCCAAAAATCCCGATGATGTCATCGTTTTTCAAATCTATAAATTGGTGGCCAGCTCAATCCAAGTGGAGGAGATGCATGATCGCCTCGCCAAAGGCGGTTATGGCTATGGAGAAGCCAAAAAAGCTCTACTTCAGGTCATCCTTGAAAACTTTGACTCGATGCGCAAGCAATACGATTTCTGGATGAGTCATCCCCAAGATCTTCATGACGCTCTTCAACTAGGTGCAGCGAAGGCGCGGCCCCAGGCGCGCAAAATGATGGAACGAATCAAGGAGCGAGTCGGGCTATAATTGGGGCATGAGAAGTCCGACATTCGTCTCTTGGGGTCTGCTCTTGATGTTCCTTATTTTTGAGGGCTGCTCTACCAAAGAGCCCGTTCTCAATATTCAGCGGGCAGCGAATCGAAAAGCTGGGCTGATGATCGAAAAGATTCTGGTGGGACCGAACAGCTCAGAAAGCCCTGAGCTTCGCATGTACTTTAATGATCTTGTCACTCGCACCATCCAAGAGGTCTATGGCTCCCCTGTTCAGTTACTCAATTTGGCCTCGGGAAACTTAATTGAATCACCAGACAGTTTGTTTCTTTTAGCGGCTAATGAGATTGATGATTTATTTTTAGTGAGCATTGAACTCCCAGCATCATTTGAAATGGGATCTCTAGATCCTTCGCCATCGGATGGAAGATCTCAAGAGGAGCGAGCCGTCCTGGCCCAGACGAATCAGGTTGTCACAAAGGCACAAGTTCTGAATGGTGCGAATTTAAAAACGATCACTGTTCTTCAATCTGCAACCGCTCAGGCGGAGCGAGCCTCTTTTGAAAGGGCTTTTATTTCAAACTTTAGAAAGAATGCCCTTCAGGTTTTCCCCAACCCAAATGTCTATCCGACCTCTAATCCCCTCCATTTCGCCGAGCTTTTGTTTCAGTTTAGTGAGCGTCAAGAACGCGAGAGCTTGGCAAACTTAAATTGCGATAATGCCTCCGAAGTTCTAGGCGCTTATGCTCAGGCTAGAGATTTGTTTCAGAAGGCCAAAGCTAAAAGCTCCGACGACCCCATCGGACAGCAGGCTCGAATCCACGAGATAAACGTTAAGCTTGAGGAGAGTACACGCAAAGCTCAAACCTTAGAAAAGTGTCAGGCCGATGCGCTTCGCCAATTCGAATTGCAATTTGAGTTTCAAGGAATCGATGCGACAAATCAGGCTCTGATTCGGACGGCTGCATCAACCGCGAAGGTGGAGGAGCTTTTTCGCCAATATACAGACAAACCTGTGGTCCTCAGATTTGCCGCTGAAATGAATGGTGAAATCTCGCTTCAAGCTTTTCTTCGTTACGATCGAACTCGCTTCATGAATTGGACCAAAAACAAAGCGACTCCAACGAGCGTCCAAAACTACAACATCTTGAGTCTTGAGCCCTACTTTCCAATCCTACAAACTCTTGTGTTTTTTCGCACTGCTCTTCCAAAGGAGTCCCCGCAAAGTCTCGCCATTCCTTTTTCTAAGCTAAGCATGACGCTCGTGCTCGACACTTTACTCAATGGTCAGGTTCTGATGGGAGCGAATGGTCGTATCAACCCAAGTAGCCGCCAGATTGAAATTTTTTATCCCAACAGTGTCATCGTAAAAATTCCCTCTTATGAAGCGGTCACTGTGATCACTCGCAGCGAAGAAATATTTCAAGAGAAAGCTTGGATCGCTTTAAGTAGCTGCAAAACAATAGATGGCACGATTACGCAGGATGGTTTGGTCCTACAATTTTTTGGACTCCCTTGTCAGATTTGAGGTCACGCATGGGCAATCCCCTACCGACGCAAAGATACACTCTAAGAATCACCTATTTTCAAGAAGAGGGACTTGCGCGCCAAGCCGCTCATCTCATCTACCAGTCCACGAGTCCCACGCTCGTTGCCAGCATCTCCGCCCTGCCCTATACGGTCGGCCGTACGTTTTCTTATACCGAACTCACGGATCTTCATAGCAAACTAAAGGAAGTCGGAATTGGACATCGATTTGAATCGGCCGATGGAAGCTCTCAGGTCATCTCGTTTCATCCCGGCGATAAAAAGAAGATTGAAGAAATTTCGAAGACTCGCGAAAAACACAGAAAGAGAAAGAATGTTTTCTGGATTGTTCCAATACTGATTGCGAGTTTGGCGGCCGTAGCCGCGCTCTTTCAGCTCACAAGAAAGAGTAAATCTGAAGAAATGATCGTAGAGCGTGTGAAACTCGCCCAGGTCATTCTTGTAGATTCAAAAGTTCAGAGAAAAGCGCAGGGTGAATTAAGTTGGCGAGACCTAAAAGAAAGTGATTGGCTCTATGAGGGCGACTCGGTTCGAACCTTTGAGCGAGCTCGTGTAGCTGTTGCCTATCAAGAGGGCTCTACGATTCTCGTCCGGGAGAATTCACTTGTGATTATTGAAAAGCCTAAGTCGACGGCACGAGAACTCAATCTAGAGGATGGGGCTCTCCAAGCGAGACTCAAACCTGGAAGCTCGCCCTTTGAAATTCGAATCAACACTTCAGAGGGTGTTGTAGCGCTCAAGTCACCCGCGTCGGGTAGTGAAAGCGCGATCCAGACCTCTGTTCGATCGGGTCGCCTAGCTATTGCCGTTGAGAGTGGGCAGGCTCGAGTAGAGACTAAAAGCCAAAGCTTTGATCTTGGTCAAAAACAGCAGCTGCGTGTCTTTGAGTCAGCACCGGCCAAAATCGAGCCGATGGCTCCATCGATACAAGTCCTCCAGCCCACGCCGAATCAAACCTGGAGCAAACCACCGTATGAATTTGCAATCGCTCCTGTTGCGGGAGCGAGCTCCTATCGATGGATCTTCGGCGCAACAGAGGATCTCTCGAGTCGCCTTTTGGAGCAACAGAGCACTGACCCGCGCCTAAAGCTTCAGTTCTTGGATCCAGGTAGCATTTTTTGGAAGGTCGAAACGGAAATCGATGGCATTTTACACCACTCTGATCTTCAGCGAGTTTATGTTCAGTAGAATTAGCTTTAAGATCTTTGCGACGCTCACAGGATTTCTTTTGATCCTTACGGCTGTCCTGACTTTGATTGTGAGTCGGGTAGTTGTAGAACAGCAAGAAACCTCCCTTCTTTTCTTACTCTCCTCTGAAATTCAGATGGCCGCTCAAAATCCTCAGACCGAAGATCGCGTGAACGCCAAGGGCGTCGCGTCGGGTCAGATGCGATCGGATGTTCGACCCGAGAGCCTGGTCGGGCGACTTCCGCCCGCAGGTGTAAGCGTGTTTCCTTGCGACAGCCCGTCTGGCGAAATCCTTCTTTGCTCGGTCGCCAAGACTCAAGGCGAAGAGTGGATTGTTCGCACGACCTCTAAGCCCAAGCTCAGCACGGTTATTGCCTCTTTTTATGAAAGACTCCTATTACCTGTTTTGATGCTGATCGTCGGTCTGCTGGGACTGGCGTACTTATTAAGTTTGGTTCTAACGCGGCCACTGGTTCGCCTTTCAAACGCAGCACAGAGAATATCGAGCGGGCTCTACTCGAATTTAAATCTACCAATCGATCGAAAAGACGAGATCGGCGAGCTCGGTCGGGCTTTTTATCAAATGGTCACGGACATCGAAAAAAGAGAACTCTATCTCAAAGATGCCGGCGCTAAGCTCGCTCATTCTGCTCGGCTAGCTACTATAGGACAAATGGGGGCGAGCATCGCCCATGAAGTTAAGAATCCTCTGATGGCCATGCATGGCCACGCTCGGCTTCTTAAGCAAAAAATTCAAGATCCCTCACTTGAGGAGGCCATCGATATTCTTATCCGTGAAAGTGATCGATGTAATCAAATTCTCCAGCAGATGCTTCGCTACTCTCGTACCGAGGATTTGCAAATGAAACCCTACGCTTTGATGGATGTGATTCGATCCTCTCTTCAGCTCGTTGCTGCTGAGTCAAAGACTCAAAAAGTTGAAATCCAGCTCAAAAATGAAATTGATGCGATTCCGATCGGAAATGCCCAGCGTGTTCAACAAGTCTTGTTGAATCTACTGATTAATGCGATCCAAGCTTCGCCTCCACAGAGTCGCGTCGAGGTTTCAGCTGAGAATCGTGGCCATGAGATTATGATTGCAGTGCGCGATTTTGGTAGCGGCATTCCCGCCGATGTTCAGGACAAAATCTTTGATCCCTTTTTTACAACCAAAAATAAAAAAGAGGGCTCAGGTCTAGGGTTATCAATTGCTGCGACGCTCATTGCGGAGGAAGGTGGCTTAATCAGTTTTGACACCTCCGAATCCGGCACTCAATTTAGTATTATTCTTCCTCTTCAACACGCGAAGTCTGCTTGATTCTCGCCGCGTCAAATAGAGAACATAAAGCATAGTGAAAACTCTAGTGATCGATGATGAGAGAAGTCTTCTCAAACTTGTAGAGCTTGGGCTGACCAGCAATCAATGTGAAGTCCTCACTGCGGAGACTGGCGCACAAGGAATCGATATTTTTCGATCGAAATCACCCGATGCGATCGTGTGCGATCTCGGCCTTCCTGATATTGACGGCATCGAGGTTTTAAAAAAAATTCGCGAGCTGAATCAAGAAATTCCTATCATCATGATCACAGCGCACGGATCGATTCAGACCGCGATATCGGCGATGAAACTAGGCGCCTACGATTATGTTCAAAAGCCCTTTGAGCTGGAAGAGCTGCAGATGGTACTCGATCGAGCAGTTCGAGAGCATCAACTCCTGAAGGACTACGAGCGACTTCGCACGCAGGTTGAGAGTGAGTATAATTTCTCGAATATCATCGGCAGCTCCGCTGCGATGAAGTCGCTATTTGATCGGCTACGCAAGGCATCTGACACGAAGTCCACCGTTTTGATTCATGGTGAAAGTGGAACCGGCAAAGAACTGATTGCCCGAGCTCTGCACTTTAATAGCTCGCGGCGGAAAAAGCCCCTAGTCATCGTCGATTGTGGATCTATTCCTAATAACCTCATCGAGAGTGAACTTTTTGGTCACGTTCGAGGTGCCTTTACAGGCGCGGATAGCCTGAAAAAGGGTCTCTGTGAAGAAGCGCATCAAGGCACGCTCTTTTTGGATGAGATTGGTGAGTTGCCGCTCGAATTACAAGCCAAACTCCTTCGATTTCTTCAGGAGTCTACCATTCGACGCGTGGGTGACACGCAAGCCACTGAGCTCGATGTAAGAGTGATCGCTGCAACGAATCGTGATCTAGAGCAAGAAGTGAAAGAGAAAAGATTCCGCCAAGATCTTTTTTATCGATTAAACGTTGTCCCTCTTCGCGCACCCCCGCTGCGAGAACGAAGAGAAGACATCGCCCCACTCTCTCATCATTTCCTGCGCAAATATGCGCAAAGTTATCACCGCGCAATCGAACGCATTGACCCCGTTGTACTCCAAAGATTGTGTGAATACTCGTGGCCAGGAAATGTGAGGCAGCTTGAAAACATTATCGAGCAGATGGTGGTCATGACCGAGGGGAGTTGCTTGCGAGTAGACTCTCTCCCGCCCCCGCTGAGTCAGGCGCAGGATATCAATATTCCTCCCATCGCTGAGACGGAATGGGACCTCAAAAAAGCGCTGCAGAAAGTTCAAGCTTATCAGGAAGAGTTTATGATTCGGCGAGCTTTAGAGCGCACAGAAAATAATAAAACGAAGGCTGCAGAGTTGCTGGGCATCAGTCGACGAGCACTCATCTACAAAGCGCAAGAGTATCGGATTGAGGCAGCCAGCTCCGAAGATTAAGCACTTGGAGTTATAGCCTTCGAGACGTAATCTAGAAGTCTATGATCCTCTTGGACGGAAAAAAGCTCGCCGATGAGCGGCTCCACACATTGGCTATTCAGATCAAAGCTCTGAATAGTCGAGCGCCAAGTCTTGTGGTGATTCGCGTGGGTCAGGATCCAGCCTCTGAAGTCTACGTCAAAAAGAAGATAAAGAGCTGCCAACAGGTTGGTATTCATTCTAGAGAAATTCATCTCGAGCAGACGGCATCAGAAAAAGAAATCCTGCAGATCGTAAAGAATCTGAATGACGACGACGCCGTAGATGGCATTTTGGTTCAACTTCCCCTTCCACCCTCTGTTCGCATCCAAGCGGTGATTGAGGCTGTCGATCCCCGAAAAGATGTCGACGGCTTTCACCCTTTCAACCTAGGTCGGCTCGTGAGCATGGAGTCTTGCATGACTGCATGCACCCCACTGGGAATTATGAATCTTTTAAAGGCTTATCAGATCTCCGTGCGCGGAAAGCGAGCGGTGGTGATTGGCCGGTCGCGCACCGTGGGCCGTCCGATGTCGCTCCTGTTAGACCAAAATGGAGCTACGGTAACGGTCGTTCACAAAGAGACTCGCACGCCGAACGAGATTAATTCGCAGGCGGATATCTTAATCGTTGCTGCGGGAGTCAAGGGTCTCGTAGGCCCCACGGATGTAAAGGAGGGGGCTGTGGTGATCGATGTAGGCATCCATCGGGATGCACAAGGAAGACTGTCGGGCGATGTGCGATTTGACGAAGTACGGACTCGCTGCTCACACCTCACTCCTGTTCCAGGAGGGGTCGGACCTATGACCGTTTGTAGTCTTCTCGAAAATACATTTCAGGCTCAACAGAGTCGGTTTGGGAGATGACCGAGTTTAAAATCTTTCGATCGATCGCAGGAAAGCTGATTCGCTGGACCTCTTCCCAGTTCAGCCAGTGACATTGCTTTCTGAGAGATTGAGGAAGCCTTGATTCAATCACCTGAACTTCAAAATCTCGATTGGTCACCGAATATTTCATTTTTCTAAAACCTTCTCGACGGTAAAGCCCCTCTAAAAATGGAAGCCGATGAAAATGAGGAAACTTTGGATCTGCACCCTTGGCCATCACAAGAACGCGCTTTGATTCGGTCTGAATAAAAATGCGTTCTTGTTTCTTCAATCGCAGCATCCGCCGATTCTTAAAAGGAATCTGTGACTCGCTCCCCCGCGCCCTCGCTTGGCAGTGCTTTTTCAAGGGACAGAGCACACAGGCCGGATTCTTTGGCCTACAGATCGAAGCCCCTAGATCCATCAGGCCCTCTGTGTACGCCCGCACATCGCTCGAATTTTGAGGAACTAAATTTTGAGCGAGCCGCCAAAGATCCTTCAGAACCTCAGGCTCATCCACAGCTCGCGTCTCACCAAAATATCGTGTGAAGACTCGAATCAGATTTCCATCTAGTGCCGGCTCAGCTTTGCTAAAAGCAATCGCAAGAATCGCTCCCGCAGAATAGGGTCCAATACCAGGTAGTCGAAGCAAGTCCTCACGATTAGGCGGAATCTGCCCGCCGTGTGATTCTAAAATGATTTGTGCGGCTCGCCTTAAATTTCTGGCGCGCGAGTAATAGCCCAAGCCCTCCCACAAACGAATCACGCGATCTTCGCTAGACCCTGCCAAAGCCTGCAAATCAGGAAAGTCTTCTAAGAACCTCAGATAATAAGGAACCACAGCGGCTACGCCAGTTTGCTGGCACATGATTTCTGAAATCCAAATACGATAAGGATCCGACGTTCTTCTCCAAGGCAGATCTCTCGCTTCTCTTCGAAACCAGGCGACGATTTGCGATCTAAGATATTCTTGAGCCTTAAGAGTTAGTGCGCTCTTCTTCAGGTATTTGGGTGATGCGGACCCGATGGACCTCACCATCACTGACCTCCAGAATCGTAAACACATAGTTATTGTAAATGACGACCGTCTTCGCCGTGAGTGTTTGATGGCTTGTATAGTGCTGAATAAATCCGTTCACGGTCGTGTAAGACTCGCTAGGCTCAAGCTCAATGTCATACCTTGTCTTGAGATCAGAGATCGAAGTATCGCCCGCAACTTCTACACCCGTCTCGTACATATCGACAACAGGTCGCTCGACTCGCTCATCGTGCTCATCATCAATCTCACCAAAAACCTCTTCAAGAATATCTTCGAGGGTCACCAGACCAACTACATTACCCCACTCATCTTTCACAATCGCCAGATGAATGCGCTTGGATTTCATTTCGTTGAGCACGCTTGAAATCATTGCATGTTCAGACACAAAAAACGCTCTTCGCAAACAGGTCCGTAGAGAAAAATTCTCGATTGCCGGCCGAGTCCCCTCTGAAAAACCATAGGCCTTCAGAACGCCAAACAAATCTCTCGCATGCAAAAATCCGATAATTTTGTCGAGGTCTCCCTTATAAACAGGATATCTTGAATGATTTTCTTGGCGGACCAAATCCAAAACCTGAAGTAAGCTCGCATCGACCGATAGCGCTGAAATCCTTTCTTTGGAGATCATGATTTCTTTAACTCGGCGTTTTGAAAACTGAAACACGGAATGCAAGATCTTCGATTTATCACGCGGAATAACACCCTGCCGTCGAGCCATGGTGATCAAGCTCTCAATATCCTGACTCTTCACGGTCTTTTGGCTCGGAACCAAAATTCCGATCGTACGCAAGAACATCGACACAAGACTCGTTAAAACGTAGCTGACTGGATACAAAAGCGAATTACATGCCAAAAGAAATCGCCC
>JBILFF010000066.1:0-11878 GCA_044351695.1 Bdellovibrionota bacterium
GTGCTTCCTCGAACAAGATACTGATTTAACCATTCCGTGAGCGTTTCGTCTGAAATGCCCGACTCTGAATGGGTGTAGCCCTTTGATATGATTCGTTCTCGATTGGCATCGGGTGTGACATCGAGCCAAGCATATAGGTGCTTTTGGGCCACAAGACGTTTGCCCTCATTCCAAAACCCCATGACCTCTCGAAGGGGCAAATCTTGGTACTTCTTGATGAGCGATTTGAGTTGTTCGGAGGATCTATTTTTTTTAAGCCAATCGGCATCTTTCTGCTGAGACTCAAAGAAGGCTGCGGAGGCGATTAGAATTTCAGCTCTTGCTTCGTTATAGAGCTTTCGTGATTTAGCGTACTCTGCGCGAATTTCTGACCATGCTCGGCCCTCATCGTGGAGTTTTTGAAGATCTCTCAGTATGCGCGCTCCACTAGCGCCCTCGACTTCCATGAAGGCTTCTATTTTTTCAGTCTGAGCAAAATCTTGTTCTGAAGGAAAAAAATCAGAGAAGTGTGATTCAAAGCTGTTCAGCAACTGCCTTTCTTTGTCTAGTTGCTGAGCCTCGGCCACGATGTTTTGATTCGAGGGAAGCAAGCACTGCTCTGCGGGATCAACCGATCCGTCAAAAAATAAAACCAGGAGTGCAGTGAGCAGGAGGTTCATGAATACTGAGTCTTAGGTTTCACCGGCATGGAGTTCTAACTCTTCTTCCAACCAAATTTTACGGCGCACTCTTTTTCTAGCGACTGAAGTTCTTCCTCGCTAAGACCCAGAGCAGCCAAGGCCGGACGTCCGCCAAGCTGCCAAAGAAAATTATGAAGTTTCGCTTCAAGTCTCTTAAAAGTTTCAGGGTTGCCCGAGCTCTTCGCATCGCTATATTCTTTGAGGAGACTATCAAAACTCTCTCTTAATCCTTGCTTTTCTTCTGGAGAAATCTTTTCGATTAAAGAATCCACTTGTTTTGATGCGTGTTCAAGTTTTCCATTCAAGATGCCAGAAATTTGTTCAGCGGTTTCGTTCATCTTCTCAAGAACAAAGTTGTTGACGTGTTGATGACCCTCTGGAGATTGATCGAGTGCGCTGGTCTCGATGACATTGTTGAGAGGATTTCCATCGATATCGATTGTTGAGCCAATCTGTTGCTCGAGTTGATTTGCTTTTTGTGCCAGAGCGCTCACCGAATGGCCTCCTGACGGTAGACTACAGCTCGGTTGATCTTTGAGAGCGTCCACCAAGCTCTTTGTTTCTCGAACCGTGCTATCCGGTTTTGAGTTGGAGGATGGAGTAGGAGCTAATGCGGGTAGCGACGGGCCTTTGGGGCTGGACGCTGAATGTGGAGGGGCTTGCACGGATTCGGCTGCTTTTTCTTGATCGCGCTTATCTGCCTTTTCGTTGTTTTCTTTCACGACGTTTGGGCTTTGAGTGGTTCCACGCTGAGCCCAGATCGAGCTGGGTAGGATCAATGTAACGGCAACAAAAACAGGGCTCACCCATTTAGAATTTAACAACATTGAGGAGTGCTCCTTCTTTGCTCAAGAGAGATGCAAAGCCCCTGCCTAAATAGAACAAGTCATCTCAGTGACTTAGTCACAGTGCTATGAATAAAATGCAGACTTTTCAGCTCGTGCATCTCAGCACCTCGAGGTCCATCGAAGAACCCGCGGCTGTCCGCCGATTGTCCCAGGGTGTCCAAAAAACTCAATGATTTGAGAGTGTGGCAAGGGCCTCATTTTTGCATTTTTGAGCAGTCTCATGCGTGTTGGGCTCTTGATGTTCACTGCTTTTGTCGCGGTCTCCTTTCGACTGGGGGCTCAATGTGATGATCTCTTGAGAGATCTTCATCTTCTTTCGTGGTCACGCTCAGGGGGCTCTGTTCAGTTTTGGAGCGATATTAAATCCGAGCCTCCACCTCGCTTTCAAGAGCTCGCTAAAAAATTCAATCCAGAGTTTGTAAACGGCCTTCCCACTTTTGAGTCTCGGCCCGATCATTACGGTATCTCCGATTGGGTGAAGGCCTTTGCAAGAGCGCATCCGCTTCATGCACAGTTCATCAGAGAAGCCAAATACCAGCTAAAGATCTCTCAAAAAGCATTTGCTGAACATCAGCAAAAAATGGAGTTTGACCCCGCTGGAGTCGAGGTCGCCAATCTAGAGCTAGCCTTTCGATCTCAGTATTACTCCGAAATGAGATCAGCTCTTTCGGGAGACTTTCTTCCCTTTCCTGATCAAGGAAGTGAGGGCGTCGATTCGTTTTTTGAGCGACGAGCTAAGGGGGGATACTTCGATCTCTACGAAGCTCATGTGCGCCTCTATCATCACGAGACTGACCTCATCGGTCTTCTTCAGCAGGACCGTCCCAATCCAGAAGAGCTGACCAAGACCCGTGAGGCCATACGGTTTTACCAACAGCTGATTGCAAGGCTCCCTCCAGTTTCCGAATTCAGAGGGGGGAGTCTTCGCTGATGAAGCAGCTCTCTCCATCTCTTCTTTCGAGGAGCTTGTTGGCTTTGACTGTGTATCTTTTGGGAATGCAGAGCCTGCCAGCGCAGGAGTGCTCACGTCGGCTTTCGGGCTTTCACTCGCTACAAGATTTAGACTCTTCGAGTCGATCTCTCCTCTCGCGCTCTTACTGGGCGACGAGTAGGAGAACAAGGCCACTCGTTTACTCGGAATGGGCTGCACAAACGAATGTCGAGTATTTGAGTGGGCTTCCAACCTATGAATCGCGTCCTACGAAGCTCGGTTTCACCGATTGGGTCTACTCGTTTGGTCGGGCTCATCCACTGCATCCGGAGCTGATGGCCGAAGCAAAAAAGCAAATGGATCGTGCTTCGGTAAGCTTTAGAGAGCTGATGGATCGGGTGAGACGCAGTCCGAACGATGAGCTCGAGGACGAGCTCGCCAGTCTTGCCGCTCAGGTTCAGTATTATCATGAGATGCAGCAAGCTCTCTCGGGCGAGATTTTGCCCTTTGCCGAGCAGGGACCTTCTGTTCTTGATCGGTTTCTTCTTGAAAATGGAGGGGGCTCAGAGATTCATCTGCACGAAGCTCACATTCGCCTCTGGGAGGCCGAATCGAAACTCACTGCTCAACGAGGCTTGGATGCCTCAGGATTTGCACAAATGCTTCTTTTGCAACGAGAGATCCACTTCTATAAAGAGGCCATTCAAAAAATCTCCGACAATATCAACTCACAAGTCTTCGAAAAGCCCCATCAGCGAATCTCAAACGCTCGTTAATGATTTTAAAGATATTTTGATTGTAGATGCTGACGGCTCATCGATAGAATTCGAGTTGGAGGGGTTGATGTTTTTTTTCAAGCTTTGCAAGCGCCGAGTAGGCGTGGTGTTTTTGATCGCCGTGACTTACGCTGTGACTCAGGTCAGTAGCTTGAGTGCCCAACCCTTTGAAGGGGAGGCTAGACCGCCCCGATCGCTAGAGTATCCCCGCGATGCGCTTAAGCCCTTATCTGAGACCATTGAACAGAGAATTCGAGAGTATGGTTACTTAACGAGGAGCACTTGTGATCCTTCGGACTTGTCGCTGCGAATTGAGTTTTCGGATTACACGATCGATCGTGATGGGACTCAGCAGAGCGATGGCGGCTGGACCTCGATAGAGAGAGAGGTTTTTTCAGGCTTTTTATGTCGCATGCTTCCGATTCTCGATGAACTCTATGGGCCGCCCTTTGAGCGCTATACCCTCACTTTGGTACGTGACCTTTATAATACGCTCAGTAGTGTCTTCATTCCAAGAACGCGCTCTATTCTTCTGAATCCGCGCTGGAACCCGCAGCTTTTAACTCACGAACTCATTCATGCCTTTCGTGGCGACTGGACTCTGACGACAGCTTCGAACTATTGGCGTTATGATCCCAAGCTTTCAGGCTTCGAAGAGGGCTTTGCTCAGGCCGCATCTTACGAGGCCATGAATCAATATATCGATACCTATGGTGCGGATCTTTATGTGAGTGGGAGCTGGAACCGAGTTTGGCTTTCAGAGACTTCGTGGGCGTATGATTTTTTTAACGATTCTTCGATGATCACAGAAGATTTTTGGTCAGACGGTGGAGGGACTCGAAAAGTTTACGAGCGATATGAGCAAGCAGCGGCCGCGATAAGAATGCTGGCCATTCAAATACCAGATTTTTACCGGCGTTTTAACGAAGCCTATTATCGAGAAATTCGCCAATCGAGCGATTTTTTGCCCTCCAAAACGCGTATTGAAAATTTGATTCAGTCCCTCACGGGGCGTCCTCTATCGTCTTGGTTTTCAAAGCAAAAAATTCTTTCGGCAAGAAAGCTACCCGGAAAGAAAGTTTGGATGAGTATGGCCCCGAGCCCATGGGTAGAGCCGTTGCTTCAGATTCATTTTCTTGAGACATTTCCTTCGGGTTCAGAGTGGGCTCATAATGTAGGCGGTCAGGGCTATTTGCTCCACCGCTTGAATCGTCATGTCGGAGCTCTCAGTATTCGAGGAGCGTGGAATCAGAGTCCGTTTCTGCTGAATCAAAGCATTCAGATGAGAGATGATCCGAGATGGGGGGCGGTCGAGCCTGTTTGCTATTTGAATTGTGCGCATGGAATAGGAGCAGAGCAGATTCTTCTTCATCAACATTCGGTCTCGATTCCACCAACTCATCTGCTGCCTATTCGACAGCCCTCATCGCCTGGTTTGTATGAGCTTTCGTTTTCTTATCGAAATCCTCACTTCTCGCCTCAACCCGCGTATGGAATCTCGTACGACGCCTTGAGTCCCGCTACCACCGAAAATTTTACTCGCCTTTTAGGGGTTTCGCGAAATGACTGGAATCAAAATCGAATTTTTGGAGGGGTCCTGGGTTTGGCGAGCGGAACGGGTAGCGTTTTTATTTCGCATTCAGAGTTTCCTCAGCACCTAGTGAGTGCGCCGATTGTTCGAGGTGTCTTTCAAACGAGCGGTCACAGCAGTTGGAGGAGAGTGATTCGAAGTGGAGCCGCCACCGTGGCAGTGCCAGGAGTGTTAAGTTTTCGAATCTTAGACAGTCGGGGGCGATCCTTTACCGAGGAGAGGGTGATTGACTACGGCTTTGAGGCCGGAAAACAAAAAATTCTTCTGCAATTTCCGCCTGATATTCGTATGGCAAGGGTCATCAAAGGACCCGAATAAAGGGACTCAAGTTGAACCTCTAGAGGCAAAGTCTGTTTGCACTTATAATAGAGGACTTGGGACACCAAAAAAAAAATTGGGGGGTCATTTGTAGCGTTTGGCTTTCGTTGATCAGCCCTTCTTTTCTTGATGCTTCAGCCATCATGACCGACGTAGAGAGTTCTTGGTCTACGCCCGTTACATGGACCTGTCCGCTGGAGGACGAAAACTCTCTGCAAGCATACCTGAAAATCGATGTCGGAGGGGGCGGGGTCTTTCGAAAGCCTTTGCAGAGCACGAATGCTTCTGGCGATTGTTTAACTGGATTTACAAATTTAAACTATTGCACGGGAAATACTTATGCCTTTGAGGTCCCCGGAGCTTTGCCGTCTGGTGCAACAGTCTGGAGTGCGATTCTGTTTAAATTAGTATCGGGCGAGCTTGTCTTTCAAAAAGAATTTTTTCTTCAAGCGGATCAAAATGCATCGGTCTTAAGTCTTGAATCTCAGGAGTCGATTCAGGATGGAACCTGGAAGATTATTCTCAAGGCGAGTAATCATTTGGGCGCAAGTTTCGCAGGAATTCAATTGGTGAGCAGGAATATCTGTGGTGTGGTGACGGGAAATGGATCGGATCCGTCGAGCAAGACAGTAGAGTCGGACAGGATAGAGCAAAGTCTTGGGGGCAGTCTTTCTCCGGGCTGTGCGCTGAGAGTAGAGGGCGGGAGTCTTCAGCGCAGAGGTGATTTTGCGTGGCTGGGACTGATCGCTTTGTTCTTAGGATTTCTTGCGCTCTTTCGATTTAAGATCAAAAATGATTAAATGAAGCCCAATATATTCAACTATCATGACGCGAGAAGTTATATTGCAGACGAGATTCATTACTTAAAATCGATTGGGCGTTATTCGACTCGTTCTTTTGCAAAAGAAGCAGGGTTTGGATCACCCGATTATGTTCGGCGAATTCTTTCTGGAGAACGCCGGCTTTCTCAACAAATTTCGGCAAAGCTCGTGAAGGGCTTTCAGTTGTCAGGAGTTTCTGAAAATTTTTTTAAAAAACTAGTCGATTTGACCGAGGCAAAAAGCGAGGCTGAAAAATTAGTCATTTGGGATCAGCTCAATCAAATTCGAAAGAAGAAGCAGGTTCGACAGATTTCTTTTGAGCAGTATCGCTTTTACCACAATTGGAAGATTGGTCTCATTTACGAGGGACTCAAATCTTTTTGGGCTCAGGCTTCTGCGGCGCAAATCGCCATGGCTTTGCAGATCACTGAAGCTGAAGTGGAGGATCATCTCAAATGCTTGAAAGAGATGGGGCTTCTCAGCGGTGCTGGCTCCCAGTGGCAAGTCTCTGACAGCTTATTGCAGACAGACTCCGAAACCGATAGCCAGATGATTCGCGGCTTTCACAAAATGATGCTCAAAAAAGTTTTATCGATGCTAGATGAGTTGCCCACGAAAGATCGAAAAGTTTTTAACGTGTCGCTCTCCCTTTCAGACAAGCAGTATAGCGAGCTGTCCGAAGAAATTTTTGATTTTCTGACAAAGTTGAATATTAAATATGGCCAAAATCGCAATGTGGATGGTGTTTTTAATTTAAGCCTTCAGTTTTTTCCGCTTTATCAAGTCGATTCGGCCGAAGCGAGTCATCGCCCCGCAAGTTTGAACGCCTCATAGTTTAAGGAAGAGGCTGACCCCGAGTTGCCGGTGGCTCACTTAAAATATTGTAATCATTGAGGTATTTGGGCCCATTGTGCGAACAAGAGGCCTCGACTACAACTGGGCGGCGCGAGCTTTGAAAGTGATTGGGCTTCGAAGTCTTCGCGTGGCAAAGGATGTTTTATTAAAATGCGCTCTCACCGCGTTCATTTGGTTTTTGGTTTAGCTTGCTTGCTGACTCCTTCGATCGAGGCGGCGTCGATTCATTCGACGAGTGCATGCGTTCAAGACATTCTCTCTTTTCGCAAGGCGAGTGAAGATTTTGCCGTGAAAGCGCAGGCTGCTTTAGCGGGTCGGGGAATTCGCATTCCCATCGCGCTGACTCAATCCAAGGCCACTCCTTCGTTTCATGTAAATCTCATGTACGAGTTGCCTGATCTAAAGTTCTCACGAGAGATTTCAGCGGTGTCGATTGTTTACACGGAGAAGCAAGAGGTTTTGCCTTTTGCGGGCAATATCGATTGGAATCCTATGCACTCTCGTGGCAAAGAAATTTCAGGCTATTACTTACTCGTTTCATTTATCGATCCATCGGCTAGGGATTCATTTTTTGCTTCGCATAAAGTGGAGGCACTCAAGTGGGGAATGGAGGTGGGCGGCAAGCCAAGCGCTCTCATTGATCCGAAGTTTTTAGAGGCCCCTTCGCTTTTTTCAGATCCCGAGCCCAAAAAAAATTCTGAGGAGCCAGCGACCTATGAGGATCTCGTAGCAGCGTCCAACTCGCACATGAGGACGGGAGGAGGCACCACTTACTTTTTTAAAGACACTCGGTTGGTGGGTTACGGCAATAAGGCGAGTGGCTATTTTTGGAGCCGAAACGAAAAACCTGCTCCCAGTAATTTCGCATCACATTTGGCAATTTTAGCTCGGCAAAATGCAGAGTTGGCAAAAAGAGCAGCTTCTCTTTTGGGGTGGGCGCCCGATCCTCTTTGGTCGAGCACAACTCCGAGCTCTGTAAAGACCAACTTGAGCTTGCTCGAAGTTGAAATCTCGCAAGCCAACAAGTTCACGATCTCGAAAGATGGTGATTTCTTAAACCGACTAGAGTCTCTGCCCTTCGTTCCCACGCTCATGAAGTCTCTGGAAGCATCAGAAGGCTACGCTCCAGAGCTCGCTGAAGAGCTCATCGCTTTAGCTCAGCATCAGTATGAGCTCCGCCTCGATCAAACAGATATGATACAAGAGGGTGGGAGCCGCGAAGAGTTTAGTATTTTGAAAGATCTTGTACGGGCAAAAACATTTCGAACCGGGCCTAAAGATGGAGCGAGAGTGATTACGTTTGTGGCCATTCGAAGTGGAGATAAAATCACGCCGTTTTTTGCTGGCCAAAGTGAAATTAGGCATGAGCATCTTGCCTATATTTTGTTTCATCCGATTTTAAACAAAGGACTCCTCGACTGGGAGTCCTTTAGGCCTTACTTGATTGGTGGAGTCATGGCGATTCGTTACGATGAAAACTCTAAAGCTCAGTCTGTTCAAGTAATTCAAGATTCGATGTCTCTTTTTTCTCAGAAAAGAGGCGAATACATCAGATTTAATATGACGGAAGCGGAGTCTGAAAGCGCTATCAAAGCTTTAAAGCGGACGCTGAGCATCCGGAGAACAGACTAGAGCACCGCAATAGGCGAGAGCTCAATGGATTCTGATTCTGGCGAGCTGAACTTTTCGGTGAATCACACTCAAAATAATCGCTTCCTGTGGGCCTTGCTTCAACGCTAGTTTGTGGTCGGTGTCTGAGATTTATCAAATAGCGATTCGCTCGCCGCTGCGAGATCTTTTGGTGTACGAAAGCGCTCAAGCGCTCCCGAAAGGGGCTCGCGTCGAAGTTCCTCTTCGACGTCAAAAGCGAGTGGGCATTGTGTGGTCCAAAGTGGATCAGCTACCTAAAAATATAGAGTCCGCTCATCTCAAAGCGATCTCTCAGCTCATCGATGAAGAACCTCTTTTTGATGCGACCACTCTTGATTTTTATCAAACGGCTTCGGACTACTACGGCTTGGCACTCGGGGAGTTGCTCAACTTCTCTTTGCCCAAAAAAATTCGCGAAGGGGGCACGATTGTCAATTTTGGACCGAAGAGCTTTGTACCTGCCTTACCTCATCTGAGTGAGGCGCAGTCCGAGGTGGTTCAGCAGATTCGTTCGCATTCCGGCTTTCAAAGCCATCTTTTGATTGGAGAGACGGGCTCTGGCAAGACTGAAATTTATTTGAAGCTCATGGAAGAGATTCTGGTTCAGGGAGGCCAAGTTTTGATGCTCGTTCCTGAAATTTCGCTCACGCCCCAAATCGAGTCGCGTCTTGAGACTCGTTTAGGTGCTGCGGTGAGTGTGTTTCATTCAGGCCTGAAGGAAAGTGCGCGCTTTGAGAGTTTTTGTCGTGCTCGAAGTGGGGGAGCAAATATTTTTCTGGGTGCGCGGTCTGCCTTGTTTTTACCTTTTAAAGATTTGAAGCTGATCGTTGTGGATGAAGAGCACGATGCGTCTTACAAGCAAAACGAGCGGGGTACGTACCATGCTCGAGATTTAGCTATCTTAAAAGCCAAGCTTTTAGGAATCCCTGTGGTGCTGGGGAGTGCGACACCCTCTCTGGAGTCTCTCTATCGTGCTCGATCTCAAAAAACGCCTATTTACAAGATACCGCGATTCTTTTCGGCTCCGAAAGTGAAGTCCGAGGTCATTGATTTGAAAAAGACCTGGAAGAAAGAAGAAAAGTCTTTCATCACCTCTCGTCTTCATCGAGCCATCCAAGACGCTCTTCAAAAGGGTGATCAAGCGCTTTTATTTTTGAATCGTCGTGGATCGGCGACTCAGCGCGTATGCGTAAGCTGTGGGCATGCCGAGGGTTGTCCGCATTGTAGTGCGTGTTTGACCTTACACTTCGATACTCAGACCGCCATTTGTCATCTGTGTGGGTTTGAGAAAGCCATCGAAAAGATGTGCTCGAAGTGCGAAGGAAAAGATTTTTTTGTGGGAGGCATTGGCACCAAAGAGGTCGAAACCCAGATTCAAGAGCGATTTCCGGAAGCGCGAGTAGGGCGGCTTGATCGAGATCAAGCGAAGAAGAAAAATGAAAGTACGCGAATCATTCGTGCGTTCGTCAAAGGTGAGCTCGATATTTTAGTGGGCACTCAAATGATTTCAAAGGGTATCGATATTGCTCGCTTGTCGTTGGTCGGAATTATTTTGGCAGATCAGGGTTGGAATGTGCCTGACTTTCGAGCGATGGAGCGATCCTTTCAACTTTTGCATCAAATCAAAGGGCGCGGAGGACGTCGCGGGCAACAGACCGAGTTCATTGTTCAAACCTTTAATCCAGAGCACCCTTTGTTTACTACTCTGGAGCAGTCCGAGAGTGAGGCCTGGCAGACTTTTGCAGATCAAGAACTTAAACTCCGAGAGTTAGCAGCGCTTCCACCTTTTCATCGTTATCTGCTTTGGACCTGCTCTCATCGGCAAGAATCACTAGTGATGGCCGAGTCCGAGGCTCTCGTGCAGCGCATGTCTAAACTCGCGCGTCGTTTGGGTATCGAACTCATGGGCCCCACTCCGTGCCCACTTTACAAGTGGCGCAATGAGTTTCGCTTTCAAATTTTAGCGAAGTCCTCTCAGACCTCGCCAATGACGAGTTTTTTAGGTGCCGTTTTGGATGATTTTGAAAAGCGTCCGCTGCAAAGTCGCGTGCGATGGGATCGCGATCCTGTACAGTTTATGTGAACTTGTTTAGTTAAAGTCCAAGGGTTTTAATAACTTAGACGAGGGTGTGTGATTCCTTTGGGTTCTTCGAGAGCCCCTCTGATATAAGAGCAAAATGAATTGGGGCCAGAGCTTTAAATGGGTGAGAAGCGCCGTGCTTTTGGCTCTTTGGATCCCGTGTGCCTATGGTCTTTTTCAGTACGTCGAGACTGAGATTAAACAAAAGCGCTTCGAAACTTTAATTCTCTCTAATGGCAAGGTCTCGAGTATTCAACGAGAGAGTTTGTTTACGCAGCCTAATCTGCTGCGACCAGGAGATCGGATCCTAAGTGTTGCCGGAGAGACCTTTGATTTTAAAAAGACCAAAGAGTTGATTCACGCTCTTGCCGATCCGCGGGCGGTGCGAGCCAAGGTTTTTAACCGAGGCGAAGAGCGTGATCTCAATCTTTTAGTTCGTGATTATTCGCGGCGGGATTTGCTGAGCCTTGTCGTTTTGCCCGCACTGGTTGCCGTTATTTTCTTACTCTTTGCTTTGATCACTCCCTGGCAGAGGTTTGATGAGCGCAAAAACAGAGAGGCCGTCGAAGTTTTTTCGCTGATTTGTTTTTTGGTTTCTTTGTTTTTTTTGGGATTCTTTCCGGCGGTGACTTTGGGACTGGCTTGGCCGAGTTCGATCATTCATCCCGCCATTGGTGTTCTTCTGGTTCATCTTTTTAGTGTTTATCCGAAAAAAAAGGCGTCGCTGCCCATTCGCGTGGGGGTTTTGTCTGTGGGCTATTTCGTTGCGCTCTCGATGATCGTGACACGCGTATTGACTTGGCAGTCGAGCACTCCGACGTGGTGGGATCTGACTGAGTTTTTCTGGCTTGGGGCTTGCGTGATTGTGGCGGTGGTTTGTCTTGGAAATACGCTTTTTACAAGCCGTGATTTTTGGACGCTTCGAAGGGCTAAGCTCCTCAGCATTGTTTTCGTTTTGAGCTTCACCGCAATCGTAGGCGTTTTTGTCTCTTTTCTATGGGAGGGGCCTCGGATTTCACTTGAGCGACTTTTAGCCGCCTCTTTATTTTTTCCGACGTTCTTTGCTTTCATTTTTTCGAAAGAAAATGTCTTTGATCTCGAGCGTATTTTTAGGCGAGGAGCTCATCAAATTTTGTTTATGGGAATCGCTGCGACCCTCGCTATTTTAGTCGGTTTAGGCTGGGAGCAGTGGAAGGCTGATGCAGAAAGAGATTGGTTGCTGTGGTCTGCTATCGCCATCGTGGTGGTGTTTTTAGCTCGGCCGGGTGCTGTCTTGTTTGAAAAAATGTTTGCACGATTTGTGAACCGAAAGGTGAGATATCCAAAGC
>JBILFF010000203.1:0-3315 GCA_044351695.1 Bdellovibrionota bacterium
AGGTATGAAGAGCGCCTGTGGTTTGCCATTCAATCACTCCATTGCATGCCGAACTAATCACTGGCGGAGTCAAGCCCGCGTTAGGATTATAGTGATAATCCGTACTCAAAGTCGGAAAAGCTCCCACTTCGGTCGCGTCTCGATGAATCCGAGCTTTGAGTCGAACGACATCAGGCTCCTGGATATCAGATACACTGGTGATGAATTCAGCTCTACCAAAGACGTCGAGTGCGGCTTCACCGACGAGGCCAATCACTGCGCCATTCGCATCGAACTCGTACAACCGAACAAAAGATCCAGACTCTGGAGCTTCTGCGACCACTCGAAATCCGGGCTCACCTGAGGGCGCAATTTGAGAACTTGAGGGTTCGGTTCGAAGTGTAACCAAAGGAATTTCTGCTGATCGAGTAGTGAAATGATTCGTATCCCAATTGGTAACTCCCGTAAGACCATCTGCCGATTCCAGCCGAACGCAGACATAGTAGGGAGTGTTGTTTAAAAGATGGGATTCGCTCAGAGTAAAATTGCGCCTCGCCATTTCGAGGGTTCCATTGAATGTGGGTGTGGTTACCGTCGTGCAGGCAGAAGATGTTGTGATCTTTAATCGAAATACAGAACCCTCGGGCGCCAAGGCTGCCGTCTCCGCCGGAGACACTGGAATTCCGTTATTGAAAAGTGTCCAATTTATTTCTGGTTGCGTGGAAGTGCCGATCTGTTGGTCCAGGGGAGTGTCGATCACGAGCGAAAGTCCCGCAGGTGGGGGATTGACCACGAGCTGAAAGTTTGCACTCGGCAAAGATGAGCCCGCATCATTGAGAGCGACCACATGATAGACGCCCCCGTGAGTTGCTTGATTAGCGGAGTTGATCACGAGTTGATTGCTGGGGCCTTCTTGAACGATCTCTCCGTTACGATAAAACCGGTAGCCCGTCGCGGGATCTCCTCCCACGGAATTTGCCGTAAAGATGACTTGGGCTCCAAAATTCACCGTGCTCGACGAAGCACTGAGTGTCGCCGATGTAGGGGCAGTCAAAACGTCGAGAGAAATATTGCTGCTTTGAGCAGAGCCTAAAACATTAGTGGCGCGAGCAAAGTAAGCTCCTTGATACGACTCTGCGACAGAGCTCAGAGTCAAAGTGTTTCCACTGCTGGGGATCGGAGTGTCTGAGCCCACTTTAAAGAAGGAGTAAGTCAAATTGGTTCCGGCGGCAGCGCTTGCTGTGAAGGTCACGGAACTTCCGGCGTTCACGGTGGCGTCACTTGGAAACCGAGAGAGCGTGACTCCCGCCGGTGTAACACCTACGGGAGTGACTTGCAAATTGTAAGCTGCGCTCGGAGTGGTAGAACCACCGGCATTGCTCGCCACAACTTGATAAGCTCCCGCTTGCGCAAGTTGAATATTCGTTAATGTAATTTGATTCGAACTAGTGGTCTCAGAAAATCCATTGGGTCCCGTAAACGTATAGGAGTTCGCTGCATCGCCGTTCAGAGCCGTGACTGCAGTTGCGGTAAGCGTCACCGAGCTTCCGACGGTCACACTACCCGCGGGCCCACTCAAGCTCACAGAAGCGGGAGCTACGTTCACCACCACGTTAGCGATATTGCTCAGAGGGGATCCGCCATAGGGACTGCCAGAAAAGTTGTTATAAAGGGCGCGAACTTGATAGCTGCCCTCGCTCAGATTGTTTGCAGCCGCGAAACTAAATGACCCCGTCGCACTGCTCGCCACAAGATTTCCGTTCTGAAACAATTCATAGAGGACGGGGAGTCCTGGCATTTGTGGGGCCGCGTTGAGGTTGAGAGTAGTTCCGCCCAAAAGAGTGCTCGAGACAGGAGTGAGCTCGGTGGGGGCGTTAACAGTTAAGAGTCCGATAGCCACTCCAGAGGCGACCGGCGTTGCTGAGTCGTACGCTGTAGCGCGATACTCCCCCGCTCGCAGATAATCCATCACTGCGGCAGGAACAATGAGTTGAGCTCCGTTTACAATGATACCGGATACTGAGTTTGCGGGTACGAATCCGCCGCCAGTGTTGACGGTCCAAGAGACTGTGTAAGGTGGGGTGCCTCCGGTAATCACCGCGTCGAAGATCGCTTGTTCCCCTCGATTCACTGTTACTGAGTTGACCGTGACATTCAAAGTGCCGGGCCCCGGTCCGCCACAAGGGCTGCTACTGGAGGAGGAGTTGGCGTTTGCTCCGCCGACATCAAAAATGCTTGTCGGACACTTGCTGGTCGAGAGAGTCCAGCCAAAATTACCCACCAAGCCACCTGAACTGGCGAACAGCGACGTACCGCCACTCGCGAGTAGCAAAAGGCTTAAAATTTTAGTGAAGAGACTTCTCATTTGATTAAATTTGAAGCTCGCACCTGGCTCAAAAAAGACCATCTGCATCAGAAGTCTGCAATTTCAGTGCACAGCACATATGGCTTAAGCATTTGAATTCATTGTCAAAAAAAGCTGACAATTTTTGACTCTGCAGAGAGTTTCATGAAATCTCTAAAGATTTCAAGCTGGCGATCTTTGCTCTAAAGAAATCCTTCAGCGAGTCATTGTTTTCAAGCGCCTCCGCTTTTTCGTAGCATTTTGAGGCAATCGATCGATCGCCGATAGACTCGTAGAGAGCGCCCAAGCAAGCCCACGCTCTCAAAAATCTAGGATGCAAAGTGACTGCCTTTTGCAAATGAGGCCGCGCTTGCTCTGGTTGATTCTTTCGGTGAAACAGGTGGCTGCCCAAAACAAAATGAGCATGGGAATTTTCGGGTTGTCGAATCAACAGTCGCCGAGGAGCTGCTTTTGAGTGGGTTTGGAGAGATCTGAGGAGCTGAGTACTTGTGGCCCCTGGAGCAAACCCTTTCCGAGCATCAAGCCCAGCATCATTTGCATTCCATCACTGGAGCCCGATGCATGCAAAGCATCCAGACTATTGGCCGCTTTGTAGAGAAGATACTGTCGGGGATCTCCAATCAAACTCATGGCTTTACGTTCATCGAGAGCCTTGAGGACTTCTTGAGAGGGTAGAATCGATAAAACCTGAAGATCAGTGAGGCTTACTCCTGCCGATTGGAGCTTGGCCTGCACGAGTTCACGCAATCGCAAGGCGACTTTTTCCTGAGAGCGACCCAAGTCATCTAAATTTTGAACTTCGGAGAGCGCTCGCGGAAGATTTTCAAGAATCTCTCCCTGAACCCAGGCCTCAAGTTCTGTGATGTCGTAAGCCGATCGTGATCCAATCAGAGTCATCAAAAGCGCCTTGGGCGAATCGACGCGAATGCTAAACTGGCCAAATGAACGTAGAGGGATGCTGCCCACATCCG
>JBILFF010000127.1:0-5629 GCA_044351695.1 Bdellovibrionota bacterium
TGTAAAGTTGACTGGTAAATCGGCCAACGCGGGATCCTCCTGAGGAGCCCTATCCCAGTTCAATTTAAGGCTGATCTCGGCCAAATCCAAATCGTCAAAGCGTTCCGGATGGTTTTCAAGACTTACTTCGGGTGACTTGGGGTCTTTGAATTTTGCGCGCAAATCCTCGGTTAAGGGGGTGTGATAAACTTCGAGAACTATCTCGTTTTTAAGATTTTCGAGCGAGAGCTTGCCGGCTAAGCGTATTTCAATCGCATCGTTAGAATTTAAGCTGGGAGCGAGATCGCTAGAGCCCGATCGAAGAATTTGATAAGCAATGTTTTTCGCGACTCTCTTTTCTTCGTCGCTCAGCGCTCGTCGAATTTTTTTGGCGATTAAGTCATAATGCAGAATCAAATCAGCAACCGTCTTGATCTGGTCGTCAGCAATGCCCAAAAGAAGTCGATCATCTAAAGATATTTTTTGATCCTTTGGAAACTCCTTTGACCAAGCTTGGAGTTGAACAAACATTTGAAGCCTAGTTTCTAAGTCATAAATATCGGTCGATTCAAAGCCAGGCGTAATGGGGCGCAGGTCGAAAGCTTTTCTCGCGAAGAGCTCTAAAACCTGTATGGTCCCGCGACTCTCTATTGTGTCGTCGTCAGCCTTAAAATGGAGAGCTGGCTTTGCTTGAAGTCCCAGGCAGGTAAACGAAAAGACTAAAACATTAAACAAACCAAAACGATTCAACATGAGACAAAGTAAATCTAGCACTCGTGTGAGCGCAATCGTTTTTTTGGTGGGTCAAGGCGGTGGTCAAAGAAGCTTGCGATCTTGCGTATCAATCTAAACTTTGTTGAGTCGCAAATGATTGGCGGCCGTTCTCGAGAGGCTGAGACACATCGGCTTTGTTGCTCTCATGACAGCGCTGCAGAAACATTTTGCGACCCCTCTCGCACAGACTTCGCAGGTCGTTATCCGAAAAATAGCCATGCTGACCGCAGTGAAGCTGATAACCAGCGTCATTCTTCAGGTCTTGCACACACAGCAGGTAGAAAGCGTTAGAGAGGGCGGCTATGCCCAAGGTTTCTGTAGCATCGCAACTGAACTCTCTGGCAATGCGATCGGCCACCTGCTCTGGGATAAGCGACTCACATTCTTCTTTGGTACAGCCTGAAAAGACTAAGATTGAACCCAAAACACCCGACACAAGACTAAATCGTTCTGACACAAAGAGTGAAGGATGCAATTGATGAGCCAGGCAGATTTTGAGTGCTTTTGCGTTTTTAGGGAGCGCTTCGCTCGCTGACCCGCATCTTTTTTCATAGGCATCTGTTTTCTGCCCCCCCTCAGGGCGGAGGGCTGGCTGTCGCCGGAGTTAGAAACCTTCTTGTATGCTTTTCTGTGCCGATCGCTGAGCGCTGCCTCTACCCAACTGGGCCCGGGCCCAGTTTATAAACCTTCTTATCGAGGCCCAGGAACTGGTGAAGGCGGGTTGGGATGCCCATCGCAATAGAGGCCCCGAAGCATCTTGCATTGTGCTTCACAATAAAACCGCGAATCTTGATCAGGATTTTCTTTGCAGCTCTTCTGACAATCTTGCTCCACAGAATCGCAATCAATCGGCGCTCCAGAATCATACCGAGAGCAAATGTTTTTATTTAAATCGCGCTGCATCTTTTCAGACTCAAGGATTTGCGTGAGTCGCTCACAATCTTTATCTGATAAATGCGGACTATCTGGACGCCCTGAACAGTACTCATTGTGATACATTTCGTAACATTTCACTGATTGAATATCGCGATCGCGCTCGGTTTTGCGAGGGCTCGAGAATCACCCCAAAATTTTTGAGGTCATTGCGATTTTTTGGTTAAGGTCGCGTAAGGTAAACGCGCACACCCTCCGATCGGCAGCCACCGGCGTCTTCTCCCTTGCGCAAGACCATGACAATTAAAGCTGCATCTCGAGCTAGCCATCACACGCCTCTATTTTGACGTCACTCGTATCAGATTAAAATACTAAAGTTTATCGGGCCCAAATCTCCCACTGCCAGATGCCGGCACCACCAGAATAATCGGCTTCTTCCACCACTAAGTTTGTGATGGTGTTTTGCCAGTCTCCTCCAGAGGTGTTGCCCCCAGAGTAAAGGCACTCTACCGTCCACCAATCGGCATAACCATACATGCCGGGAAAGCCCGAGTTTGGCGAATTTTGCACGGGGTTGGTACAATTATTTCTAGGACTGCCGTTAATCGACAGCCTCGTCCAATTGGGCATGGTGTAGTTTGAAGTCGAAAGAATAGGAAAGGCGTTCTGGTTGGCTGAGTAATCGTATCTCGTGCATTTGGCATACACTTGAGTCGGATCACTGGAGGCCAACTTAACGACGCCATTTCCGCCCACACAAAAATCTCGTGTCAGGTTTTTCACGCGAAACCTCATTTGAGTGACGGTGGAGAGCGGCCAGTTAAAGACCGTCACCGAAACGTGTTGGTTGGTGAATGGAGACATCAGTTGGGTCGACTGTAGCCCCGTGGCATTCATCGTGTATCGAGCGCCCTCTGTATGATTTTGACCTGAGGCCACAAGCTTCCATTCTTGGGGGGCATTGCTCCCATTGGTGACGATGGTACTCGTAGAGTTGGCTCCGCAGTTAATTTGAGCCCCGCCTGTAGGATACTGACCACTCGGCTGAAGCGGTGAAACGCTGCAGCCAACGCCTTGCACACCTTGTGGACCTGCCGGACCTGCAGGACCGGACGGACCTGCCGGACCCTGTGGCCCTATCGGCCCGACCACACCCTGCGGCCCTTGCGGGCCCGCGACACTCGAAGATCCAGACACCCATCGGCGCCCTTGATCTGAGGCCTCAGAAGATTCACTCGACCCATCACTGTCACCACTGCAGCCGTTAAGACCAAGGCTAAAAACAACAAACAAAAGAACCCACACACGCATCATTTGAATCTCTAGGTTTGTAAAATCGATACCTAAAAATGAGACCATTAAGGGCGCTAAGCGACAAAATACGACTGAAATCTGCATTTATTTCAAGCCTATCAGTCACGATTTTCTTAGTTTTTATTCAAAAAATGCTGATCCGCTAGAATTTAAAATTCATGACGAAAAGAGTGGGCGCGAACAATTTTATTCGACAGTAGACTAGCGCTTAAAGATTCATCTGCTGAAGAACAAAACCCTCGATCGGACTAAAATAGCCGAGATAATCTTTTTGATCTTTCTCGGGCTCTGAGCTCGCATACAGAATGCCAATCAATTGCCCTGCCGCATCGACCACAGCCGAGCCACTTTGGCCAGGTACGATCTTGCATTGAATGGAATAGGTCGTCAGGTGGCGCATGATATCGCGATTGTTCGGAGTTTTTGAATAACTGACGTAAAAACTATCGGCGATGCTGCAGGGCTCGATGTTTTTTTTCATGTTTTTCACGGTAGTTGCTGAAAAGCGTGTAAGTCCTTTCGTCCAGATCGAGTAATCACTCGTAACAAAAACTGGCATCGCAGTCGGAAAGTGAACAGCTCGGCTCAAGACTGAAATGGGCTGAAAAACAGAGTTCACAGGCTCTTTAAGCCGTATCAAAGTCTGATCGACGTCGGGAGAGCGAAAGAGCACCCTCTCGCAGGCGCGGGCTTGGTACATATTGGCTCGCCAAATAAAAAACGTCGTGTCACCACACTGCTGAGCAGAATCAATACAGTGCTTGGCCGTGAGCACCAGATCGGGGGCCACAAGGATTCCATTGCACTTTCCTGAGCCTACCGAAAGCGTTCCCATGGCCGAGTAAATATCTTCTGGGTCAAACTGAGGAGTCTGCGGCGGGCTATGCCGAGGGAGTTTTAAATAATCGGGGGTGAGTTTTAAAACAAAAAGTCGCTGGTTGCCTTGGCGAGTCTCTTGAACATCAGCAACAAAGTATTTCGAAGAAGTGTCGACGCCAAAGCGGTAGGTCTCGGCTTGAGCATCGTATTGAGTCATCAGTTTAATCACTTCGTCGTTAGCCTCTTGCGACGGAAACAGAAGCCGCACAAGAATTGTTTCGTCTTGCTTCTCCAAAACGTAGGTCGCCGAGGTGCTTGCCCCCTCTCTTTTGAGACTATAGGTTTGGGTTTGAATGCATCCGCTTAAAAACAAAACCCAGACCATAAAAACAAAAACATCACTTCTCATTTACTCTCTCCGATTTCTGCCGATGATCCAAAAACGATTTCAGTGACTTGATAGGTCGCTGTATTTGAATGGCGCGCTTCGCGAATCACTAAACGTAAATAGTCGCTTCCAGCTCGGTAGAGGTATATTCGATTACGAATAGATACACTTTGGTGTGACGTAGCGAGCGCGATATGCTGATCGAGATTCAGCAGCGGTCCGCTCGGAACCTCTTGCAATATTTCGCGCACCAGCTTGGGCTTTCGATCAAAAAATCTTTTGAGATCAGAGAAACTTTCTTGAGATTTAAAAGTCTGCCGGAGTTCTCTCGAAACAAATTCTTCAAGGCTGGCTGTCTGATGGAGTGTCAAGAGAGCTGCAAAATAGCGATTGGGTAAAATGCCTTCGTTTAATTCGACACCCTCGATTGGGGCCAAAGAATCTTGAACTTCGAGCGGAGCTGAAGAGGCTGGAGCAAGCGGTGAAGTGGGATAGGCATCCAAGAACATGAAGCCGATTCCGATGGCGCTCGTGAGGATCAGGCCGGCCAAACAGACCTCGATTGCTTTGGGCGGCTCGGCGTAAAGTTGAGCGCTTTTGAAGGGCTGACTTTGAAAGGGCTGAAGTGCGCCGCCAAGGATCAACAAGCTAAAAACAAACAATCGAAAGCGCATAAGACTGGACACCCCTTTTTTACTATCCAGGCTTTAAATCAAAACTCGCTCTTATTCAAGAGTGGGCAAAATCAGAATGATTTCAAAAGGCTCGGGCCGGGCTTGGCAAAATGGCTCTGCCGCTTGAACAGAGCCTAAGTTTGCTGAGGTGTTTATATCTTAAGGCGCTGATGTGTGGGGCACGGTAAAGAGCATCGACGCTCGGTTGCCAGAGAGTGCTGAGCTGCCCAGCACGGCAAAGCGCGAGCCGTAGTCTGGGTTGACAAGCCCTGCTTCGACTTCAATCACCTGGGGATCTCTAAGCCCGCACGTTGCCCCATTGCGGCCTTCCTTTAAGTTCCAAACGGTTACGGGGATTTTGGTAGAAACAATGTCGCCTTGCTCGCCTGCGACAATCGCGGCGCGAACTGTGACGAGAGTGTATTTGCCGCCTTTAGTAAAAAAATACCTATGCAACTTATCTCCCTCCGGTGTTACGACGCGCATGGTTTGACCAAAGGCGATTGGCTCCCCTACACGAAGTGCCAAACGGTCGCATGCATTTGGGCGTGCGGGTTGAGCATTCCCTGGGCTCGGGGAGGATTGCCCGGGCTGTGGGCTTAGAGTTCGCTGTGCAGACACTTCGCTGGCTGCGGCGAGCGCAAACAAGCTAAGGAGTGTGGTAGAAAATAGAGAGGTCTTTAATTTTGTGAAAGAGATGCATTTCATCGGTTCGTCCTTTCCATGACTCTGCTTTTGCCTGCAGAGCTGAAGTTTAAGTGAAGCTACTGCAGAGGCACCTTTGCAAAGCCTGAGCCAAGCGCAGGTC
>JBILFF010000122.1:0-6074 GCA_044351695.1 Bdellovibrionota bacterium
TTAATTCGTTGGTATTTTTGAAAGCCAAAAAAAGCTGGCGCGTCCACTTTCTAGTGGACAGCCGAATAAGGCTATCTCAACCCCACTGGGCCCGGGCCCAGTGGGGAATCTGCTTGTAACTTGTGACTGTGCAGATGTTGGGTGAGAAGAGGCAGCCGTCGCTTATCTGGGTTTGGTGCAGCAAAGCGCATAGGCTCGAGCGCAAACGAAACCGCCGCCGTTAGCCGGAAAGCACCCCACCGTGCCACTCGGTAGTGGTTGTGTGTAGCTGGTGCTCTGAGCGCCATCAGGAATATTACTCAGAAGGTTGCACGAACTTTGCCCGAGGTAAAAGCTGGCCGCCCACCCCTCTCTGCCGTTACTGAAAGCCATTTGAGAGTTTTGAAGAGCGATGTTGCCCACTCCCGAAGCTCCGCCTGCCTCAACGTATTCATCGGACTCGCAAAGAACCGTCGCCGACATTCCGCAGGGCCCTTTTGTCGACACGGTCGAAAGTCTTTCGGTGCACACTTTAGGAAGATTTCCGTTTGCCAGAGTCGTGCTTGTCCCATCGCCGCAAGTGATTTGAGCTCCACCAGCGGGTAGCTGAGCGTTGGGAGCGATCGGTGATACGCTGCAACTCGTACCTTGAGCTCCTTGAGGGCCGGGTGTTCCCGGGAGACCTTGCGGACCAGAGGGACCTTGCGGACCAGAGGGACCTTGCGGTCCGATAGGCCCTGCGACGCTTGAGGCTCCCGACGGCCATCGACGGGCCTCATCAGACGCGTCCGAAGCTTCAGTGGGCTCGTCACCCCCGCCACTGCAGCCGCTTAGATATAAGCTAAAAACACTTAAAACGAGGGCCAACACACGCATCATCCATCTGTTTAATCTGCAAGATCGATGCCCGAGAAAGTGACAAACAAAGGCGCTCACAGTCAAAAATGGCGACACGATCTGCATTTTGTTTAGGCCAGCGCGATCAGCACGATGAAACTGCGATCTTTGTGTTCTTCGCAGCTCGGCGCAAAGAAGCCGAGTCCTCAAGCGAAGAGTGACGGCGATCAAATGAGAATCGTATCTGGGTCTCCACTTTTCTAAATGCTAAAGAAATGCCTCACAAGAGATTTGGGCAGAATGTGCACTCCAATTTCTATCGACCTCCTCTGTAGGTCGGGATCAAAAAAACGTGAAGTCATCAGATAGGTATTCTTTTTTCCATTTTTGCTAAGCCTCAGCCGAGAAATAAACTCAAGCCCAATTCGCTCACCATTAAAGTCGTAGTCGACAAGCAAATGAGCCCTCTTTTGATTCACCCGGTCGAGACATCTTTGACCCTCATCGCAACTGAGCTCAAATTTCTTTGGATGATCAAACTCTACAAACTTATCGTCTCTAAGATCTAGAAGTCTCTGCATGCTCGAGCGAACACTCGCCGCATCTTCGATGATGATCATTTGATCAACATTTTTCGCCATCAAAGGCTTCGCCAGCCAATCGCCAGCTTCTGCACAGGGCATCGTTAAAGTGACGATGGTTCCAATGTTTATGTGAGAGACGATCTCGATCTTGCCTCCTAACTTTGAGATCACTTCTTCTGTAAAACTCAGTCCAAGTCCTGAACCTCCTGGCTTATTATGTGTAAAACCTCTTTTGAAGACTTGCCCCAGAACCGAGGGATCCATCCCAATGCCGGCATCTTGAATTCGTATCTCGATTTCCGAAGGTGATTTTCGCCGCAGTTCGAGCAAAAGACGCCCTCCTGCATGCATCGCCTCGACAGAATTTTGAAGCAAGTTCACCAGGGCTCGATCCCATTGATAACCTTCAATTCTTATTTCTGTAGTGACGGCATGAGGATCGACTTCGAGGTCAAAGTCAATATCGGTGCGATGACGATACTGAAGTTTTGTCTCTTGAAATAGTCTCTCCAGTCGATCAAGAACTAAAACTGATTCTATTTGTGAAGAGCCCGTGTTTTTCTCAAGGAGCTGTGAAACGATGGCTCTGACTCGCGCAATAGCGCCACGAATAATATCATTAAGTTCTCGGTCGTTGGAGCCCGAAGAGCTGAAGGCCATCTCAAGCGCTCCCAGAGGAGATCGAATGTCATGAGCTACTTGCTCACTCATTCGAGTAAGTTCTTGGCCCTTACTTCTTTCAATCTCTGCGATTTGGGTCTGAAGATGAAGATTTTCTACGAGAGTTTTATAGCGTGACGTATTGAGACGCAAAATAATCAAAGAAAAGAAGACCATGACCACTGAGCTCGAAAAATGATTAACGAAGTCACCAAAGCTCTTGTAGAGATCGGCATTTTTAAATGCGAGTGGCCCAAAAAGAAGAATAAGAACCGGAGCGAAGTAGGCTTTTAACCAAAGCGCCCCACTTCTATCGAATGACAGGGTTAACATCAAAAAAAAATAAGGCACGTAACTATAGTAGTCGACGCGATCTGGACCTTCGAGAATGCTGCAGACCGATTGAAAAGCCATGCAAAGCATGAAGTAAGGAGTCAAAAATGTTCCGGATCGAAAAAGCCCGTGAATCGCCAAAAGTGCTGCCAATGTCATTAAGCTCAGACGTCCAAAAAATAGAAAGTCAAACCAAGCCAAATGAGACTGAACGAGGGCACTCTGTAAAAAGACAGCCCACATGAGTGTCATTAAAAAAAAAGATCCAACCGTAGAGGCTGTATCTTTAAGCCGATTCTTCGGGGCTGGGGCTCTCATGAATCGGCCCTCAAAGCTGATTCAGGAGCAGGCGTTATACGATTAAAAACCGTATTCGGTTTTATCTTTAGCTCGTTTTTTGGATAAACGAGACATTCGTCTGGAACATCTTGCCGAAGCACGGTGCCCGCCCCAATAATTGAATTTCTTCCGACGCGGATCCCTTTAGGGATGATCACATGGCTGTGGAGCGTCGAGTAATCGGCCAAGACAAGGGGGCGCTGATCCCTTTCAATCTGCGTACCGTCTGATAAGAAATAAGGATGTCGATCATCATCAATCAATTGGCAGTTCCAGGACATACCCACTTCATGACCAATCCGCATTTTGTGACTGCAGTACAAAAGAAGATTGTGAGCGATTGAAACGTTCTTTCCGATGATAAGATGAGCGCCCGCCTTCACCTTGAAACTCATTCCCGGTCCGATCCAACAATCCCCTTCAAATGTAACACTCGCGCCCTCTTGAACTTCAAAAACATTACCTCCATAACTTGCAAATCCAAACGAACCCGGTAGCGAACAGCCAAGCCGAACCACCCCCCCTTCAACGATCACTCGAGCAGTCCTTGCAACAGAAACGCGAGTCGAAGGTCCTAGTAAAAGTAGCCCCTCTTGATTCGGGTAGATAATCTGTTTGGCAAAAGTAAATTTTCGATACCAGTTTTTCATAGGTCATCTATCGGATCGAGACAGTTTTCAGCCAGTCCATGCAGGATCGGATGACTTGAGTGCGCTTGGGATCTCCTGCATCGAACCAATGATTTTGTGGAAGTTGCGAGTAAGTGACATGGGCCCTCCCCGATCGTAATGCCACTACCAGCTGCTGTGCACTTTTGAGATCGATCACTTCGTCTATTTCGCCGGCGGCAATAAAGATCGGCATGCCACTGACGGTACCAGCCAAATTTGAAGGCGGCTCAAGAAATCGGGCTGGGTGGCGATGATCATCGTGCGCCTGCTCCCAGCTCTGCGTCAGTCGCCGGATCTCCTCTTGAATAAACTTCTCGTCGTGAGACGAGGCATCAAACAGAGCTCTTGCGCTTGTGTTCATGAGATCGTCACGAGCATGTGAAGCAAGTTTCAGCGAATATGGTGCAATCAAGCCTACTCCCGATAATTTCTTGGCTTGGCTTTCCTTGAGAAGATTCAAAGCGACGTAAGCTCCCCAACTGTGCGCCAGGAGTAGCGCTGTCCCATGCCTTTCTAAAATAATTCTCAAAACTTCTGAAGCTTCCGAAATTGAGTCTGCGAATCGAAACGACTCCGGGCCCTCACTCGAGATAAATGATTTCGTTTTTTCGTACTGCCAAAGCCCGCGAAAATGTAAAAGATGAACTCGATACCCAAAAGTAGTTACGGCCTCCGTGATAAGGTCTTCGTTTCTTCGTGACAGAGAGGGAAAGCCATGAAGAAAAAGGATATTTCCTTTGATTTCCGCTCTGTCGGAGGGCTCGAAGATCTGAACCAAGGATCCATCATTCAGTTTGACATCAAAATATGTTTTCATGCTGGGCGCAGGCAAGGCCTCAAGTGATGCTGAGAAACCATGTAAAAAGTTAACCAGCGCCAAGAAGCTTAGCGAGGCTGGATTAAAAAGACGAAGCAAGCTTTTCAGCATAAATCTTTTTCCAGCTCGCCAAGAGTTCAGGGCTATTGAGTCCCTTTGGCAACTTGGATGAACCGCTCCATGAACGCTAAAATAAAAACATTAAATATACCCAGACTGGCTACCGTTCTTAAAAGACCCGATTTGTTTATCATTGTGTCTACTCCCTTTACCTTGACGATTGATTTGTAAGCACAAAACCCAAGCTGACTTGATAACTTAGTTTTGCATGAAGGGGAAGGGTGCAGGTTTTGTTCCAAATCGAGGTCCTCAAGAAGTGCATTTAAAAGGCTTTCGGGATGCCAACTGTAGGATACTTCGACACTTGCTGTAGCCTTCTCCTACAAGATTCCTTGTTACTTTAAGCGCGATGAAATGGCTTTTCGAGATCTTTGACCGACCAGAAGCTTTTGTAGCTCCACTCCATTTCATCCAATTCCGACTGAGGGGTCTCCTCGATGTCATCTGCGGTTTCTTTGGATTCTGACGCTCCTTCATCACAATTTAAAACACGTTTATAGAATCGATACTTGCGAGCGTTGATCACGGCTAGCTTTCAGATTTGGTCTGAAATGCCGAAGGGCGATGAGAGTGCGAATTTAAAAGCGCAAATTCGCATCGAGGCACAGTTGCGCGCAAAGAAATGACGCTCTGCAGTCTCGCTAAGGCGCTGAAAGGACTTGATGATCGTTCGATGAAAATTTCTGGGCTGACATTTGGACTTCTCCATCGGTCGTCAACAACGACGGCCGCACTGGGGCGTGCTCTTCAGCGTCTGGCAACCGGACGCGATGAGCGCCTTGAAGCTCAGCCCAACATGAGTCGATTATCTGCGCAGAGTCGCGGTCTTGCGCAAGTGATTAAAAACACGAATGAACAGCAAGGGCTTTTGAGCGTGGTGGGTTCGGCCCTTGAGACTCAGCTTGAAATTCTTGAAAAGCTTCGCGAGATCAATATTCGTGCAGCAAATGAAACCTTAAGTACAAGCGATCGACTGGCTCTTCAGGGCGAAGTTTCAAGCCTGATTCAGGAGTATCGACGAGTAGACCAAGAAGTCGTATTCGGAGAACGACGCGGGCTAGAAGAGTTGGCTCGTGGTGTTTCACTGCAGTTAAGTGAGGCTTCGCAGCTCGATCTTTCATTGCGTAGCACATCGGCGGAGTCGATTTTTAAAGAAAGTGTTTTTAGCGGAAGAATTGCGCGCAAAGAAGAGGTTGATAATTTTCTCGGAGCGGTAGGCGTGTCGTCAGATTTTACTGGCGATGGCAGTAAAGATCTTTTGCTCATTGAATTCTCTGACAATCGCTACGTTCACTTGCAAACCAATAATGGTAAGGGTGTTTTTAACAATGTTAAGACAGCCTTTTATGCGCCCGAAGCTCTCACACGTTTAATGAATCACGACTTTGATAAGGACGGTCGAGAAGACGTTATCGGTGTGGGAGCAAACAGTCTGTATCTTTATCGGTCCAACGGAGATGGGTCTTTTAGTCTGACAAAGACGATCAGTCATGAGGGTCTATCCAGTGCTTCAAGTTATGATTTTGGAGATCTCAATGGTGATGGAGAGATGGATGTGGTGGCAGCTTATAGTGCAGGGCTGCGTGTCTGGCTGTCAGATGGAGAGGGTGGCTACTCCTCCTCGGCTTCGTATGGTATCGGAACGACAGGCAGCGGTGTTGTTTTGAGTGATTTAAATGGAGACGGTCATCGCGATGTGGTCGTCGCGAATTCGGGCAGTGACAATCTGACGGT
>JBILFF010000194.1:0-3272 GCA_044351695.1 Bdellovibrionota bacterium
CGCCCATACCCCTTGACAACCAGCAGCGCCAGCGCCTCGAAGCCTTCATTACACATCATCCCGACTTCCCGTATCTTCAGCAGCTGCACCAAACATTGCTGAACGGCTGGATCGAACAGGAGCAGTTTCTTTAAAAATTATGCGAAAACAAGCTAATATCGGTGTGTTCAACTTGGGATTGATTGTGCTGGGTATTGCCGCACAAGCAATGGCTGATGTCACGGTGGTTTTCAATGAAGTCATGTATCATCCGGATCAGCTCAGCGAAACAGCCTTTGAATGGGTCGAACTGCGTAACCAACTGGCCGTTGACATGGATATCTCGGGGTGGACCATCGCCGGGGGCATGGATTATCGGTTTCCGGAAAACACCGTGATTGCGGGTGGCGGCTATCTGGTGGTAGCCAGTTCTCCCGTGGATCTCACGGCAGCGACGGGTGTGACCAATGTCGTGGGTCCATTCACAGGCCGTCTCAGCAACAGCGGCGAGAAACTAGAACTGCGCAATAACAATGACCGTCTGATGGATGTGGTGGACTATGGCACAGAGGACACCTGGCCTGTGGCTGCGAATGGCGCCGGTCCCTCGCTCGCGAAAATCGATGAAGACGGCTCCGCAGGCGACCCGGCCAATTGGCGCGCGAGCCGCCAGATGGCTGGATCGCCAGGAAGTCTTAACACGCCGGTCCTCAGCGTCTCCGTCGAGCCGACCGCTGTGCGACTCGACGCGACATGGCGGTATCGTACAAGCACAACTGCCCCGGACGCGACCTGGCATGCGCTGGACTATGACGATAGCGCGTGGAGCCAGGCGCCAGCTGTGTTCTACAGTGGCTCCGCAGGCGCCTGGACTGAGCAGGTAACACAGAATATTACAACGCTATTTAACAGCGGTCTGAACATGACGGGACAGGCCGACTCCAATTATGTGCTCACCGAATCGGCCTACAGCACGCCGCCCCCGCCGAACATCCCTGCCACCGTGATGGTCAACCACTCTGCGTGGATGGCGAACAATTCAACCTCCCGCTGGATCGGCGCAGTGGCAAGCGGCACCACGAGCGTTCCTGCCGGTAAATACAATTTTCGAACAACCTTTGACCTCAGCGGCATGGATACGAACACGGCGCGCGTCACCGTGCGCGTCGCAGCTGACAACCAAGTGACCAACCTTCTTCTGAACGGCATCGGAAAGGGATTGGCCTACGCCGGATTCACTGCTTTCAGCGCTCCGCTCATTCTCTCAAACAGCTTCGTGAACGGTATCAACACCCTCGACTTTTGCACCCTTAATGATAGCACCTCCGCTAACCCCGGCGGGTTCCGCGTCGAGGCCAGCGGCACAGCCAGCAGGACACCGACGAACACTGTGCTGGTGACCAGCCCGGAGACCAAATACTTCCGCACAACCTTCGTCGTGAATGGCGATCCCGCGGCCGCGACGCTCGCCCTTCGAACCGTGCTGGACGACGGTGCGGTTTACTATCTGAACGGCATTGAAGTGCTGCGTCTCAACATCCCCAGCGGTCCGGTCTCGCATACGACACGGTCCGTCACGAATGTCGCCAAAGCGACGCTCTCCGCGCCCTATAGTTTGGCGACTGACGCTCTCGTAAAGGGTACAAACGTGCTGGCTGTCGAAGTGCATCAGGCCGCGACTGGCTCCAACGACATGATCTTTGGCGCGGAGTTGTCGCTGACCATCACCAGCGGGATGTTGCCGTCAGTGCCCCCGCTCGCCTTCAACGAGCTACCGTGTGTCACCAACCAAGTGTTCTGGGCAGAGATCGTCAACACCAGCACACAGCCCGTCACCCTGGCTAACTATATCTTCAAACGCTTCGGAACCCTTGACCGCGAATATGTGATCCCTACTCAGACCGTTCCTCCCGGCGGCTTTTTGCTCCTCGACCGCGCCGACCTCGGCTTCGGCGCAGACCCGGGCGACAGGCTCGTGCTCTACACCTCCAACAAGACCGCTGTGATTGACGCGGCTGTCGCTAAAAGCTACCCCCTTTCGCGTTCCCCTGAAGGAACAGGCCCGTGGTTCCACCCGTCCGCGACCACGCCCGGCGCGACGAATCACGTCGCGCTCCGCAACGAGATCGTGATCAATGAAATCATGTACCACCAGCGCGACGCGCAGGGTCCGGCGACCAATTCACCCGAGCAGTGGGTCGAACTCTTTAACCGCACGGCCAACCCCGTGGACCTCACGGACTGGCGGCTGGAGATCGACGGCAAGACCGCCTACCGCTTCCCTGCCGGACGCATCCTCGCCGGCAACAGCTATCTGGTTGTGGCGCGTGACGCTGTCTACCTGCAAGGGCTCTATCCCTCAATCGATATCGTAGGCAATCTCTCGAGCCGGCTGCCCGGCGGCGGCGGGAAGATTGAACTCTTTGATAACGCCGCGTTGCCCCTCGACCCCACGGTTGATCCTGATGCCGGCGGCAACCCCATGGATGTCGTGCGTTATGGCGACAACAGCCCGTGGCCATCCTATCCCGACGGACTCGGCGCCAGCCTCGAATTGCGCGACCCGCGTGCTGACAACTCACGCCCAGAGGTTTGGGCAGCCAGCGATGAGGGTTCCAAGGCCGCTTGGCAGACCTACACGTATCGCGGCACGGTGACTGTGGAGACGGCGAACAGCCCCTCGCTTTGGAAGGAGTTCGTGCTCGGTCTCATCGGCGAGGGCGAGGTGCTGCTGGACGATGTCCGCGTCATCCAGTCGCCCGCGGGCGTCGCCACCCAGATGCTCCAGAACACCTCTTTTGAAAGCGGGACGAACACCTGGCGGCTCATCGGCAACCACCGCCACAGCGAGGTGATCATTGACCCCGACAACGCAGCCAACCATGTGCTGCGTCTGGTCTCCGAGGGTTACACGGAACACATGCACAATCACGCCGAGACCACACTGACAAACAATTTGCCCGTGGTCAACGGACGGGAGTATGAGATTTCCTTTCGCGCAAAATGGGTCGCGGGTTGCAACCGATTGCTAACGCGCCTTTACTTCAACCGGCTGCCCAAATTGACCGAGATCACCCAGCCCGTCCTGTATGGCACGCCCGGCGCCCCCAACTCGCGCTTTCAGGCGAACCTCGGCCCCACCTTCGCCAACCTCTCACATAGCCCTGTCGTGCCCACTACCGGGCAGCCGGTGACTGTCTCCGTGACAGCATCGGACCCGGACAGCGTGGCGAGCGGTGTGCTCTATTACGCGGTCAACAGCGGCGCCTGGCAGACGCTCTCCATGACGCCTC
>JBILFF010000198.1:0-3235 GCA_044351695.1 Bdellovibrionota bacterium
ATCAACGGTGTGGCAGTCTGCACATTTAGCTGGCTTTGCGCCACGCGCCATACGCGCTCCGCGCACGTCATGACCGAAGGACCAGGAGACCGCCTGGGCGGCTTTATCCTCCTTTGACTCAAGCGCACCAGCTGAATTGAGTGACCAGACTTGACCATGGGCCACATACACCGCATTCAGAGTTCCAGCTGCTTTGAGGCACTTCAGGGTTGAGGCGACCATCTCTTCAGTCACTGAATAATCGGTGCCAGCCAGTTCCGTTGCATTTTTGATGATGTACTCACAGAGGATGGACTTGAAGGTTCCATCCTTGTACCAACCGATGTCCACCTGATCAGCAGCCAGCGTCGCATTAGTTGATACGACTGCATCTTGATCGCCGCCGCGATAATAAAGCCTACCCCTGAGAATCAGTGCGCCATATCCATTCTGAGTTGCCAACGGTGAAGCATCCAACGTCTGAAGGAGATTCTTAAGAGCCTTATCTTTTGCCTCGAAAACCTCTTTGACAGTTTGCGCGACATCCGCCTTAATCTGCTGGATCACATCCTCTTGATGATTGGTGTTGCAGGCCTTATAACTCTTTTCAGCAGCCTCAGCAGCGGCCTCCTGTAGTTTGGCGAGTTCAGCTGTGGGATCGAAATCAGGCACTGCACGTACGAATGTGTTCGAAGAGCTCTTATACCAATAACCATCGGCTAGATCAGCCTTGCCGGCTGGCACCGCCATGCCGTCGATATTCTTTGCAAAGGCTCGCCCTTTGGAGACCATGACCGGTGCGCCTGGAATATTGGGGTCTGTCGATAAAGCCGCTAACACCGCGCCGACTTGTTCGCGGACGGAAAGTGCCCCAGTGGCAGCTTCCATCACCTGTTCGGGGGTGATCGGGGTCAGCGTGTCATTGCTCTGTGTTGCCCAGTAGGCGGGCCATACCATGCGGCGGGGTTCGATTTTGCCTGCGTCGTTGCGGACGAAAACCGGTTCCATGATAAAGGGCTGCGCAGTGACCCAGCGTGCACGGCCATAGATGCCCATGCGATTGGCTCGGGAGGTGCGTACTTGGGCAAGGTCACCATTCTCCGTGACGCCGGAATGGCAGGTGGTGCAACTCAGTTTGTCAAAGTGCGTGACCGGAATGCCGACATGCTTGGGCATCGGCGCACCGAAACGTCCGGTCTTTGCACCCTTGCCGCCGAGATGGCAGCCTGCGCAGCTTGCTGTTGCGCGGGTCATGTCCATCTTGCCGGTCGTGTCACCGAGATAGCCACGGGCGATGGAGTGGTTCAGACCATTCGCATGGCAGTCCGTGCAGGTCATGCCTGCGCGCAGATGCACATCGCCGTCAATGTCGTGTCCATGCATACCCGCTTGCGTGGTGGTGTGGCAGTTCAAACAGTTTTCATTACGAGGCTTGCCCACTTCCAACACGGTGCGGTTTTTGACATCAAATTTGCTCTTGTCATAGACGACATGTGGCGGAACTGCATAGCTAGAGTCATCGCGGTTGAGACCGCGCAGGACGCCCCAGTAGTCCTTGACACGTTCACCCATGCCGAGCACCTCTCCAAGACCCAGTGCGCCAGTCGCGGCCCAGCGGAAGTTCTGCCGGGTGATCAGACGAGCCCATTCGCTATGGTCATACGCCTTGTCAACACTATGGCAGGCGAAACAGTTGATTTCAGCAGACCCCGAGACTTCCCAGCGTGCATGGGGTCCGCCTTCGGCGTAGATATCCGCAGGATCAGAGACGTCACCCCCAGGCATATTGCGACCAAAGGTGTGTGTCCACTGCCAGTTTGACATGCCAATCTGGGAGGGTTTATAGAGGCCGGGCCAGTCGCGCAATCCCATGGGAATTTGTGAGCCGCTGACAGGATCGATCAGAAACCAGGGTTCAGACGGACGTCCGCAGACACCGTTGGTGCTCGACATGTTAAAGTGCCAGCCCCCTGCAATGGTGTCGTAGTCATGGCACTGTCCGCACGTCTTGCGCGTGCTGATTGGAAGCACGTTTTGTGCTCCCGGCACAATCGTGTCGCCAAACTCATCGTTGAGTGCGAGGCGGTGTACCGGAATAACGCGCCCGCCATCGTAGTGTGATTCGACCGCTGCAAAGGTCGAGCCCGCTGCAAGGGCGAGGGCTGTCAAAAGTATTTTTTTCATAGTGAATTCCTTGATATGATCAGTCAGACCGGTCTGATCCGACAAATCGGACGGATCATCTTATACGTGGAAATCTTCCGGCTTGAAGGTGATGGTCTTGCGCTGTGCCACTGACTCATTCGCTGCCAAGACTGCGACAGCAGACTCGTAGGCGAGTAACGCCGGGCAGTTGAGCGCTTCAGGCTTGTTTTTGCGAACAGCAAAGAAGAAGTTTTCCAAGTGTGGCATGTGCGCTGGCTTGAGCAGATCGACCGGCATGGGCCAGCCATCGGCTGCTACGGTCATACGCGCATCAACTGCCACGTTGGATGTCACTTCCAATGAAACGCCTTTTTTGGGTTGAATAACAAGGCCCTGCTTTGCAAAGGCCGCCCAATCAGACTCCAGTGGGCCGTTGGCACGCACTTCACGTTGGACCGTATTTCCGCGGGCTGCGATCTCAGAGATGGTCAAGGATCCGTTTTCGCCCATGAACTGCTCGTAGAATCCGCCGCGGCTGGAGGTGGTGAGCACTTGGTAGTAGGCGCGGTTGATCTTGCCCTCTTTTGTCTTGAATTCGTACATGGCCATGACATTGTCGTTCATTTGACGATTGTAGTAATCATTGCCGCCAATGGCGGTCACGGAGATGGGCTGGCAGTCCCAGACCCAGAAGAAGAGATCGATTTGGTGGGAACCCAGGTCAACCATCGGACCGCCGCCGTACTTGGAGAACCAACGCCAGTTATAATACTGCTCCATGTTTTCATAGCCGTATTTCTGGAGCGTTTCTGTCGGGATGTCAAGTTTGGCGCTGTTTTTGATAAAGGGCGCAACAGAGCGATTCCATTGGGCGTATGCATGGGTGACACGTCCCAACATGTTTGACTCACGGATCACGCGATTGAAGGCGTGCATGTAGCGCGGATTCGAACGGCGCTGATGACCGATCTGGAGAATCTTGCCCGTCTCGCGCTGGCAGAGCACCATATCCTTGGCTTTGGCGAGCTGATTGGACATCTCCTTTTCGCAGTAGACATGCTTGCCGGCGCGCAAGCAGGCGCAGGTGTGCTCCGCATGCATCCAGTCCGGT
>JBILFF010000175.1:0-3203 GCA_044351695.1 Bdellovibrionota bacterium
GCGAGTGCGATGGCGAATTGGTTTTTTGGATCCAGTCTGCCCGATTTTAATTGTGCGCTAAAGGCGGTACGGGGTTTTAAGATCCGAAGCTTTTCGTACGAGTCTAAGGGTCTCAATTATTCGACAGAGCTTTCTTTTTGGCTGGTGGCAACGCGAAGTCCTTTGGTTTCGGTCGAGGTCATTCAACACAATCGAGTCGCTGGCGTTTCGAGTTCCAAATTTTTTAGAAGCTCTAAACAGAGATTTTTATATCTTTCCTATCTTTGGTGGAAGCTTCGGCTTCGCAAGAAGAAAATCCTTCAAGAGCACTACTCATGAAAAGCTTCCTCCATTTTTGCTCGTTTTTTAGCATTCTCGCTATCGCCCGACTTTGTTTTTGGACTGAGCCCTTTGGCATTTCTGTAGATGAATCCAATTATATGGCGATCGCAGAAGCATGGAATCACTATGGGCGACCTTATATCGATGGAGTCGATCGAAAACCTCCTTTACTGTACGCCGTCTACTGGGCCGTGGGCAGCATCTTTGGATTTTTTCATCTCCATGCGATTCATGCGCTTACGCTTTTAGGAATGGCAGGGCTGGCGTATCTCACTGATGCTTGGGTTCGCAGAATTTCGCCCCAAACGCCCAGAGGGGTTGGAGCATTTTTCTTAGTCCTTTTGAGCAGTTCTTTATCGCGCGAGATTCTGGCCTTCAATTCCGAACTCTGCATGCTATTCTTTTTGATTCCAGGATTCTTTTTAGTTTCAGGCATTGATTTTTTGAGGCCCAAGAAATCAGATTCGATTTTGCTTTTGGCGGCGGGGGCGCTGTTTGCGTTCGCCACACTCGTCAAACAAATCGCGGTTCTTCCAATAGGGCTGAGCGCCTTAGCTCTTTGGATTTGGTCGGCTCAAAACTCGCTTTTAGGCCTCAATCTCAAGCGCAGTGCTCTGCTGGCAGCGAGCTTTTTTGCAAGCCTTCTTCTAGCGATAGGTCTTCTCTCGAGGTTCACAGATCTAAGCGAGGTTTATTTTTGGGTGATCGGAGAAAATTTAGGCTACGTTCAAGATGCGAAAGCCGCATCGAGTGAGGGACGAGCGTGGCTCGCGCCCTTGGGCGCTTCTTTACTTTGGATTAGCTTTTGGATTTTTGCGGGAGCAGCTTTACGAAAACATTGGCGCAATCCTCAGGTGGTATTTCTTTCAGCGGCTCTTTTGGGAGCTTTTTTGAGCATCTATGTGGGCAGCCGACTTTTCTCACATTACTTTGTGCCCACGCTCTTCTTTTTAGCGCCACTGGCAGCATTGGGTTGGGCCTGTTTTTCAAAAAGGCTTCGGCACGGGCTTTTGGCCTTTAGTGTTTTAGTTTTTGTTGTTTTTGCTGCTTTTAATCATTCGCGAGATTTTTGGGTTCGACTCGTGAGTGATCGCGCTAAGATCCATTCGTTTGACTTAGAAACACAGGCGCGCCTCAACAAGATCGCGCAAAAGATTAAGGAGATCAGTCAGCCCGAAGCTCGAATGGCTGTTTGGGGAATGGCAGGGCAACTTTATTTGATGGCTGAACGCGGGTCGGCAACACGCTTTATTTACGCCGACTACGTCTCGGGTCGCCTCGCTGGTTTTCACTCGCCCGAAAGTCGGCCCAATCCCCGAGCCCTCGACCTCTATTTGCAGGATTTCGAAGAAAAATTACCTGAAATCTTTGTGGATCTCTCGGGGGCTCGAATCAATGACTATCAGTATTTTCCGCTTTCGCGATATCCCCTTCTTCAGGAGCGCATTGACTCAGATTATGTGCTTGTTGCCAATGTCGAAGGAGCCGACATCTATCAGCGCTCTCGATTTCGTGCGAATGAAAATTAAATAAAAGATTCGACTTTACGTCAAAATCTACTTGGAGCGACACTCGACGGAGGAGGACCAGTGATGAAGCGAAACTTCAAACAACGCCATATTCATAAAAATTTTATTTTTGGAGTATTGAGCATCCTTATCGTGAGTGTGAGTCTTGGGTCGTGCAAGAGCGAAATTGGCACCAGCGAGACCTACAACGAGCTCGATGAACTCGGTCAACAAATTGGAGATGCCGCTGCTTCGATTGACGAGGCCGGAGGTAGTAATGGCAGCTTTACGTTTTTTTTACCTACCGATAGGGAGATCAAAAAATATTTTGGCAGTGATAAGACTATTTTGGATTTTTTTATTCCTCCAACTTTTGCCGCTTCCTGTCGCGGTGCAAGCTTTAGCGACTGTGAGGATAATGTGAGAACTAGAGATTTTGGAGAGTGCACAGTGGGGCGCGCCACATTTACAGGTAGCGTCACGCTGACGTTTGACGATGGAACCGTGGATGGCACTTGCAGTTTGGCCACAAACGGAGACAGCGTCTCGCGCGAACCCGATTTCACCATCACGGGGCGGGGCGGGGGCACATTTACCGTTTCTCGAACGGGTGCATTTGGTCAGAAGATTGAGAAGAAACCCGGAGGCTTTGAATTTACAAGTGATGGCATTCGTCGAGTGTTTGTAAACTCTACGGGGAGCACAGTGGGAGATTTCACAACCGAAACCACTTCAGCCATCGGGGTAAATGGGGCAGCGCGAATCAATCGTGTTTTAAACGGAGGCAACCTTCGTGTGACCAATAATCTCACCGACGAAGTTTGCGATTATAGCCCAGAGGATGTGACTTTTGAGGCAGGCTGCAATTGTCCTGTCTCAGGAAAGTGGGTGGGCGAATGCACAAGTAAACCAACCGAGATTGAAATCACCGGCTGTGGCACAGGCACTGTGACCGTTGATGGAGCATCGCGAGAACTGAGTTTTGATCGGTGCTATCAGACCAATGGATGAAACGCGTCACCAAAAACGAGTGAAGAATTTACAAGAGGCGACAATGTTGGGTGGTTGAGCCTTGCCGTCAGAGGGGTCTGTCGGCCATCGTTTACGAAGTAAGAGCACATTTGTCGGGTCCAGCTTTTTTTTGAAGAGTTTTGCGTTTCCAAATTTATAAAACACCGACACCGTCGCTCATCAAAAAAATGAGGAGTTGAATTACTCAAACCGGATCAATGTCCAGCTTGCCAAAAAATAAAATGAGCAACTTTAATCCCAGCAAGAGAGGTAAAGCCACAATACCGCGAAGGATTTCAAAAATCCCAAAACCCTCATCCTCTTTCCCCCAGCACTTCACTCCTTCAGCATCGATCGCACAGG
>JBILFF010000037.1:0-18224 GCA_044351695.1 Bdellovibrionota bacterium
AAAGCATCGCGAGGATTTAAAAATCGACAGACCTGATCGTTAAGTGTGAACTCACCCTCATAGGTCCCGTGTGGCCAGACGCCGCAAAGAATTTTCATGAGTGTTGATTTGCCGGCACCATTTTCTCCGACAACTCCAAGGCATTCTCCGGGTCTCAGCGAAAAACTGAGACCTCGCAGAACGCTAACACCCGAAAAAGACTTTCCGATTTCAGAAAGTCGCAAGAGATTCAACTCTGAAGCCCTCCGAAAGGCCAGTGACACGGCCAATCCGTTTATCGTGAATCTTTAGCCACCCTGTCCAAAAACAGCTTCGCGCGTATGAAAGCCTGAGTTGATAATGACTTCATTGAGATTCTCAGACGTAACGGCAAAAACGGGAGTATTGATCACTCGGATTCCAGCGTCTGTCACCTGATCGGGTGTCACGCTTTCTCCCAGAGCTAATTTGACGGCCGCTTCTGCAGAAGCACGAGCTAAGGGTTCAATCGCTTTCAGTACTTCAAAAGACTGACGGCCCGCTACAATATCTTTTATCGCCGTCAGATCTGCATCGGCACCGGCAATAAAGATTTTGGAATTGAGATTGCGAGAAGCAACGGCCTGTACAGCGCCTCGCGCCATTCCTGAGTTGTTGGCGAGAATGGCTTGAATGTTGTCTTTTTGAGCCGTGAGAGCATTTTCAACTGTGTTCATAGCGAGCTTCGTATTCCAGCCTTCATGCCACTGATGCACAACTACTTTGATTTCAGGATACTGGTTCAAGATCGAGAGAGCCCCTTTGGTAATGGTTTCTGCAACCGAGTGGCCAGGAGCCCCGCTCAAAATGACGTAGTTTCCTTTGCCTCCCGAGGCCTTCACAGCTGCTTCTGCTTGTAAAACGCCTACTTTAAAACTGTCCTGAGTGACATAGAGATCGAGAGCGGGATCATTGATCACTCGATCGTAGGCAATCACGGGAATCCCCGCTTTCTTGGCCTTTTGCACCAGGCTCACAGCCGCTTGAGAGTCGACGGGTTGAATCACAAGAGCCCCGACGCCTGCCGAAATCATGTTTTCGACCTGATCCATTTGTTTTGAAACATTAGAATCTGCTGATGCGAAAATGACTTTTGCTCCCAGCTTTTCTGCCGTCTCTGTGAAGAAACGCTTATCTTTTGTGTAGCGCTCCTCTTGCATATTATCGAGAACGAAGCCGATTTTTAGCTCTGATGATTTGTTTGGGCTTTTGTTACATGACGTTAACAAAGTCCCCGAAGCCAAACTTAAAAAGCCGAAAGCACTCAAAACGAAGAAGCGGCTTCTCGAGATTAAATGAGCAGAAATTGATTTCATCATCATGATTAGACCTCCAAATTTTAAGGCTTAGCTTTCGCGAACTTAGAGATCTAAGTCAACGATCTAAAGAGAAAGCTGAGAGAGTCCTTGGGGTCTGAAATGCCGACCATCGCATGCCTTTTGGGTGCAGCGAGCTTTGAATCGAGCGGATTTTTCTTAATTGTGTGATTTAAGGCTCAATGAGGGGCTGAAAGCTGCGCTGAGTTGTCGGGCCCCGCAGAAGCCAGAGGCTTCGTTGCGGCTGCTGGAGAAAGGACTGAATCTGATGATCCCAGCTCGCGAGGGCTTGAAAACGGTAATCTTGCGCATCAAAGTTATTGAGAACTCGGTACGCATTGACGAGACTACTCATCAGCACAGGGCCGCGATTTAAAATTTCAAGAAGCTCAGAGAGTGGTCGCCCCCGCGCCGCTGCACTGAGGGTCGAAGCCAGCAAATCCAGAGTGGGAAGCAGATCCGAAACTCTTTCGGCTCGCCGCACATTTTTGGTGGTGACGACAAAAGAGGCGTTTGGTGAGCTCGAAAGAAGTTCTAGCCAGAGACTTAAATCACGAAAAGACTCGTCTGAAAAATCAATCAGCAACAGAGGGCTTTGGCGTTGCTTCAAAATGTTTTCAATCTCAGCATAGCTGAGCTGAATGTGGGTGGTCGAGGAGGCAGCTCGGCTTTCATCACGAAGCGGAGGCAATAAAATATTCAAAAACACTCGACAGCGATTGGAGCTGCCCGAATGGAAATCGCGAGTGAAGCGCAGTTTTCGCCCGCGACTAGACGTTGAAAAAAAATTGATGGCCTGGCTTTCTGAGTCAAAATCCAGCAGAGGCATGAAGACATGTGAACTTTTGAGAGAGGCTTCGATCTCAGATCGTAAATCGACCTCTTGCTGATCTAAGAACTGGTAACCTCGCCAGTATTCCAGAAAGAGGGAGCTGATATTGACCTGTCGCTCGGAGACGCTAGAGGACAATCCTATTGAAACGCTCACCTCAAGATCCGTCTCGCGACTCGACGGAAAATAGACAACAGGCGCGATTTTAAAATTGGATTTTTGATTTTGACTGCTAATCGTGTAGGTCGCCCCACAAGAGACTTTTACGCTCTCTCCCAAGGGAATCTCCAGTTTCTGAAACTTAATCTGATCTCGAATGCAAATGAAGGCACCCCTTTTGCTGGAGGCTCCTGGCTGTCGAAGAACTTCAACCCGTTCGACGGGAGCTGACTCTCCCAGCAAGAATCGCAAGAGGCTTTTAGCAAAGGACCAAAAAAGTCCGCGCTCCAAGGGTATTTGAGGAAATTGAGAAGTGAAATCTTTTTGAATCTTCTGTTTTATCGAAGCACTCAAAACATCAAAGATCTCTGTTCGAAGATCCGTTCGGTCTGCCATGAGTCGCTGCCGGTCTGAGGCTCGTAGCTTGGCGACCTCAACTGTCAGAACTTGAGGCTGAGTCAAAGCCGCATCGGCGAGGCGATCATAAGCAAATTTCAGGCGATCCTCAAAAATTTCATGTCGGTGTTCAACGTTATCCCATCGAACCAAATGTCGAGGGCTTTGAGATCGCTCAATCACAAATTTTAGATCACTCGAAACATCAGAGACTAAAGTCCACGTAAAAAGCGCGAGCGAGAGCATCAGGTCTTCCTCGGCCGCAGATATTGCAACGCATCTCTTAAGTACTCCGGAGTAACATGCAAATAGCGCTCGGTGGTTTTGAGCTGTCGATGACCGAGGATTTCTTTTAGGGCCACAAGGTTAGCCCCGTTTGCTGCGAGACGCGTGGCAAACGTATGACGAAGAGCGTGAGGACTCAAACCGTTTTTGATCCCAGCTTGTTTAGCCAATGAGTCCAGAATTTTTTGAGCAGCACGGCTCGTGAGAGGCTGCCCCTTGCGACCCTCAAACAAAAAGTCCTCGTCTCTTGCTCGCCGCTCTTCTCGATAAAGGCGAGTTTGAAGTTGTAAGCTTTTAGAAAGGGGGAGGTTTTGTTCGTGACCGCCTTTTCGAAGAACGCGAATCCAATCTCCTTGAAGGTCTGAGAATTTTAATCCCAGAATTTCTTGAAGGCGTAGGCCAAGCTCCACACCCAAAAAAATAAAAAGACGATCGCGAGAGGATTGTCGCCGAGCGACACAAGCGTTTTCGAGCGCAAAAATTTCATGCTCGCGCAAAAATCGTGGCTGCTGGGCGCGAATTTTTGGAAAAGAGGTGTTTTCAAGCCAGGAGCAATAGGGTGTCGGGAGTCGCTTCAAAAAGCTCCTCCAGACAATTAACTTTCGAGTGACGGTTGAAGACGCGAGGCCCTGTGCGATTTGCTTTAAAAGCTCGGGACTATTTAAAAGGATCGCTTCTTGGAGTTGAGCAAGATCGGTTTGGTAAAGGCGAATCGAGCTTTCTTGTAATCTTTTTTCATCCCGCAGTAGCCTTAAGAATTCAGCGACTGCAGTTTCAAACTCCGCTGCTTTCAAGCTAAGAGCTCCTTCACTCTTTAATTCTAAGCGAGCAAAGCAGCGGCGCCAATCTTAAGCTTCGCCCTTAAGTCTAGCGATGCGCTTTTCAAGGGGCGGATGCGAGGCCATAAAAGCAGCAAGGCCCGAGCTCTTGCCTGATATTTTAAGAGTACTGAGAGCATTAGCCTCTTGCGCTTCGGGATGATAGGCGCGCTGAAGAGCTCGAAGCGCAGCGATCATCGAATCTTGACCGGCTAAGTCAGCTCCACCACGGTCGGCTCTAAATTCCCTTTGGCGTGAAACGTAAGCGACCACCAGCATACCGAGAATGCCTAGTAAAATTTCAAGAGCAATCACAATCGCAAACTGCGCGATGGCTCTAAAGTCTTCGCGAACGAATTGAGAGAGCACACCAGCGATGATTCGAGCAAAAAACATGACAAAAACATTCACTACACCCTGAACAAGAGTCATGGTGACCATATCGCCGTTTGCGATGTGGGCGACTTCGTGTGCTAAAACACCTTCCACTTCTTTGCGATTCATTCCGCGCAGAAGACCCGACGACACCGCCACGAGAGAGTTTCGTTTAGAGGGGCCAGTGGCAAATGCATTGAGTTCGGGGCTGTCATAGATTCCCACCTCAGGCATTTTGGGGAGTCCCACTTGCTGCGAGAGGCGGTGAACCGTTTCTACCAGCCAGAGGGCCTCGCCCGCAGCGGTTGAGGGGTCGACCACCTGAACTCGCATCATCATTTTGGCTGACCACTTAGAAATCAGCAGCGATATAAAAGCTCCGCCAAAACCCCAAACTGTGCAAAATGCGAGAAGGCCGACGTAGTTGCCGCCAAAATATCGATCGAGTCCCAAGACGCGAGTAAGGATTGACAGGGTGACGATGATGAGAATGTTGGTGATCGAGAAAAGTAATATCCTTCGAAACATGATTAGAAAGTATCCTTTCGTTTCTTAATGTAATGACATCCCCAAATTTGTAAAGTCAGCGCTGCCCTAAATACCCGATCTTCCAACCTTAAATGAGCGTTTCGTCATTTTGCCCGGAGTTCTTAACCGGATCTTTTTCTCTTTTTTGGTTTGTTTAAATTTTATTCGTCCAAACTCATAAGTTCGCAAAATGGATCATTTTACGAACTAAAAGCTTATGTTTTTTAAGTAGTAAATATGACATTTATTGGTTTTTTTACTCCTTTTATCGCTATCAAATTCATCTCTTGAGTCTTGTTTTTATCTGTTTCATTATGTGTCAATTATGAAGAGAAGAAAACTCATATTTGACACAAAAAAATCAGAGCGTAAATCCAGAGCCATCGAGGCGTATCGATCGGGTTTGCCGGTAGCTCAGATTGCAGAGAATTTGAATTGTTCTCGCGAAACCATTTACCGTTGGCTCAAAAATAGCCGAGAAGTCTTCTCGAAAAAAAAGATTCGCGCACCCAAAAGCTGGAGCTCAGAAGTTCGATTTCTAGTTTTAGAATTCTTTGTTCTTTTGAGGGCGCCTAGTCTTCGCATACTCGCGCTCAGTCTTAGGCAGCGTGCGGCTTTAGATCTAAGTGAGGCTCAACTTCGCGGAATCTTAAAAAAAATGAGTCTGTATGAGTGGAGGCCTAGTCGATTTTATTCGCGCGTTGTAACTGAGTCCAAAATTTCTTTACCTCATCGAGCGCCTGCTGACGGTAGTGAACGCGAAAAGGAAATCGCTCCCACTGCTCTTGGGCATTCGGAATGGCGAGGCTCTTCAGATCCTCGAGCGATAAAAAGGGGTAGGCGCGAAGAAGCTGTTGAACCAGGAGTCTTCGCTTAAGGCTGTTGCGTTTTGAGGCTTTAAAGGGCCGATCCCAAGGATGGGAGGCTTTTCTCTGCAGCCTACGTCGGTCTTGAAACCATTTCCGTCCTGAGGGCGAAAGTAAAAAGTCTCGTACGCTCAAATGAGATTGTGATTGCTGATGATTGAAGAAGTTGAGCGAGTCTTTAAAAAATTGAGAGTCCTGCGGAAATCGCGAGTGCCACTCATCAAATTTTGCTCGAAGAGGCTTGGGAATATCATGAGATTTAAGTGGTGCAAATTCAGATAGAATTTCGCAAAGATGCTTAGAGTCAGGGTGAGAGAGCCAGTGCTGCTGAAGAATGCTGCTCATTTGTTGGTCGAGCAGATGCTTGTGGCGATAGAAGTGAGATCGATACGTTTTTGATGTTCTCGTCGATAGGAGGCTGGCCGCTAGCTTGAAGAAGAGATCCGATGAGTTCTTTGCAAAAAGATCCCTGGGCGCAATTTGTTTGGATTTATTTGACCTCATATTTTTATATTAAAACGTTTTAAAAAAAGAAATAAATCAATATTTAAGGCAGATAATTAGAGAAGGGGTGTGGTGGAAATCATAGCGGATACGGATGTCTATAATGTCTTGATTAAAAATTAAAAAAAATGAAAATGAAGCATTTCAGGAAAGGACTTTCAGCTTCTCTTTTTGATTTTTAGGCCGCATCCTAAAGAAGCTTTGGAGTATTTGAATTACATTCTTTTGGGAATCGTGCAGGGAATTACCGAGTTTTTCCCTGTTTCGAGTGACGGACATTTGGTTCTCGCGGAGTATTTTTTGGGTTTTCACCAGAGTTCTCTGCTTTTTGATGTGCTGTTGCATTTTGGCACTTTGGGTTCTCTTTGCGTGGTTTATCGACGCGAAGTGCTAGAGCTTTTAGTTAAATCCTGGGCGCTTTTGGTACTGGCTCTTCGAGAAGGCCCCAAGTCGGCGCTCCTTCGTGGCGACCGTTGGACGGTTTCGATTTTACTGACCACTTTTGTGACTGGAATGGTTGGAATCGCAGGTGAGTCGGTGGTGGAAAGACTTGCAAGTAGCACCTTAGCGGCGGGCGTGGGTTTTTTGATGACAGCGGTGTTTTTGTTTGCAGCAAATTGGAAGGGAAAGAGTTCGTCTCTCAGTTTGAGTTCGATGAGTTTGTGGTTTTCGATTTGGATCGGATTAGCTCAAGGTCTGGCTTTATTACCTGGTGTCTCTCGGTCCGGCTCGACCATCTGCTTAGCCTTGATTTTGGGTTTAAGGCGTGAAGAAGCGGGGCGTTATAGTTTCGTCGCAGCGATTCCAATTATTTTTTTGGCCACTGTTTATGAGCTTCGAAAATCCTTTGCTCAGACCAGTGAGAATTGGATCGCAATGTCATTTGGGGTGCTAGCGAGTTTTATGGTTGGCTTTTTAGCAATTCGTTTGCTGCTGTTGATGCTGACCCGCTTAGCGCTTTGGCCTTTTGCCGTTTATACGCTTCTGGCGGCTGGTGTTTCTTTTCTTGCGGCCGCTGGGCTGCTGTAAATACGCTAAGGCTTCTCGCTAGCCTTGCGATTTTTTAAACCTTCAGAATGTCAGGCTCCGCTCTGCCCAAAAAATCTAAGGCCGATACCAGCTTCAGTTTATTTTTAGTCTCAGTGGCGTGGGGTATTGAAACCAGTTGAAGGGCTTGCTCGGGCGTTAGTTTTTCGGCCAAGTATCGAAGCGATTTCGAAACTTGAGTGTCAGATAGCTTTGCCTCGATGAGGTGGGTTACAGACAGGTCTTTCGTGATAACAAAATCGACTTCATGCCCTTCTTTGTCGCGAAAGTAGAACATCTCCATTCGATGTCCTTGGCTGTCCTCTTTAAAGTGAAGATTTTTTAGCAGAGACGAGGCTACTAGATTTTCATAGCGCGCACCTTCGTCACCGATAACGTCGCCGGTATCATAGAAATAAACCTTGGGCGCTTTCTTTATGGCCCGTGGAATTTTCTTAGAATAGGGCCGGACGATAAAGATTAAATACATTCGTTCAAGCACGGCTAGCCATTGCTTAAGAGTTTTGGGCGCGACCTCGAGGTCTCTAGCAATGTTTTCGAGCACAATTTCTGTTCCCACCCTCTTCCTGAGGATGTCGACAAACAGCGAAAGAGTTTCGATTTTTGAAATAGATTCCAGGTCTCGAATGTCTTCTTTTATAATTCGGTTAAATCTTTGCGAGCGCCAACGTCTGGCAAAAGTTTCATTGGCGTCTAAAAACGGTTCGGGAAAGCCTCCTACCGTCATCAATCGTCGAAAGCCTTCTTTTTTGGAAATGCCTTTGGGCAGCTCAGAAAGCGAGAAGGGATGAAGGCGCCAAGAGAGATAACGTCCCAAGAGTGAATCCCCGCCACGTTTGTAGACATCGAGTCGGGCCGAACCGGTGATCAAAAATTTGTGCTGCTTCTTCTGAAGGTCATAAATTCCTTTCAGCCAGTTCTTCCAGCGTGGAAATTTGTGAATTTCGTCAAAAATGAGGAGCTCGTTTTCGTCCGACCAAGATCGACCTAAGAGAAATTGTTTTGAAAGGTCATCATCGTAATTGAAATAAAGAGACCTTTTAAATTTGGGCTGTAACGACTGCGCTAGGGTGGTCTTGCCGGCCTGGCGGGGCCCAGAAAGAAAAACCATTTTTCGACCCAAGTCTTTTTGAATGAAAGGCGCAATAAAACGCATAAGACCATTCTGACCTGTAAGTCAGTTTGGTCAAGACCATTCTGACCTGTAAGTCAGTTTGGTCGTGAGGACGATTTCAAAGAACATGGGCATAGAGCACCCCAAGAGCAAGCCCGGACCAATTTCACCAGGCCAGGTCAATGGCTCAGGCTCATCTAGAATTTGACCAAAAACAGCAGCTTTTTGCGTCATTTTTTCTTATCATGCGGCTTTGCAAACTTTGTTTTGAAAAAAGCTGTCCACTAGAAAGGGGACGTCTACAATTAAAAAAATCCAAAAAAATCAAGAGCTCACGTTGGCATAGAGATCGCACCTACTCCTCAAGAGCGTAGAGAGCAAAGAAGATGAAGACCCTACTGAAAGCCCTTTCCCCCCGGCACGTAACACGCGCTGAGATCAACATGATCATCATGAAGTTGATGGCCATCGGTGCACTGGCCGTGACGACCACTCTTCCGGAATGCATGGAAGATAAGGTGAAGCAGTGTGAAAGTAAAATGAACATCCCGGAAGAGCAACGATTTGAAAAAACCAAATGCGTTTTGCCGAACGTCCTTAAGTGTGCATTAAAAAGAATGGACAAAAACAGCTGTATCGATTTCGAACCACGCGAAAAATATTTGTGCACGCGAGCGGAGTGTCCTGTTCCTCCGATAGAGGTGGGCACTGTTTGTCAGGATTAGGCTGTATCGATTGAGTCATCGGTTCTATGAGAAATGTTGCGCCACAAACGATAAGAAATGCGGGCTTGGATAAAATGCTTGTCTCAGGGCGAACATTTTTGTCGGTTTATCGGGGATCGACTTTGCAGCCAACTTGTATCGGTGCGCGAGTGAGAGACTTTCTGCAGATCTTATTCGGCGTATGTTTGCTCGCCGGTTGCAGCGGCGGAAATTACGTTCCGCCTCGCACTTTAGAGTCCTCGGACTTTCAAGGTGATCAGGGCCCGCCAGGTGACCAGGGGCAAGATGGCCGAGATGGCCGAGATGGCCGAGATGGACTCAATTGTTTTGATAACCCCGAAATACCGGATCAGAATGGAGATGGCCGTCTAGACCTTTGGGATTGTATGGGATCGCAGGGATTGCCGGGTTTACCCGGTGAGGACGGAGTGCAAGGCGAGAGAGGTCCTCAGGGTTTGCAGGGATTACCTGGTTTACCAGGGCCTATCGGTCCAGCGGGTCCTGCCGGAGCAGTGGGTCCTATCGGTCCAGTGGGTCCTGCCGGAGCAGTGGGTCCTATCGGTCCAGTGGGTCCTGCCGGAGCAGTGGGTCCTGCCGGAGCAGCGGGTCCTATCGGTCCAGCGGGTCCTGCCGGAGCAGTGGGTCCTATCGGTCCATCCGGTCCGTCAGGACCTCAAGGAGTCCCGGGGCCCCCAGGACCAGTCGGTCCAACCGGTCCATCAGGACCTCAAGGAGTCCCTGGGCCGGCGGCCCATACTCAAACACATCGAATATACTGTGCGGCTGGTCGGACAGGCGTTAACATGGCTTGGCAGTCGGAGATGATGTTCTTTCGACCTGGGCAAGCTCTGCGTTCTAATACAGATACGACACCTTCTCTTTCCAACAGAGTATCGTGTCCCCCCGACCATATCTTAGTCTTTCATGCCATCGATTATGTTTACGCCTATGGGACAGACTGGAATAACCATCAGCACAAGAACTATTTTGTGCAACCAGACTACGCCACAAACAGCATCACTTGCAGAGTTCACATGGTTGATCAACCGGCTGTCGTCGGCGGCCTAGGACTTTGCATGAGAGTTTCATCTCCTGTTGTTTATTAAAAAAAATCCGTCTGACACCTTTTTTGATGAACGGCGTGCTGTTGCAAAACCCCAGGAGATATATTTTTCCAGTATTTCGCGAGGCGAGGTGGCTTTAGCACGCGACTAAAGTCCTATCATTAGTGGCTAAATGCTCTAAGCTCCCCAGTAATGAGCAGCACCATCAGGGTAGCATCTTCAATTCTTAACAGAGCATTGACCTGGACTTTACTAATTTGATGCAAGCATGACTGCAGTCCAGCCCCAAAGCAGCGGTAAAACATGTGTCAGAAGGGATTTTAACAGATGAATCGAATGAAAAAATGCATGTTTGGAGTGGTGGCCCTTGGATTTTTGAGCGCACAACAAAAAGCAGAAGCGGCCCTCATCAAAGTAGATGGATCGAGTACGGTGTTTCCGATTACCGAAGCCGTAGCGGAGGAGTTTCAGGCGGCCCATAAAACGCGAGTAACGGTTGGAATTTCAGGTACAGGCGGAGGATTTAAAAAGTTTTGTCGTGGTGAAACAGATGTTCAAAATGCTTCTCGCCCTATTTCAAAAGAAGAAATGGCAAGTTGCAAAGCAGCAGGCATTAGCTATTTTGAACTGCCCATCGCTTTTGACGCGATCTCTATTGTCGTCAGCCCCAAAAACACTTGGGCTCAAGAGATGACAGTGGAAGAACTCAAAAAAGTCTGGGAGCCAAGTGCTCAGGGCAAGATCACGCGATGGAATCAAATTCGCCCTGAATGGCCGAATGCAGAAATCAAGCTTTTTGGAGCGGGCTCAGACTCTGGTACTTTTGACTATTTTACTGAGGCGGTCGTCGGAAAATCAAAATCCAGTCGTGGTGATTATACGGCCAGTGAAGACGACAATACTTTAGTTCAGGGAGTGGCCAACGAGCCCAACGCTTTGGGGTATATGCCGCATTCGTACTTCGAGATGAACAAGAATCGATTGAAGGCCGTCGCCGTGATTTCAAACGATTCGCGAGCTCCTCAAGCAGGAAAAGCTGTTCTGCCCACGGATCAAAATGTGGAAAGCGGCGAGTACTTTCCTCTGTCTCGTCCTGTTTTTATTTATGTGAGTTCTGCATCAGCCACTAAGCCTGAAGTGAGAGGCTTTACGGAATTCTATCTCAAAAATGCTCCAGGCTTAGTCAAGCAAGTGAAATATGTTTCGCTTCCTGGAGCGGCGTACGAACTTGGTCTCAAAAACTTTCAGACCAAAAAGTTGGGAACCGCTTTTGGAGGTGAATCCAAAGTGGGTGTGCGGATTGAGGAACTATTGAAACGTGAAGCTCAACTCTAAACTCACACCCGGTGAGTCTTCACAAGAGACGAATGTAAAGCAGGAGGTCGCTTTTGAGCGGCCTCCTGTTGTTTTGCGATCTCGTCTTCACTCCTCAAGAATAGGGGAGTGGTGTGTTGAGAAACTTCTCTTTGTCGCAGCGGCATTTTCAATTGTTGTGACATTAGGAATTGTCGGTATTCTTGTTTTTGAGAGTATTCCATTTTTTAAGGTAGTGTCTTTGAAGGATTTTTTTTTCGATCCTTATTGGACGCCAATGTTTGCAGACCCGCATTTTGGTATTAGCTCCCTTCTTTCAGGCACTCTTGTGACCACTTTTGTGGCTTTATCGGTGGCTATTCCGGTGGGGTCCATCATTGCGATTTATTTAAGTGAATATGCCTCCAGCCGAGTCCGTGAAACCCTGAAACCGATCTTGGAGCTTCTCAGTGCGATTCCCACGGTGGTGTATGGCTACTTTGCTCTTCTTGTAGTGACGCCAATTTTGCAGAAAATATTTTTATCGGTTTTTGGGAGCGAGTTGATTTCGGGCTTCAGTATGCTGAGTGCTGGCCTTGTCATGGGGGTCATGATTATTCCTTATGTGAGCAGTTTGAGTGAAGATGCGATGAGAGCGGTTCCGATGGAACTTCGAGAGGCGAGCTATGCACTCGGATCCACGCGGCTTCAAACTTCTTTGGGAGTGGTTGTGCCCGCGGCTTTTTCGGGAATCACCGCTGCTTATATTTTAGCGATTTCAAGAGCGGTTGGAGAGACGATGATTGTGGCCATCGCAGCAGGAATGCAGCCCACTTTAACGCTTAATCCTTTGGAGCCGGCAGCCACTATTACAGCTTTTATTGTGCAAGTGAGCTTGGGGGATTTGCCGCATGGTACGATTGGGTATCAAAGTATTTTTGTCGCGGGATTAAGTCTTTTAATCTTAACGCTTCTCTTTAACCTTCTGGGCCACTGGATGCGTAAAAAATATCGGGAGGCTTACTAGTGAATCTCAAGTCGTGGATTCAAAGGCAAAAGCGATACGACTTAGCTTTTGTAGCCTTGAGCGTGATGCTTTTGCTCTTTGCGGGCCTCGTGTTGTTTGGATTAGTGGCAGACTTAGCTCTGAGGGGAGTGCCACGACTCTCTTGGGATTTCTTGAGTTCTTTTCCGTCTCGTTTTGCCGAAAAGGCGGGGGTGTTATCGGCCTGGGTCGGTACACTTTTGGTGATGGGAGTGACCGCGCTAGCCGCCATTCCTTTGGGGGTGGCAGCGGGCGTGTATCTTGAGGAGTATGCAAAGCGCAATCGGCTGACGACGATCATCGAGGTGAACATCGCGAATCTGGCGGGCGTACCATCAATTGTCTTTGGACTGATGGCCTTAGGAATTTTTGTCTACAAGTTGTCGTTAGGGCAGTCGATTCTCACTGCTGGGCTCACCCTCGGTCTTTTAGTTCTTCCGATCATCATTGTCACTACTCGTGAGTCGATCCGAGCGGTCCCTCAAAACATTCGTGAAGGTGCTTTTGCTTTAGGAGCAACGAAGTGGCAGATGATTTTTCATCATGTTCTTCCGTACTCTAGAGGGGGGATCTTGACGGGTATTATCATAGCGCTTTCTCGCGCGATCGGAGAAACGGCTCCGCTGATCACTATTGGGGCGCTTACCTTCATCGCTTTTTTGCCTCCGCCACCCATTCAATCAGAGCTGCCGTTTGTAAATACGGATTGGCTATTTTCACCTTTCACGGTGATGCCGATTCAAATGTTTAATTGGATCTCGAGGCCCATACAGGATTTTCACGTGAACGCAGCTGCTGCAGGCGTGCTTTTGTTGATGATCACTTTGTCGATGAATGCTTTAGCCATTTTTCTTAGATACCGTTTTAGAAAATGGGTGCGGTGGTAAAATGAATCCATCCGTTATTTCTGAAAAAATAAAGGCGCGAGTCGATCAGCTCAGTTTCTTCTATGGCTCTACTCAAGCTTTGAAGAATATTCATCTGTGGGTGCCCGAGAAAAAAGTACTCGCTCTCATCGGTCCTTCGGGATGTGGAAAGACAACTCTACTGAGATGCTTTAATCGAATGCACGACCTGTACCCTGGAATGCGGTATGAGGGGCGAATTTTTCTTGAGCCCGAAACGACCGACATTTTGAGTCAGAAAGTGGATCCAATAGAAATTCGTATGCGAATTTCGATGGTGTTTCAAAAGCCCAATCCCTTTCCTAAATCGATCTTTGAAAACGTGGCTTATGGTTTGAGACTTCGAGGAGAGAAAGATCCCGACAGAATTCAGACGAAGGTCAAAGACTCGCTGATGAGCGCGGCACTGTGGGATGAGGTTCAACACCGTCTTCATGCGCCGGCTTGGTCGCTTTCGGGCGGGCAGCAACAGAGGCTTTGTATTGCGCGCGCACTGGCGACTGATCCTGAGATGATTTTGTTTGATGAGCCGACGAGCGCTCTTGATCCGATCGCTACAGCTAAAATTGAAGAACTAATTCATGAACTCAAATCAAGGGTGAGCATCGTGATTGTGACTCACAACATGCAGCAGGCGGGACGAGTGGCTGATTATACAGCTTTTATGTATTTAGGAGAGCTCGTGGAATTCGATCGAACCAGTAAGATTTTTACAAAGCCCTCCCAATCTTTGACGGAGCAGTATGTGACGGGCTGTTTTGGCTAAGAAGTTTTTCTGAGTGGGGCTATGAGATGTGTCGTGTACCTGCTGTTGTTTACAGAGGAAGCCGCATCACCAAATGGTATCCGGCCGGGCAAGTCTCTTCGTCGTAAGGAATGAGTGCCACCTCTCCCATCTTTAGTTCAAAAATCGTAAGAGCAATGCCAGGAGCAAATTCATCGCGTTCTCGCTCTCCTTCTCCCGCAGTCTGACCGAAATTCACCAAAGTGTAGACTGCCGGAAAGGGATCTGCCGAGTACTGGCGGACATAGTCGATAAACAAAGATGGATTGTTTTGAGTTTCGGAAAAAAGTTTTTCGGCTAATTTTTGAGCCTGCTCTTTGGTTCGGCTCTGCTTGGCGTCGACCTCTTTGAAGCTCACAAGAATTTGCTGAAATCGAACTTTCTCAATTTGATTTGAGGCTATGCGAGGAATCTGTTGCGGGCGAATATCCGGTTCGCAAGCCATCAAAAGCATGGTTGATAAAAAAAAATAAGCAAGATTATTCATGCGCGAGTCTTCCGCGAATCGCCCGCACCACCGATCCAAGAACGGGGATGTGCTCATAAATAAACGCTCCCATATCAAAATAGTCACGATGATAAGTTGCCTGTCCTGAGCGCGAATCAAATTCGATCTCTGAGATTCCAGCAACAGAAATCCACTGAGCTCGTTTCAACTTGGGAGCTCGCAAATGCATAATCCAAGGAGCGAAAGCTCGATTCTCGACAGATCCGATGTTTCTAAACTCAAAACGGATGTCGAGGACGCTCTCGTATAAGTTTTTATAGTAAGCGCGGAGTTTGTCTCGACCTTGAATATCACCGAGGGGATCCTGAAAAAAAACATCCGGAGAATAAAATTGATCTACCAACTCCAGCCGATCTTTGCGCAGTTGATTAAAAAAAGCCTCAATCTTGGGCTGGTGCTGGCTCACGATCTGTGGGCTCCTTCATGGCGCAATGATCTCCAACGATTTGCCTCTTCAAGACATCCAGTTGATCTCGGAGTTCATCACTCAATCGACCCTGCGATTTGAGACGATCCCGATAGAGATCCAAGAACTGCTCACTCTCTTTTAGATTCAATTTACGAATTTTCGCCTCCACGGCAGTGCCTCGCTGAACCGAAAGTGCTAAAAGCAATTCATCGTAAAAAATGCAGTCCCCAAGAATGAGTTCTGTACGAGCCGGTAATCGCTCGATGAGCATATCGCTTTTGTAGCTTGCGCTTAACTCCAATCGTTGTCCTGAATTTCGCAGATCACCTCGTAGAGTGGATTGCGGTTCTTTCTTCGCGGGAATTTGCTGAGGTTGACGCATTTGCTTCAAGCGCTCATCATGAATTTTCCAAGCACTAGAACCCTCGGCCTCTAGCCGCAGTGATCGCCCTAAAGTTTTCTCTCCATTGTACTGGCCTGCCCCAAGGAATTGGTTTCGATGAGGTTCTTCAAAAGAGCCCCCACCAAAGCGATCGCCTACAATATAGTGGCGATTTGCTTGAGCGAGTGGATCTCGAACCGGATTCATGCGGCCCTGAACCGAGGGGTTTGCATCAAGCGCATGTTGCGCCATCGCTGGAGACTGGCTCATCATTACCAGTAAGAAAATCGAGAAGAGGCTCGTCGTTAAAATATCAAATTCGCTACAGCCACCCGTCCAATCCCATCTTGTCGTCTTCTGGCCTAACATCTGATGTCTCCTCTTTTTAGAGTAACAACCTGAGCCGATGAAAACAAGCTTGGACATCGAGCGAGGCAGAGGTTTTACTTTTTCGTATGGATCGAAATTTAGCTCTAGAAAGCGTTCGCGTCACTGAAGCTGCAGCCATCGCTGCTGCACGAACGGTGGGTCTCGGAGATGAGAAGCTCTCAGACCGGGCGGCCGTAGAGGCTATGCGCACAGCTTTTAACAAAATCGACATGAAGGCCCGAGTCGTTATCGGAGAGGGGGAGCGAGATGAGGCTCCTATGCTGTTTATTGGAGAAACTTTGGGATCTGGTACTGGACCCGAGGTTGAGCTAGCCTTAGATCCTCTCGAAGGAACCACCATTTGTGCGCACGGTCTCCCCAATGCACTTGCGGTTGCTGCCTTTGCGGAGCCTGGTGGGTTTTTACACGCTCCAGATGTTTACATGATGAAAATCGCCGTAGGTCCATCGGCTCGAGGAGTGATTGACTTGTCTCAATCGGCCACATGGAATTTACAACGCATTGCAGAGAAAAAAGATTGTAAACTGAGTGAACTGACCGTGGTGATTCTGCATCGCCCGCGGCATGAAAATCTTATTCGTGAGGTTCGTGCTCTGGGTTGTCGCATTCACTTGATTCAAGATGGGGATGTTTCAGCGGCCATCGCTACTTGTGATCCGGAGACCGGTATTGATGCTTTACTGGGGACGGGTGGGGCACCTGAGGGAGTCATTGCAGCGGCAGCGCTTCGTTGTATGGGTGGAGAAATTCAAGGCAGGCTTTTGTTTCGAAATGACGAAGAAAAGTCTCGAGCTTACAAAATGGGAATCAAAGATCTCGATCGAATCTATCATATGGAGGATCTTGCAAAAGGGCGTGTGATGTTCACTGCGACGGGTGTCACGACAGGCGCCTTTATCAAAGGAGTTAACTTCTTCTCTGGGGGCTGCGTCACGCATTCCATTGTCATGAGATCACAAACAGGAACAGTACGCTATCTGACGACCCGTCATCAATTTGGTCTCAAACCCGATTTGTTGAGGACTGTGTAATTATGATTGAACGAATCATCGAGATCGAAGCGCCGCGCGATATCTGCTTTGATGTGATTGCTGATTTTCGCGCCTATCCAAATTTTTTGAAGACGACGACGAAAGTGGATGTGATCGAAAAATCTGAAAAATTGCTCCACGCCATTTTTTCAGTGAACGTGATTAAAGAGATTTCTTATACCCTTGAATTTCGGTTGAATCGACCGGTGGGCATGAGCTGGAATTTGGTTCGCGGAGATTTGATGAGCCGAAACGACGGTTCTTGGATGTTTGAAGCCATCAGCCCTCAGACCACACGAGCTATTTATCGAATCGACGTTCAGTTTGGATGGCTTGTTCCACAGAAGATTGTTGATATGCTGACTGAAACTCAGTTGCCCGATCTCATGAGAAGTTTTAAAGATCGAGTAGAGTCCGTGGCCAGATCACAGGAATCCAAAAGAGGTGTGCCATGACCAAACATGAGGGTAAAAAAGGTTGGGAGGATTTGCTTTTTAGCACTATCGAAAAAGTAGCGGGAGCGCCGCAAATGCTTAAAGACCCCCAGGGCGCCATCGACTGGGTCAAGGGCCTTCGCGAAGATCTTGGTGAAAAAATTAAAGAAGAAATCAGTTCAAGAATTTCGAAATTGGATTTGCAGGTTTTGGGCAAAAAGGTCGGGGACCATCTTGCCGAAAACTACCGTTTGAAGATTGAGGCAAAAATAGAGTGGGAACCCAAAAAGCCAAAGAACGAAACCGAAGCCTAGACCGTCGATCGATTTCTCAGACGATCACCTTAATTGAGAATCGTGAGCCTGCAGCTTTTAAAAAGCTAGCTCATCTTTTTAGTTCTGAATCCCTAAGAAGAAGCGTGTGCTTTACGGGCCCGGGTGGAGTTGGCAAATCGACTTTGATTTCGAATTTGATTCCGATAGTCAGTCAAGAGGCCTCGCTTTGTTGGCTGGCTTGCGATCCGTGGTCTCCTGTTTCGGGGGGAAGTTTGCTGGGTGATCGAGTTCGACTCTCAGGGAGTGAGCCCGCTGATCACATCTTTGTTCGCTCTCTCTCTACTCGCAGCACCCAAGCTTTTTCTCGGTCGATTCGTGACATCGAGATTTATATGGAATCTTTGTTTGATGAGGTCTGGGTCGAAACTGCGGGTAGCGGCCAAACCCAGACTGAGATTGCTTCGATTTCAGCTTTGAGCATTTTAGTGTTGCAGCCCGAGATCGGTGATGAAGTTCAGTGGATGAAAAGTGGCCTTAAAGAGCTCGTCGATTTTTATGTCATTCATAAAGCAGATCTTGGGGGGGCAGATTCGATGAGTCGCAGCCTTTTAGAGTTGGGAGCTCAGCCCGAACAAATCTTTATATGCTCAAGCAAAAATCAAACGGGCTTAAAGCCGCTTTGGGAAGCCATTAAAAGTTGGCGTGTCAGTGCTGAGTGTAA
>JBILFF010000055.1:0-13975 GCA_044351695.1 Bdellovibrionota bacterium
CTGCAGGGGGATCTTTCTTTAGCTCTCTATCGTGAGCTTTTATTGAAGGGTGTAGATAAGAAATTCAAAAAAGAAGGCGGTGCATGGCTGAAAAACCCTTACACCGCCTTGATTAAAAAAATTCAATAAACAGAGTTTTTATTTTTTCTTAGGGGCTGATTTTTTTTCAGGTGATTTTGCCGAGGCAATCACATCCAAAACCTCAACGTCAAAAATCAAAACTGAATTTGCTGGAATCTTCGGTCGTGGACTTGCGCCATAAGCGAGATCTGATGGAATGAAGAGCTGGTATTTGCTACCCACTGGCATCATTTGAAGAGCCTCTGTCCAGCCAGCAATGACTGCATTCACAGGAAACTCTGCAGGCTCGTTTCGAGCATAAGAGCTATCAAACTCAGTTCCGTCGATTAAAGTTCCTCGGTAGTGAACCTTCACTCGGTCTGAAGCCGCTGGCTTTTTACCTGAGCCTTGATTAATGACCTTGTACTGAAGGCCCGAAGCAGTCGTTTTCACTCCTTCTTTAGTTTTGTTTTCTTCTAAGAATTTCGCGCCAGTTTGTTTATTTTCTTCGCCCTTTTTAGCCTCTTCTTCGTTTCGACTTTGAGCTTTAGCCATCATGTCTTTTTGGAGATCCTCCATGACCTTTCGCATTTCTTCTTCAGAAAGGAGTGACTCTTTGCCTTCGACCACGTGTCGAATCGACATTCCAATGACGGTTGGATTGATCTCGATTTGCTGGTTTTTTATGCCAGTTCCGATTTGTTGACCGATCATATAACTGACTCGGTCTGATTGTGTTTCAAGCTTCACATCCCCACCCTTAGAACAGGCGAGGGGAGTGGTTAATACGGCGATAAGCACTAACTTTTTCATTGATTAGAGAACTCCCTTCTTAATGTTCAGATTGTATTCATCTTTCTCGGAGAGGTCTTCTTGAAATCAAAAAGATTTTCGACATGTTTACATAAAAAATAGATCGACGTTCATTGCAAAACGAATTTTTGTTTGCAAGCATAAGAAGAGTTTTTGGGGGGATTTATGTTTAACAGTCTTTTTTTGGGGTCGGTCTTTTTGCTTTCTCATCTTTCGGGGAGGCCTTCGTCGTTTGAATATCAAAATGCTCGTGCCAGTTTTGTAGACATCACGAGCGCTGAATTCACTATTCAATACGACCTTGGTAAGCGTGAAGCTCGCGCCCAGTCGCAACTGGATTTTGAAATGCTAGAGCCAGGATTCCCTATCGTCGATCTCAGAGCAGATGCGATGAGTTTTAGGATCGATGGAGAGCCTATCGCTGCAGTTCAAGTTTCAAGTCCTGATCAAAAGACTCGTTTTTTAGTCCTTCAAAAGAATCTCGCGCCAGGGCGGCATCGACTCGAAGTGGAGAACGTCATCCGGCAAGACGTTCGGTTCGGAAATAACACTGTGTCTGCGGCTTTTTGGTTTTCGGATTTGGAAGATGGAGAGTTCCTAGAACAATACCTGCCTAGTAACTTGGAATTTGATCAGTATCCGATGGAGCTTTTGATACAAATTTTAGGCTCCAATGAGCGTCACCGAATTTTTACAAATGGGGATTTGTTAACGCGAGGGCCAGGGGAGTTCATTATTCGCTTTCCCGAGTATTACAACTCATCCGCAGTTTATTTTCATTTAGCGCCTTGGACAGACTTTGAGGTTCTTGAAGAAAATTTTACGGCAGATTCAGGAAAAACAACTCTCGTTCAAGTTTACGGAAAACGCTCTGTCTTTTCATCGCCTGCGCGATTTATGACGCGAGCTAAAGAAACCCTAGCTGAGCTCGATGCAGACTATGGAGCCTTCCCCCATCGTAAAATGCTTATCTACGCGCATCCGAGCTTTCCTGGTGGCATGGAGTATCATGGGGCCACCATCACAAACCTAGATGCTCTGGCGCATGAGATCACTCATAGCTATTTCGGTCGAGGCATCATGCCTGCTCATGGGGATGCTGGATGGATTGACGAGGCTATCGCCAGTTGGAGAGATGATGGATATCAACGGCTGTCTGCACCCGGATATCGAAGTGCAAAAATGGCTGGGCGCTCTCCATTTATACGAAGCACCCCCATGTCGGCTTATACTCAGGGCGCTCGCTTGATGGCGCACCTCGATTACTTGCTTGAATCTAGCGGTCATCCTAAAGGTCTTAAGGATTTTTTAAACGCGAGAATCGCCGACCGACTTTTTAAGCCATGGACCACTGAGGAGTTTAAGCGCTCTCTAGAAGACTTTGGACTGGATGCGACCGATAAGCTGTTTTCAAATTTGGTTTACGGCCAAAGCTCGGCCATTTCTCTAGAATTTTTAGAGTCCAATCAGCCCTTTCGTCGAACATGCAAGTTTCGAGGAATCTTAAGCCCTGAGCTGCGCGAAAAAATTCTTTAGAAAATCTGGTGAGAAGGGATTCAGAATCAACTCTCGAGGCGCAGCTCTGAAGCACGCTGCGCTGTTTTTTCGATGCATTCAATCAAGATGGACCTCAAGTTCATCTCTCTAAAAACCTTCAAGCCCTCTACAGTACAGCCACCTGGAGTGGCCACCTGTTGAATCAGCTCTGCGGGATCGATGCTTTTTTCTAAACAAAGCTCCGCAGACCCACGCATGGTATGAAAAACAAGTTCAAAGGCACGCTCTTTGGGAATTCCCAGTCGGGCGCCAGCCTCGGACAGCGCTTCTATGAAAAAAAACATAAAAGCGGGACCCGACCCACTTAGGGCTGTGACGGCATCCAATTGATTCTCTGCGAGCTCCAATACATGGCCCACTGACGAAAAAATCTCGGTGGCTCTATTTCTATCCTCAGGTTCACACCGCGCCCCAGCAGTAAGTACACTCACCCCGCGATTCACGATCACTGGCAAGTTAGGCATGGCTCGCATCCACCGCGGAGTAGAGGCCCAGGACTCAAGCTGCTCAAGCGTAATCGATGCGCAGATTGAAACGGCCAGTTGATCTGCCCTAAATGATTGGGCGCACGATTCAATCACGGATCGCGCCTGGAAGGGTTTGACGCTCAAGATCACCATATCGGCGTGCGAAATCACCGAATGGTTGTCCAAAAAGCATTCAATAGTCGAGTCCTGTTGGAGCGCCTCCAAGGCCTCGGGATGTCGGTCACTGCAAAGAATTCGCATCTCTTGAGGCCGATTGTTGGCGCGAAGTCCTAGAGCGATGGCACGCCCTATTTTTCCACTGCCCACAATCCCAATAATTGATCGACGCTTCACGAGGGGATTCTCAGTCTATTCTCATCAATTATAGCTTCGGGCTTGGAGACGATCCCAAGGAACAAAGCTTTGATGTTCTTCATCAAAAAAGGAGCCCGAAAGATTTTTAGCTTTCAGCAAGTTCGTTGATCGATAGCTTTTAATGGCCTCTAGAACGTTGTCGTAGACTTCGACGGTGTTGATCAGATTGGTATCTTCAAAACTTTCTCGAACAGAGCTGGTCAAGCCAGCAATCTTGAGTGCACCACCCACCTGACGACATTTGTTAAACATATTGGAGATCGAAACGAGACCCAAAAGACAAATCTCCTCCACTTGACTCAAGTCCAGAACTAGAAAAATTCTTCCAGACTCTAAAAGCTCATGGATCTTTCGAGCGAAGGCCTTCACGTGTGCGGTATCCAAATTATCTTTGAGATGAAAGACGGTAATGCTGCCCTCGGTTTTTGTAATGCCTCGAATCATAGAGTCTCCTTCGCTCCCTTAGGCATCAAGAACCATGCCACTCGAGACAGCTTCATACGGCAAGATCTGTAGGCAGTTTGATCGATCCATGTCGGCAGCTCTTGCCGATCGGAAAGCTTTTCCTTGTAGAAGCAATGGGTCAACGCGATACTGAGAGTCGTGAGTCTTTTGCGTTTGCAAAACATTTCTCTTTTCTCGCAAGAATCTAGACGAAGACTTTTGGGCCCCCTGACATTCAATATAGAACCAGGTGCTTGGCTCAATCTAGAGGCTGAAGAGGGAGGGGGCAAAACTCTTCTTCTTCGCTTTCTGAGTGGAGCGGCTCGAGATGTTTTTGCAGAAGGGCAAATTTTCTGGCGCGATCAAAATTTATTGGATCAGCGAAACCGCTCATCTCTTCGAGATGAGATTTTCTATTTGCCCGAGGAGCCAAGAGTTTTTTCGGCGCTATCCGTTTCGCAAAATCTTTTTGTGAGTGATGGTCCAGCGCTTCTTCCACTGAAAGCCCTGACGCTCGAGGCAGAGAAGCTTTTAGCACGTGCTCCTTTTAAATTTTCACTCCAAGAGTCCTGCGCTCACTTAAGTGCGCTTGAGTGTTTGCAAATTGAGTTAGGCCGGATGCTTCTTAAGAGACGCTCCTTAATTCTCGTGGATGAAATTGCTCTCGCTTTAACACAAGATCAAAAAAGGCTCGTCCGAGAGTTTTTGTTGGAGCTTCAGTCTCAAGGCTGCGCCATCATCGACGCGAATCGATTTTGCAAAGAGGCCCCGGCCTTAGACCTCCAACCCACAAAATCGATTGGCTTGCTTCAGGGACGCCGTCCGATGACCACTCTGCAGCGCCGGGAAATTCGAATCCGTCTGGAGGACTCGGAGAGTGATTTTGTGGTTCGTGCAGGAGAAATTCTTGGGGTTGTAGGAGGAAAGCCTGGTCAACGACGGCATCTTTGGAATCAACTTGTCCGATCAAAACAACAAGGCAAAAAAAAACCTCGACTCAGTTTTGTTTCAGGTTTCCGAACAAGCACGGGTTTGATTTCAGCACGCAGCAGTCATTTCAATTTAATGTTTCCACAGCCCTCGCGAAACAAAAAGACGCGTCATCTCTTTGAGCACTACCGAGATGTTCTGCGGTTTGAGAATGCTGATCCTCGGACTCTCGTCGAAAGTCTTTCGAATGATGATCGGCAAAAGCTGTTACTAGCGCGCGCCCTCAAAGAGAAGCCGGAGGTCTTGCTTTGCGAAGAAATCACTCGAGGGCTTCAACCGCAGACTCGGCAGTATTTAGCTCAGAGCCTTCGACAACTCGCCGACTCCGAAGTCACTGTCGTTCTTTTTTGTGCGAACCATTTAGAAATCCGAGATTTTTGTGACCGATTTTTGACTTTCAAAAATGATGGTCAAAGAATTGAAAAAAGCTTTATCGACTCTCACGCCGAGGAGGAGTGGCTATGAATTTTAAAGAACGAGCTCAAGAAGATGCTCGCAAGATCATTCTTTTTTTTGCTGCTTTTATCATGATTTTGATTTCGAGTGCGGGCTCAGAGGAGTTTCTGAGGATCGAAAATCTACAGGGCTTTTTTCAGCGGCTCACTGGGCTCTGTGTTCTGGCCTTGGCCTTAGCTCTGCCCTTCGCGGCAGGCATTAAGGACGTCTCAGCGATTGGAATTTACCTTTTGAGCATTTCCCTTTCAGAGAAGCTTCGTCTGTCTGATTGGTTTTCGAGCGAAGATCTAAGCGTTCGATTGTTGATTCTATCGAGTTTTCCGGTTTTCGTAGGTCTTCTCTTTAGTCTTTGGGGAAGATGGATCTCTCGCTTTGAAGATCGCATTCTTTTTTTGAGCATTGGCCTCCTTTTGTTTTTTGTGGGTCTCTCTTTTTGGATCAAGCCCGCTCTGAGCCCCAACTGCGAAGCTTGGTTTTGTGGCGATCATCTTTTATCGGCTCGAAGTGTGTTTTATCTCATGGCTCCGCTGATCCTTCTTTTGTCGGTAGCGGCGATCCGATATTTTTGGCCCAAATTTACATGGCTCGGACCAGTTTTTATTTTGTGGATTGGATCCATACTCTTGCTCTTTGTGACTTACGAGTATGAAGGCCTTCCTTTGGGTGCGATTCTGGCAACGATCTCGATTTTTTTGATGTATTCTTTTTTGGAGCACACTCGACTTGGCATCAGTTTGTTGGCGTGGGGATCGCATCAAGAAGCCGCAAAACTCTCCGGCATCTCGGCGAAGCAGGTGTTTGCCCCCGCTTACTTTGGTCTGGGCTTTTTAGCGTCTTTGGCTTCTTTGATGGAGTTTCGAAACTTTGATCGCAGCCAATTTCACGAGGCGGGCGATATTGGCTTACTCGCTTTATCGGCTCTCATCATTGGGGGTTTAGCTCTGCGAAGGCAGCGTTATGTGGTGAATGCCGTTCTTTCGGGGGTGATCTTTGTCGCAGCTTTGGAGCTTCTTTGGGCCACTCAATTCCAAAACCAAGCCTCTTTTTATGCTGTTTTGGGGGTTTTAGTCTCTCTGGGCGTGATTGTTAAGCGCTAAGCCTCTGTTTTCACATGTTGTTTTGATCGAGCTCATCAGCTGGGGGCTTGTTGACAGCCATCTCTGGCATGGTACAAGTCTTGCGCTTCTACTGCTCGACGTACTCGGGGGTACTCGACGTTCGACAGAGAACGTAAACATTAACTTATGGATTGGACTGGAAGAGTAGGGAGATAAATAAAATGAAAAATTGGACTCTGATTGGAGCGCTTTTGATTACCTCAAGCGTCTCTGCGCAAGAATCGACAGCAACAACAACTGAAAGTGGAATCATCTTTGGCGGATCAATCATGGGTGGAGTTCGCTCCTTCATTCAAGGTCGCGTAGATGGTCAAAAAGGCTCTAGCGGTCAAACCGTAGGCCCCTTTGTGCGACCAGAGCTCGAGCTGAGCTGGAAGAATTCTCAAATCAGTATTTCAGGATCCTATAGTTTTGAAGCCGCCGGAGCTCGAGGTTTTGGCGATCGTGATTCTGAGGGAGCGCCTGTTGTAGCGCGAGGCTTTGGCGATAATGCCTATTTTAAACACAATCCCACGGTACTCTTATCAGGCAGCCTGAACGACACCTTTGGCTTTCGAATGTTGGCAGACCTCGTTTTTAAAACTCACAACGGTCAGCAATCAGATAACGCTTCTGAGCTTGCTTTGGAGCCAATGATCTCTGCCAAGATTAATCCGAGCTTGAACATTTTGGTAGGTTATCAATTGTTCCGGGTAGACAATATGGATGCGGCAACCGGCCGTGGCGCAACGATCGAGAGTGGTCGAAGCTTCTTTAAAGAAGACGTCATGAGCATCCAGAGCATCAACCAAGCGATTATTGACGGAACAGCGGGCCTCGTTGGAAAAGCGAGCAATCGTCACGTCGGAAAAGTAGAAGTCGATGCGAAGTTAACAGACACCGTAAAATTGACGACCTACGTTTGGGCAGGTCGACGAATCTTTACTCAAGGCACTGATTTGTATACTTACCGAATCAATGCCGACCTTAAGTTGGCACCGGCTAAGGATCTTAACCTATCTTTGCGCTACCGTTACAACATCGATGACAAAGACGCGACTAAGGACAATCTAACAAACTACCATTTGGGTCGAGTCGTCGCGAGTTATACCCTCACGGAAGCACTTTCGATCAACCTTGAAAACGAAGCTTTTTTTAATCAAGCCGTTGTCGGCAAGTCCGCTTGGACCTATGAGAACGAGAACTACTTGGGCTTAAGCTACAAGTTCTAAGTTCGATCTTATCGCTTCTTCGTCTACTCCTTCGTCGAGTGATGGTAGTGATGAAGTGATATCGGGGGCTCCCAAAGAGCCCCCTTTTTTTATCGATTTTTCCCCTCAAATCTTGAGACTTCTATCGAAAACCGCCATATACTTCGCCCTATGAAAACCCGGGTTTTGGTAGCCATGAGTGGAGGAGTGGACTCCTCGGTTGCGGCCTACCTTTTACAAAAACAAGGCTATGAAGTGATTGGAATCACCTTTCAAGTCTACGACTACTCCCGGGAAAATCGAAAAGAGGGTAAGGGCGGCTGCTGCTCGATCGAAGATGTCGATGATGCTCGCGTGGTTGCCGACAAACTCGGCATTCGCCACTATCTGGTCGATACGCGAGAAGCCTTCAAAGAAAAGGTGATCGATTATTTTTTAGAAACCTATAAAAAAGGCGAAACGCCAAATCCCTGCGTCGCTTGTAATACTTTTATCAAATTTGATGAACTGGCTCACTATGCCAAAGTTTTTGATGCTTCGTGGATGGCCACAGGTCACTATGCTCAAATGGTGGAGCTCGCTGATCAGCGTTTTATTGAAAAAGCGATCGATACGACCAGGGATCAGTCCTATTTTTTAATGGGGGTCGAGCGCCATCACCTCGATCGGCTCTTGTTTCCTTGCGGAGGATTCACCAAGGATCAAATACGAGAGTTTGCAATCGAAGCTGGATTGTGTGTGGGTAAGAAGAAAGACTCGATGGAGATTTGTTTTATCCCCAACAATGACTACCGAAGTTTTTTAAAGCAACAGCTCGGTGATTTTGAGCGCCCCGGTGAGATTGTGGATGAGCGAACGCACCGAGTTTTGGGTTCTCACCAAGGAATCCACTCTTTTACGGTTGGCCAAAGAAAGGGGCTTGGTAGCTTTGGACTTGATGCCTTTTACGTCACTCGAGTGGATCGACTGACGAATCGAGTTTACGTGGGCGAGGCCAAAAAACTTTTCTCTCAGGGCATGATTCTCGATCTGAGTCGATTCGAGCATGCTGAGCAATGGCTTGGAAAGCATTTGAGAGTAAAAATTCGCTCGCGAGCTCCTGAGGTGGAAGTGGCGCTAGAGTCGGTCGACTCCTCTCGAAAACAAGCCATTGCCCGCTTTGTGGAGCCTCAAAGAGCTGTGACTCCCGGACAGTTTGCTGTTTTTTACGATGGTCCCCGCGTTGTCGGTGGGGGGGCGATTTGCGAAGCCCTTGAGGAGGTGGTGTGACTCATCCCAAGCTGGGTATTAAATTCAAGCACGAAGGCCTCTTAGCTCAAGCGATGACTCACCGGAGTTATGCACACGAGCAAAAAATGCCGCTCGAGCAAAGTAACGAGCGCCTTGAGTTTTTGGGGGATGCCGTTCTTGGAATTTGCATCGCGGAAATGCTTGTTCATGCATTTCCGCAAGAGACCGAAGGGGCTCTTTCTAAACGCCGAGCTGCGCTTGTAAATCAAAAACAGCTCGCTCTGATTGCAGAAAATCTGGAGCTTGGTTCCGCTCTCCGGCTGGGCAAAGGAGAAGAAAAAACAGGTGGTCGAACCAAAAAAAGTATTCTTTGTGATGCTTTTGAGGCTGTGATTGGCGCTGTTTATTTGGATCAAGGGATGCAAGCAGCTCAAGCCTACATCGAAAAGGTCTTTAGCCCTCTGCTGCCCGAGAGCAAACGGGTTGAGACTTCTCGAGATTACAAAACGCGCCTTCAAGAACACTTTCAAAGCGAATACCGTCGTTCGCCTCGTTACACCGTCGTGTCCGAAACTGGTCCCGATCATTCAAAAACCTTTGAGGTGAAAATCGAGTTTAATGGCGAAACTTTAGCGAGCGGAAAAGGCAGCTCAAAAAGAGAAGCGGAACAGGATGCGGCTGCAAAAGCCTTTAAGATTTTAAGGATCGAAGAACAACCTCCAGCCCCCAAAAAATCGCGAAAGAGTCGTGCTCGAGCCCAAAAAAAACAAGAGGCTCTCGCCCAGCAAAAGTTACGTGAAAAGGAGAAGCTCAAGTGAGTACGTTTGTGTGGCGGGTCTGCGGAGCCTGTTTGGCATTTTTTTTAACGCTTTCGGGTTGCAAAAAAGGTCCAAACACCGGGCAGACACCAAGCGCCGAAGTTTTTACATTCACCAAAACGATGAGTTACTCTGTCGATGGTCCGGGACAAGCTTTTTGCCTACACTCACTGAGCTTACCTTTTAGTAACGCGGACTCTGCAGTGATTTGCACGAACAGCGGTATCTTTGTCGCTGCTAACAAAATTGAAGACAACTCGAGTGGCTTCAATGCCATGGAGCTTGCAATTGCGAGCTCAGCAGGCGCTCGCTTTACGGACTTGATCACTCGACGCCCTGAATCAAGCTCACGCGAGCTGATTGCCTATCGCTCGACAAATAACAACTTAGAGCTCTATCGGACCGAGCGATCTTCATCCGCACAGACCGCAACTTTTAATCGCGAAACTTTGATTGCCTCCCAGGCAAATAATGTTGTTTCAATCGCAATGACCGACGACGGAGAATACTTTTTGCTGGGTTCAAGCTCAGGAAATCATAAAGTGTTGCGTCGTGTATTTTCGAGCGACAGCCCAGACGATCAGTTCGTTGTGACCAATAGCATTGTGGGGACGACTGTTTCTGTTGCCGTAAAAGCTCTGGCTGCAAATCTCAATAATAGTACGGGTGATACCTCGGCCCCCCGAAATGAACACGAGTTTCTGCTTGTCGGAAACGAAACAATCCGAATTCTCACTCCCTCAAATTCTCAACTCTATAACGATGACAGGGAGCTCACGCGAAGCTCGACAACTGAGATTCGCGATGCTGTTTTAGTGAACTGGGATGGGGATGCATACCCTGATTTACTTCTCCTCACCGAAAGTGGGCTAGAGCTTTTCAAAAACACCTCCGACGAGGCTAGCAATGGATCGGTGCAGTTTGAGTCGGTCATCGCATTTGATGCCGGTCTCTCTGGTGGTTTAACTAACGGGACGCGCCTTGAGATGGGGGATTTAAATGCCGACGGTTTTGAAGATTTGATCATTTTGCGCAGCGCCGACGATCCTCTTTATTTGCAGTATGCCTCGGCTAATCGACTCATTGATCGCAGTAGCTCTGCCTTTGGATCGGCATTGAGTGGGGACTATCGTTTTGCTCAAATCGCTGATGTAAATAATGATGCGCGGGCGGACGTTATTTTTTCTGACCAAGATGGTAAGCGTGATGTCTTTGTGGCGAGCCCATAATCATGGCTTTAATTCTTTTAGGAAAGCCGAATGTCGGTAAAAGTTCTCTCTTTAATCGACTTATTCAAAAGCGAAGAGCGCTCGTCGTCGACCGGCCCGGAGTCACACTCGATCGAATTGTAGATTTTTGGCGTAAAGAAGATGCCGAAATCGAAATCTGGGATTTGGCAGGAATTCAAAAAGGCTTGCGAGTTCTTCAGCAAGATTGGAAGGCCAAAATCCAAGGGATTCTGTTTGTCGTGGACGCTTCGCAATCACTCACGCACGAAGATCGAGAAGCCCTGAATTGGGCCAGAACACTGAACAAGCCCATTCTTTTGATTCTCAATAAAGCAGACAAGAGGTCTTTTGAGGATCATCAATGGGAGGCCTTGTCGCTACCGGCCGAGCAACATTTTAAAATTTCAGCAGAAGCCAAAGAAGGATTTCTGGAGCTTGAGGAATACTGCTTTCAAAGATTTTCCTCCAAAGAGAATCCAGTGACGAACCTGCGGGTTTTGATTTTTGGTCGACCGAATGTAGGAAAGAGTAGTCTGTTGAATCGCCTCTCGGGCACTCATATGAGTATTGTCTCTGCCGTTCCAGGCACGACTAGAGACATGGTCGAGGCCGAGATCTCCTTTAAAAACCAGCGAATTCAATTAGTAGATACGGCAGGAATTCGTCGAAAATCGAGAATTTATGATCGCGAGGATGTCGTAGAAATTTTTTCTTCAAAGAAGGCGATGAACGAGCTCAAAAGAGCGGATGTTTGCTTGTTTATGGTGGAAGCCTCCCCTGATGGAATGCTGATGACGCAAGATCGAAAACTCCTTCGACTTTTGACAAAAGCCCATCGACCCAGCTTGGTGTTAGTGAACAAGTGGGATCAGGTGAAGAACAGCCGGCGACGCGCCTCGACCTTTGTAAGAGAGATTCAGGCTGAACTGAAAGAGCAGCATCATTTACCGATTCTTCTGATTTCTGCCAAAACCGGACATGGAATGAAAAATCTTTTAGAAGAAATTCTGATCCTGAAATCAAGGCAAAGAAAGCTTTCGACCTCGCAGTTGAATTCTTGGCTCGAACGCCTGAAATCTACAAGGACTCCGCGGATTGCGAAGGCGGGTAGTAAAGAGGGCAAAAAGAAGACCCAGACTCAGTATCTCAACTATCTCTACATCACCCAAACTCATGAAGATCCTATGCGATTTGTTATTTTTACCAACGCTCCTTCGCAAGTACCTGGCGATGAGAAGAAGTTTTTAGAGAATCGCTTGCGAGAAGATTTTGGTCTTGCGGGGCTTCCGGTTCAGGTTTTCTTTAGAAAAAAGACCTAAAAACTAGATCTAGTCATAGCTGGGGAATCTTTATTAGTCTGCGAGCATGATACTCTTAAACTCTCTATTTTTAGTTGCTCTGCTGATGAATTCAGTTTTTGCAGAATCACGAATTCTTACTGATTGGACCGTAGAAATGGAGCCCCCGCAGAATGCCACTGAACAAGTGAGTGCGTTTTTTATGGGCGGGCTTTCGGGCAATGAAGAGAGCTTTTTCACATCCGACCGACGTTCGCTCGTGGTGGGCAGAAGCGTTCGAACAGGTGAGGTGATCTGGCGTAGTCTTGAAGACTCAAGCTCGCAAAGCCACTGGACCGCAAGCGAGGATAGTTTATTTGGCGGTGACAACAAGGGGATCGTCTACCGGATTCGAAAAAATGATGGAACTACCGTCTGGAAGGCAAAATCTAAAGGCTTTTTTGTCGCTGCACCTCTGGTCGATTCGCAGCGAGTCTATCTCTTAAACTCGTTAGGAAACTTAGAGGTCTTTTCACGAGAGACAGGCGAGTGGCTTTGGCAGTCTGGCACCAGCGGTGAAGCTGCGAGCGTTTTGTCTGGAGCCGTTTCTGCGCTGGCGTTCGGTTCTCAAATTGTGGCGGGCTTTCCGAATGGAACACTTCAGGCCTTTGACGCGACGAGTGGCTCCAAAATTTGGTCGTCTAGTTTTATCGGTTCAGGCGATGATGCTGGCGGCGTGAATGACGTGAGGAGCCTTCGCGTGTTTGGAGATAAGCTGGCTGCAGCTTCCTATGCAGGATCGCTTCGACTCTGGCGAGCCCTTGGCGGCTCACAAAGATTAGTTTGGGAAAAAAAGATCTCCTCGGCCCAACCCGTCGAGTTTTCGAGCGATGGCCTGGTGATTTATGTCAGCGATCGGCAAGGTCGGCTCTCTGCGCTGGACTCTGAGACTGGTTTTTTGCGTTGGGAAAAAAGCTTCTCAGCACCTTTAAACGCAGTGGCTGTCAGCCCATCAGGGAATCTTTGGGCCGGCACTGGTAGTGGCGAGGTTCTTGTAATCGACACACAAGGAGCTTTGATCGCGCGGCGATTAGACGTCGCACGAGCGTTCTACTCTCAATTTCTAGCTTTGAACGATGGCTCGGTCTTAACGGTGTCAGATCGGGGAGTGCTTCGACGACTTCGACTCACCTCCGTGCGCCCAGGATAGATCGCCGTGGTCAGCAGAAAAGAGACGCACGGTCTTCATTTTTTGATGTTGAGCATTCGAATAAAAGCCTCAACCATCTTCGGATTGTAATGCTCTCGCATCTCTTGCGTAATAATTCTTAAAGCCTCGAAAGGGCTTCGCGCCTTTTGATAAACTCGATCACTCGTCATGGCATCATAGGCATCGACGAGAGAAACCACCTGAGAGGCAATCGGAATGGATTCTCCGAGCAGTCCTTGCGGATACCCCTTGCCGTTCATCTTCTCGTGATGCTGAACAATCACATCGACACCGCGCTCAGGCATCTTTGCCCTTTGCACAATATCTGCCCCAAAAACTGGATGATTTTTCATGATCTGCCACTCATCTTCCGTCAATTTTGAGGGTTTGTTTAAGATCTCGATGGGAACTTTAGTCTTGCCGACATCATGAAGTAAGGCACCCATACCCGCTTCTTTTAAAAACCTTTGGTCTTTGAATCCCAGATGAGAAAGCAAAGTGAGTGTGAACGTGAGAACATTCACGGAATGTGTATAGGTATAATAATCGTGGCCCGACAAGCTGATCATCTGACCAAAAGCGCTACTATCTCTAAAGAGAAGTTTGATTGTATTATCAACAACGCCCTTTGATCGCTGCATGATTTCTTGATGATCTGGACGCTCAAAAATATCCTGAGAAATACCTAGCGCACAACGGTAAAGCACATTGCACTTTTTTTCGGTAGAAATATTTTTGTTG